>CAZNKI010000049.1:0-27183 GCA_964573665.1 uncultured Candidatus Cloacimonadota bacterium | reverse complement strand
AATCAAATTCTGGTGAACTGTCTTATTTTTGCCGAGAAACAGCTTGTTCTTTCTTTATTAAAAGGGATTTGTGACAATCTTGTATTGATTTTTTCGGGGTATGCCTATTTTTTCAAATAAATGAATTTTCATTATTCTGTATTTGATTTTTCTTACTTTTTTATTTCTCTTACTCATTAATATTTGATTTTATTCTGTTTTGATTCTTTAAAAATTTACATTTTCTACAGGATTGAGGGCATCGATTAATGAGTCATCTGTAGTATTCAAGTAAACAAATTGATTATTTTTCTGGATTTTCTCAAGTTTGGCTATGAATTGATAAAAAAAACACAAAAAAGTATTGACAATATTTTAATATAATTGAATATAAAAATTAATAATTTATTTGGAGGATATATGAAAACATTGATTATGTTTATTTTTTTTATTGTGTTATTTAGTTCATTCTCTTTCCTAACAGCAGAGAATACGTCGATGATTTATTCTTATGGATCACCAATTTCAAATCTGATTTATCAGGATCAAATCCTTTACTTTACAAGTATTCATGGATTTGTTAAATTCAATCTTAGTACGAATGAAGCAACTTATGACAATAGTGATATCTACCTATCAAAAAACATAGTTAACATTTGTGTTGATAGTCAAGAAAGATTCTGGTTTGTAAGTAAAAGTGATTCTTCCGAAATACTTTTAAATCTTCTCGATAATGGTTTAACAACAGTTTTTCATACAGGTAAGTATGAGTCATCTTATAACGAGTATAAAATATTCAGAGATAGTTCTGATTTAATTTGGATCACAACTCAATCCCAAGGGATTTTATGTTTTGATATGTATACAGAAGCGTTTGGCTTATACAATAATGAAAATACAGGCATAGATCTGTCTGGTATCAATGAAATAATGCAAGATGCTCAAGATAATTCTATTTGGATAGCTACAAAAACTAACGGATTATTGCATTTTCAGAATAATTCATGGACAATGACTACAACTATTGATTCCGTTGATATTAGTCAAATTAATTCTATTGCCCAGTCTCCAAATGGAATTTTTTGGATTGGAAATAACAATGGATTATATAAAATAATCGATGGAGCTTGTGAGAGAATCAATCAACTAATAAATGTTAAAAATCTATTTGCTCACCAGAATATTCTCTTTTTTCAATCAACCAATTATCATTTTGATTATTTGAATATCGATGATTTTATTGTAAGAGGAACTTATATCTCAAATGTAACGGGCATCACAGCATCTCCATATTACATCTATGTTGGGACACAAAATTCTTTAGCTTATTACTCTAATAATTCAAATTTTCTTAATAGCATAAGATTATATCCTGGCAATCTTAATACTCCATTAATTCAATTATTCACAACTTCAAAAAATGATAATTCTGTATGGATCAAATCATATAATTCTATTTTTAAACTTCATAATGGTGAATGGACTGAGTTTAATTCGGATAATATTGGGTTAAATATATTTGATATCACTGACATTGCTATGGATTATGATAATAATTTTTGGGCATTTCAGTTATCTTCTTCATACACAAGATTTATAAAATTTGACGGGCAAAATTGGACGATATTCTCTTCATTAAATGACTATTCTATCATTAGCTTAACTTCATTATGCTTTGACCATAACAATCGACCTTGGATGATTGCTAATGGAAAATTGGCATACTTTGAAAATAATCAGATTAATTATATCTCAGGCATTTATACAACAATACGTTCAGAATTATCAATAGATAATCAAAATAATATTTGGTTTGCTACTCCTCAGGGAATTATTTGTTATAAGCAAGAGACTAATCATTTATATAATTACTTGAATAATCCATCAATAAACCAGGTTGTTGCTCTTACGCCAAACAATATTTACTATTCAACAAATATTTGTTTATATCATCAGGATGAGCATATACTGCACACTTATGAATTCTATCCAAACTATAATTTCTCAATTGATAAGCAAAACAACGTTTGGGCTTTATCAAATACTAATCTAAAAAAACTGGTTAATAATCAATTTCATTTAGTTGATATTCCCTATTATTCAAATTACTGGAATGATCCTTTTAGCAATTCGATATCAATAAATTCATATAACAACAAATATATTTTGGCTAACTCTCATTTTATCGTTTATAATGAAGATAATGTAGTGGCTAATGACAATATTTCTATTAGTTTGCCGGCATCTCATATTACGAATTTCCCAAATCCTTTTAATCCATCAACAACTATTGAATACAATCTTCAAAATAATGAAGAAAACTTAGTTTTATCAATTTATAACATTAAAGGACAGCTTGTTAAAACTCTATTCAAAGGAAATCAGACAGCGGGAAAACATCAAATTAGTTGGGATGGCAAAAATGAAGAAAATAATAGTATTAGCTCAGGGATCTATTTCATGCGTCTTCAATATCATAATAAAACTGATATTCATAAAATGCTCCTAATGAAATAGATTCAAATACAAATATTTGTTCCATTTAATCTTAACAACTTCTTAATGAAGTTGAGAGTTATTATCATTTCATTTTTTTTAATCTTTGTTAAAAATATATTCTAAATTTACATCACAATTATTAGTTTGACAAAATGTTGTAATATTTAAAATGACTTCAAAAATGAAAGAAGTGGTAAAATGATAGATAAGAAAAAACCAATTGTAGCAATTGTTGGAAGACCAAATGTAGGAAAATCTACCTTATTTAACAGATTGTGCAGAAAAAGATCCGCAATTGTCGATTTTGAAGAAGGTATTACTAGAGATAGAAAATACGAAATTGTTGAATGGAATGACAGAGAATTCATCGTTGTTGATACAGGAGGGATTATTCCTGATTCCAACCTTCCGATGGATAAAAATATCCAGCTTCAGGCAAAAATCGCTATAGAACAAGCAGATGTAATTGTTTTGCTTACCGATGTCAAAACAGGCATTACAGACCACGATCAACATATAGCAAGAATACTTTCCCCTAAGCGAGATAAAGTTCTTCTTGTCGTTAATAAAGTGGATAATGAAAAAGATGAACTTGACTTGTTTGAATTCTATAATCTCGGATTAGGTGAACCTATTGGTATTGCTGCAGCATCAGGAAGAAATTCAGGAGCATTTCTTGATAATCTCGTTTCAATTCTGCCTGAAGTCTTTGAAGAAGAAGTTCCTGACGATAAAGAAAACATTCGTGTAGCTGTTGTTGGGCGTCCAAATGTTGGTAAATCATCTTTGATGAATAAAATATTTGGCGAAAACACAGTTATTGTGACAGATATACCTGGCACGACCAGAGATTCTGTGGATCTTCATTTAGATTTTAATGACAAACGCATCACTTTCATTGATACGGCTGGATTAAGAAAAAAAAATCGTATTAAGTACGGAGTGGATTACTTTAGTTCTATGAGAACGATAGAAAGCATTGATCGGGCTGATATCATTATACTCGTTTTAGACAGTTATGAATCATTTTCTGAA
Organism: uncultured Candidatus Cloacimonadota bacterium; assembly: GCA_964573665.1. Classification (GTDB taxonomy): domain Bacteria; phylum Cloacimonadota; class Cloacimonadia; order Cloacimonadales; family WRIO01; genus JAGOCT01. The sequence continues at coordinate 23,670 of CAZNKI010000049.1, read as the reverse complement.
CAAGATCAAAAAATTGCAGCTTATGCGCAGAGAAACTTTAAAAATATTATGATTTTATTGAATAAATGGGATCTTATCGAGGATAAAGAAACAAAAACTTACAATGAATATGTAAAGAAAATAAAACATGAATTCCCTTTCCTCGAATATGCCCCAATTATGTCCATTTCTGCTCTAACAGGACAAAGAGTGCACAAGGTTCCTGAAATGATTCTCAAAGTATGGGAAGAAAGCCATAGAAGAATTCCTACTTCTCAGTTAAATGAATTTATGGAAAAAGTCATCAAACAAAACCCACCAACATGCAAGTCAGGAAAACATATTAAAGTATATTACGTAACGCAACAAAGCACCAATCCTCCTACTTTTATCTTCTTTACCAACCATCCTGAACTGATCCCTGTACATTATCGACGATATATCCGAAATCAAATTAGAGAGCAGTTCAAATTTGAAGGTGCAACGATAAAATTAATATTAAGAGGTAAAACAGATGATGTCCCTCATATTATCTATTAACTTAGTAGTTTTTGTTTCCTATCTTTTAGGATCAATTCCTACAGCATATTTGTGTGGGAAAATATTCAAAAAGATTGATATTAGGCAACATGGATCAGGAAATGTCGGAGCAACAAACGCATTCAGAATTCTTGGAGCAAAACTTGGAATAGTTGTTCTAATTATTGATATCTTCAAAGGATACGCTGCAATTATGTTTGCTCAGTTCTTATATGTCAATCAAGGTGAATGGTTTTTTGTTCTCGCTGGATTCATGGCAATTATTGGACATATTTACACCGTCTTTCTTGGATTCAAAGGTGGAAAAGGCGTTGCAACAGCAGCAGGCGTTTGTGCCGCAATAATCCCTCTCCCCTTTTTTGCAGCTCTATTCAGCTTTGCAGTTGTTTTGTTTCTGACAAGATACGTCTCTCTTTCATCATTGATTGCAGCTGCAATCTTACTGACCAGTCAAATCATTGCCTTTAAATATACAATTGACGAAATCTACATGAGAGAGTTGTATCGACTGATTTTCGTCATAATAATTGTCTCTTTTATCGTAATCAAACATATACCAAATATCAAGAGATTATTCAGTGGCAAAGAAAACAAACTAATATTTAAGAAAAATAAATAAGGATATACAAATGTGTGGAATCGTTGGTATTTTCAATCATAACAATGCAGCTGATCTTGCTGCAAAAGGTCTGTTTGCTGAACAACATCGCGGACAGGAAAGTTGTGGAATGGCAGTTAGTGACTCAAAGACTATTCGTCTTGTAAAAAAAATGGGATTAGTAAAGGATGTTTTCACTCCAGACCAAATTGAACAGCTACCAGGAAACATTGCGGTTGGGCATGTGAGATATCCTACCAGAGGTTCTTCAACTGCAACAAATTCACAACCTCATATTGTAGAGTTGCTTGGCGGTCCGACTTATGCATTAGCCAGTAATGGAGATATTGTCAATTACTTCGACATTAGAAGAAATTTGGAATCTAAAGGAGTTTGGTTTAATAGTAGCAATGACGGAGAACTAATTTTAAAATACATCGTCTATCTTGTTGAAAAAGAAGGAAAAGAGATCGTTTCAGCAATTGAACAATTTATGAAAGTAGTAAAAGGTGCATTTTCTACTGTTTTGATGACGCGAAATGAGTTATATATGTTCAGAGATCCTTATGGATTCAGACCAATGTCGTGGGGAAAATTAGAAGACAACACCATAGCTGTTGCTTCTGAGACATGCGCATTAGATATCCTTGATGTAAAATATATAGAAACAGTTAAGCCCTCTGAAATCATCATTGTTAACGAAAGAGGTATAAAACATATAAATCATGATTTGAAAGATTACCGTATAACAGAAACCAATCAGCATTGTATTTTTGAACATATTTATTTTTCAAGACCTGATAGTTTCGATTTCAATGAAGATGTATACAAAGTCAGACAAAAAATTGGCGAACTCCTTGCAGCAAATGATGACTTTACTCCTGATCTTGTCGTTCCAGTACCTGATTCATCAAATTTCATCGCTCATGGTTATGCAAATTATAAAAAAATTCCAGTTACTTATGGGCTTATTAGAAACCACTATGTTGGAAGAACATTTATAAAACCAGAGCAGAAGATCCGTGATGAATCTGCCAAACAAAAATTCAATACATTACCACATTTATTTAAAGACAAGATTGTCGTACTTATTGATGACTCAATTGTTAGAGGTACCACGATTAGACAAATTATTAAGATGATTATTGATGCTGGAGCTAAAGAAGTTCATCTCAGAATCGGGTCACCTCAAGTTAAATTCCCATGTTATTATGGCATTGATACACCGACTAAAGAAGAATTAATTGCCAATAAAAAAAGCATTGATGAGATTTGCGACTATTTATTTATCAAAACTTTAAAGCATATCTCGCAAGATGACTTATCAAAAGCTGTATCAAAGCCAGATAACTATTGTTATGCGTGTTTTTCAGGAATGTATCCTGTTCTTTAAAAGAAGGCAGAATGAATTTAGAATATTTATTTGAACTATTTCCTCAAAAACGAATCGCCGTTATTGGTGATTTAATGTTAGACCACTATATTTGGGGATCAGTAGACAGAATATCTGCTGAAGCGCCGATACCTGTCGTCGATGTCCAAAAAGAAGAATTTAGACTCGGTGGTGCAGCTAACGTTATTCATAATCTCACTTCGCTTGGAGCAAAAACAGACGCTTATGGAGTTACAGGCAATGATGTTTATGCTGATAAATTAAATAAACTACTTAATGATATCAACTCCAATAATTTTCTTTTTAAAGATCCTGATCGTCCTACCACACTAAAAAGTAGAATAGTGGCTGCTCATCAGCAAATCGTTCGTTGCGATTTTGAAAAAAGACATTTTATTGATAAAAATATTGAAGACTCAATAATAAATACATTAAATGATAACATTGCAAACTATTCAGCGATTATCTTAGAAGACTATAACAAAGGACTACTATCTGAAAACCTTATTAAGCAAATCATTCAACTTGCAAGAATCAACAACATTCCAATAACTGTTGACCCAAAATATAAAAACTTTTTCGAATATAAAGATGTCACTGTCTTTAAACCAAATTTTCTGGAACTTCAAAAAAATCTTGGTTTTGAAATCCTTAATGATTCAGAATTACATCACGCAGCAGAATTAGTATTTGAAAGAATTAATCCGATGTATCTTATTGTAACACGTGGTGAAAAGGGATTACTGATCTTTGATAAAAATCTTCAAATAACACATATCCCAACATTTGCTCGCGAAGTATTTGATGTATCAGGAGCTGGTGATACTGTTATTAGCACATTAACCCTTTGCCTGGCTTGCGGATGTGACATCATTGAATCTGCAACAATTGCAAACCACGCAGCAGGTTCTGTCTGTTCAAAAATGGGAATCACTCCAGCAACGCTAAAAGATATTAAAAAATCAATCGATTACACAGATTTAATGAATGGATAAATAATGTCTCATTGCCAGAATAAGATTATTAGTCTTAATGATATACAGATTCATCTGAATAGACATAAAGGAAAAAAGATTGTTTTTACAAATGGTTGCTTTGATATCATTCATTCTGGACATGTTCTTTATCTTGAAGAAGCCAAATCATGTGGGGATATCCTCATACTTGGGCTGAACAGTGATGCATCAATCAGAAGATTGAAAGGCTTTGACAGACCGGTGAACAGCCAGGAAGATCGCGCAATCGTACTTTCTGCCTTACAGTCTATCGATTATGTGATTATTTTCGATGAAGATACACCTTACAACCTTATCAATAAAATTCAACCTGATGTTCTCGTAAAAGGAGGCGACTGGTCTCCTGATCAAATCATTGGCTCAGATATCGTTCTGGCAAAAAATGGCAAAGTGATGAGTCTCTCTTTTAAAGAAGGAAAATCAACAACAAATATAATTAACAAAGTGAGAAATAATAATGACTCAATGTAACAACGATTCACTTATTAGCGATGATGAACTTGGAAAAGTAGTATATGCCGATCAAAAAATTGTCAAAATTGAAAGACTCGCATTAGAAGGTTGTAAAAGTTGTTCAATGGGATCATTCTGCGGGACAAAAAACAATCCAGCACTCACATTCAAGAATACTCAGGATTTCAAACAAGATGATATAGTTGTTTTACATATCAATTCTTCTATTCGATTGTTGTCTTCCTTTATAATTTTTATACTTCCAATTATTCTTATTACTCTCTTCTTTATTATTGCTCATTATGTTATACATTTAAAAGAATCTTATAGCATTATCATAGCATTTTCAAGTATCATTCCTTCTGCCCTTATTATTAAATTATTCGACAAATACATCGCAAAAAACAAATCAATACAAATTTCTAAAAAAGAAATCAAATAAGAGGTAATTTATGAAAATCCATTTAAAGGAAATGATTTTTTACGGTTACCATGGTGTCTATCCTGAAGAAAGAAAACTGGGTCAAAGATTTATCGTGAACACAACTTTATTTACAGATCATGGATTAGATATGTCAATAGAGCATTTAGATCAAACTGTCGATTATACAAAAGTGTATGATGAAATTAAGCAGATAATGGAAAATGAACAGTTCATGCTTCTCGAAAATTGTGCAAACCTAATCCTTAACCGACTTCTTGAGAAATTCTCACTCTTAACAGAAATAGAGGTTAAAATCGAAAAGCCTGGTGTTCCTATAAACGGAAATTTATCATCAGTTGCTATTGAAATGAATCGTAAGAGATAATCATTTATGATGGCAATTCTTTCCTTAGGAACAAATATTGGGTGCCTTGAGTTAAATCTGAATCAAGCGATTCATCATATCACATGTCATCAGAAGATTTCGCTGATAAAAAAGAGTTCTAATATCAGAACTAAAGCATGGGGTAATGAAAATCAGGACGATTTTCTGAATACAGCGATCCTAATTGATACTGATTTATCAGTTGATGATTTATTAAATTTAGTTTTATCTATTGAAACGGAAATGGGTAGAATCAGAAATATAAAATGGGAACCTAGAATCATTGATATTGACATTATTCTCTATGATAATTTGATTATCAATGATCCTCATCTTCAAGTTCCACATCCTTTAATGCAAGAAAGAAACTTTGTTCTATCTTGTATCAATGAAATAGCTCCTGAAGTTATACATCCCGTGTTAAATAAAACGATAAACGAACTTTATCAAATTTTAAATAGAGGTTAATATGAGCACTTTAGCATCAATAATACTTGCTGCAGGTAAAGGGACAAGAATGAAGTCAGATAAAGCAAAAGTAACCTTCTCCTTAGCTGGTAAAAGTCTTGTTCAAAGAGTTGTTGAAACATCATTGACTGCAAATTGCAACAAAATTTGCGTCGTTGTTGGATACAAAAAAGAATCCGTGATCGATTCTATTAAACAAAAATCAGAATTATTATTCTGTGAACAAACAGAACAACTTGGTACAGGGCATGCCGTTAAAATGGCTGAAGATGTCTTTAAAACTGACCAAGGTGAAGTTTTTATTCTGTGTGGCGATGTCCCTCTTTTAAAGGCAGAAACTCTTCAAAAAATGTACAAACTTCATAAAGAAAATAAATCTTACTGCACTGTTTTAACAATGCTTCTTGATGAGCCAGGCAGATATGGGCGAATGATTAGAGATAAAAATGATCAGGTTCAAAAAATTGTCGAATACAAAGATGCAAATGACGTTCAAAGATCTATTAAAGAAGTAAATACAGGAATTTATTGTTTTGATATTCAGTCTTTGTTTGATGCATTAAATAAAATCAACAACAATAATGAGCAACATGAGTATTATCTTACTGATGTTCTTGAGATTTTCTACAATGAAGGTAAACGCATTGACTCAATTATACTTGATGATGTTTCTGAAGCTGCTGGAGTGAATTCTCAAGAACAATTAGCTGAACTTGAAACTGAATTTAATAGAAGAATTAATTTAAAATGGCTAAATATGGGTGTCGTCATTGAGAATCCTTCCTCTGTAATTATATCTGAAGAATCATTAATTGATAATGATGTTGTGATTCATGCAAATTCAATTATCAGAGGCAATTCTGTTATAAGAAAAAATTCTATCATAGGTCCAAACTCATTTTTAGACAATGCTATCATCAATAAAAACTGTGTTTTAAAAGCGAATAATATTGTCGTTAATCAAGAATTAAAAGAAAACTCGATTCTTACTTATATGGAGAAATTGATCAATGAGTGATATTTTGTATTCACCTTGGCGTTTAAAATATATTCTTTCAAAGAAAGAAAATGATTGTATCTTCTGTGTAAAACCGAATATGAATGATGATAAAAATCATTTGATTTTATACAGAACAGATTACTCATTCGTAATTATGAACCTTTATCCTTACAATAATGGCCACTTAATGGTAGTCCCCAACAATCATGTATCAAATCTCCATCAACTCAATAATGATGAGATCTCAGACTTGTTTTCATTATTAAGCCATACTGAAAAAATAATGCAAAAGGTCTATCATCCCGATGGTTTTAATATTGGCATCAACATTGGCAAAGCTGCTGGAGCGGGTATTGATGAACATCTTCATGTTCATATTGTTCCTCGATGGAATGGCGATTGCAATTTTATGCACTCAATTAACGGAACAAGAGTCATACCAGAAGCTTTTGATGATGCATACACTAAATTAAAAGAAGAGTTTGACAATGAACCCTATAAAAAATAATTTGGCAAAAATTAATTTAAAAGTAGTCATTATTTTGCTTACTTTGATTATTCTTGCTGGATTTGCTTTCTTTGCTTATAAGTTTTATTTCAAAAGGAATATCACTGAAAACAAAGAAGATCAGTTTCCCGCAATTAAAATTGCTTTAGTTAATGGCTGTGGTTATCAGGGAGTAGCTGCAAACATTTCTGAGGCAATAAGTAATAAAAATATAGATGTGATCCAAATTGCAAATGCACGAAAGTTCATTTACAAAGAAAGTATTATCGTAGTAAAAGTTAATGATCAAAACGAACTGGAGCGCCTTAAAGAAATGACAGGAATTAATCAGGTAATATATGCTTTAAATGATTCTTCTCCTGTTCCTTTTATCATTATTGCAGGAAAAGATTATCAAAAGTATTTTCAAAAAAAAGGAAATTAAAGTAAACAATCGTTATTTAACGATTTAAAAAATAGGAGTGTTATGGAAATCAATACTGAAAACAAAGTTAAATTAATATGTGAATGGCTTGAAACTAAAAAAGCTGAAAATGTTAATTTTATTGACTTACAAGGAAAAACTAATTTCACAGATGCAATCATTGTATGTAATGGAACGGCTGATATTCATAACCGGGCAATCGCGGATTACCTCATTGATATGGCTAAAGAATACAAATTCATGGTCATTAGTAAAGAAGGTTTAGATAATGCAAAATGGATTTTAATTGATTTAGGTGATGTAATTGTTCATATTTTTAATACGGCTATGAGAGATTTCTATAAAATGGAACAATTATGGTTAAAAGAAAATATTAAACAGGATACTGATCAAAATGAAGATTAAAGATATTATTAGAAAAGAAATTGAAAAAGCAGCAAAATCCTTAAAATTAGAGCTAAACGAAAACTATAGTATTGAAATTCCAAAAATTAAAGAACATGGTGATTTTTCTACCAATGTCGCATTATTGAGTTCAAAACTGAATGATAAAAACCCTATGGAATTAGCTGAAATTTTTAAAGTAAAGTTAATTAAAAGCAAACACTTTGAAGAAGTAAATATTGCTAAACCAGGTTTTATAAACTTTAAAATTTCAAAAAACCTATTCGTTGAAGTCTTAAAAGATATCCTTGAAGCTTCAGAAAATTATGGGAACTCTGATTACGGTCAAAATAAAAAAATACTTCTTGAATTTGTGAGTGCTAATCCAACTGGACCGCTCAATATTGTTAGTGCTCGTGCCGCAGCTTATGGTGACACATTGTACAGAATCATGAAGTATATTGGATTTGATCCGACGCGTGAATTCTATATTAATGATGCTGGAAATCAGGTAGAAATTTTAGCTGAATCCATTGAATTAAGATTTAGAGAAATTTTAGGCGAAAAAATTGGTGAAATGCCTATGGAAGCCTATCATGGTGAATATGTTAAAGATCTTGCAGCTAAACTCAATACCATGGAAGGCTCAAGAATTCTTCATATGAGTGAAATTGAGAGAATTCAAAAAATTAAGAAGTTTGCGCTCGATGAGATTCATGAAATGCAGGTAGATAGTCTTGAAAAATTTGATGTTGAATTTGACAGCTGGATTTCCGAAAAAGCAATCCGCGCCATGGGAATTATCGAAGAAGTTCTCAGTTACCTTTACGAATCTAAAGTCACTTATGAAAAAGATGACGCACTTTGGTTCATGGCATCAAAATTTGGAGATGAAAAAGACAGAGTCCTTCTCAAAGCAGATGGATTACCCACATACTTCGTTCCTGATATCGCTTATCATTTAACAAAATATCAAAGAGATTATGAAGTAATGATCGACGTTCTTGGCCCTGATCATCATGGATATATCCCTCGCTTGATTGCAGCACTAAATGCACTTAAATACGAAGAAAACCGTCTTGAATTTGTATTCCTTCAACAGGTTAACTTGTTTAATGAAGGTGAAAAAATAAAAATGTCAAAAAGAGCTGGTAAAATTATCACAATGGATGAACTGATTGAAGAAGTAGGGAAAGATGCAGCTCGTTTCTTCTTTGTGGACAGAAAACCAAACTCTCATTTAAATTTCGATTTAGAATTGGCAAAAAAACAATCCTCAGAAAATCCAGCGTATTACTGTCAGTATGCTCATGCACGTATTTGCTCTATTATTGAAAAAGCTGAAAAAGCTCAATTCTCAATCAAAGAAATTGATTACTCAAAACTAAAAAAATTAAACAGACCTGATGAATTAGAAATGATCAAAAAATTGCAGGACTTTCAGGAAATCTTAATAACATCTGCAGAACATCGTGAACCGCATAGAGTTTGTGATTACCTCAAGGAACTTTCTGGTATGTTACATAAATACTACCATGATTGCGCGATACTTAATAAAAGAACAAAAGATACTACCTATGCAAGGCTTTATCTGATTCTCGGAATAAAAAATATTCTTAAAATTGGATTAGATCTTATCGGAGTGAGTGCTCCTGATAAAATGCAAAAAAAGAAATGAAAAATATTCTCGTAATTTCAGACACCCATCATAATTATCAAATGATGGGTGCTGTTTTTGATTATGAAAAAGAGATACAGGGCATCATCCATCTAGGAGATGAACACGATGATCTCGATTTCTTCCCTGAATATACCATCAATAAAGATATTTATTCAGTAGCCGGTATTAATCATAGAGATTACTTCTCTTCACAAAACAAAAGACTTCTAAACTTTCAAATTGATTCTTTTAATTTTCAGATTTCTCATGTTGAACAGCATTTGCATATAAATCCAAACACTCATTTATATCTTTTTGGTCATACACATCATTCATTAATTGAGATGAGATATAATCAATTATTCTTAAACCCTGGACATCTGAAATCAGCAAAAGATAGAGGAGCTTACCCTTCGTATTTAATCCTCCAGGTTGATAATCATTCTATGAATATTGCATTAAAAAACCTCAATTTTGAAATAATTAAGGAAACACAATTTATATGTCAAACAAAGTAATTCTTTTATTTTTTATCTTAAAATCCTCATTTCTGCTGTTTGCTGAAAATGCATCACACCCATCTAATTCTGATACAAACATCTCTTTCCTCAATCAGCTCATACATTCTGACAATTTAAAAATGATTCTTTTCTTGATGCTTCTATTTTTATTGATGCTTGTGTGGATCATCCTTAAAAGAATAAAAAGAAAAAAAAATCGGATAGGAGTAAATGAAACAATGCCACCCAATATCTGGTTCTATTCGAAGCTCCTTGATTTAGAACTAAATATCGTCAAACCCAATACTAATAATCTTTGGATTATGTTTCAGGAATACTTAAAAAGAAAATATAAATTATCTGATAAAGACTTAAAAAATCAAAGCATTTTCAGTCTTGTAAAGCAAAAAGAAAGTGATCATGATTACATAGATTTATATGGTGATATCTATCAAAATATACAGGATTTGAAACATTCTGATGGCAATGAAGTTATACTTTTTATAAAAAGTATAAAAAAGTACTTTAATAAAGAGGATTTATCTGATTGGATTGAAAAAAGAAAAATAGATAATTGCAATGATTGTTGAAAGGGGCTATAATGAGTAGCATTGAAGAAATTCATAGACAAGTGCTTGAACACAGCGTAAAAATTGATCAGTTAGTTAATGAAATTAGAAAAAATATTGTTGGCCAGGATTACATGATTAAACGAATGCTCATTGGCTTATTGGCAAATGGACATATCCTTTTGGAAGGTGTACCAGGATTAGCAAAAACTCTGGCTGTTAGTTCTTTAGCTGATACTCTAACTGCAAGCTTTAGAAGAATTCAGTTTACACCAGATCTTCTACCTGCAGACTTATTAGGCACTCTGATTTACAACCAAAAATCTGGTGACTTTGAACCAAGAATCGGTCCTATTTATGCAAATTTCGTCTTAGCTGACGAAATCAACAGAGCCCCTGCAAAAGTTCAGTCTGCACTTTTAGAAGCCATGCAGGAAAAACAAATGACCATCGGAAATAAAACCTGGCAACTGCCACAACCATTCATCGTTATGGCAACTCAAAACCCCTTAGAGCAAGAAGGTACTTACCCTCTTCCTGAAGCTCAAGTCGATCGTTTTATGCTCAAACTGATGATTAATTATCCTAACCGCTCTGAAGAGAAAGAAATCCTCAATAAAATGGTTAGCGATGAGCCACAGAAACTTGAAAAGATCCTTTCTCCAGAAGATATCATTTCAATGAGAGATGTTGTTAAAAATATTTATATGGAAGAAAAAATTAAAGACTATATACTCGACTTAGTGTTTGCTACTCGTGAACCTGATAAATTTAAAAACCTCAATCAAATAAAAGCCTATATTGAATGTGGTGCATCACCTCGTGCAACGCTCTATTTAGCTCGTGCAGCCAAAGCTCACGCTTTTCTTGAACATAGAGGTTATGTAACTCCTGATGATATTAAAGCCATTGGAAGAGATATTCTGAGACATAGAATTATTCTTACTTACGAAGCAGAAGCTGAACAAATTTCTACTGATTATATTATTAATACATTGTTTGACGAAATCGAGGTTCCATAGAAAATGGAAGCATCTGAAATCTTAAAAAGAATCAGAAAAATCGAAATTTCGACAAAAGCGCTGGTTAATGAAGTATTCTCTGGCGAATATCATTCCATGTTTAAAGGACATGGATTAGAATTTTCAGAAGTTCGCGAATATCAAAATGGGGATAGCTTTAAAGAAATTGACTGGAATGTTACAGCAAGATTAGGAAAACCTCATGTAAAAAAGTTTAATGAAACTCGTGAACTCAATGTGCTCTTTTTAGTTGATACCAGTGCTTCATGCCATTTTGGTTCCATTAACTATTTGAAATCGGATATCATCACTGAACTCACAGCTTTGTTATCTTTCTCTGCATTATCAAATAATGACAAAGTAGGACTCATACTGTTCTCCAACGACATTGAGCAATTCTCTCCTCCTAGGAAAGGGAAAAAAAACACACTAAAAATTTTACGTGATATCCTGTATTTTGAACCAAAAAATTCTGGGACTTCTATAGAAAAAGCTATTGAATTTGTCTGGAAAATCACAAAGAAGAAATCTATTGTTTTCATCATCTCTGATTTCTATGATAATAACTATCAACATAGTCTTAAAGTTTTAGCTAAAAAGCATGATGTTGTTGCCTTTAGAATTGTTGATCCTCTCGAACTAAAATTTCCTGCAGCTGGGATTATTCATATGATTGATCCTGAAACTAATGAAAAAGTTAGCATTGATTCTGATTCTCAAAAATTCAGAGAGTTTTATCAAGCTCAAATGCTAAAAAATACCATTGATATACAGGAAAACTTTAAAAAAATGAAGATTGACCTTCTTACGATTAAAACGAACCAAAACTACATCCCTGATCTGATTAACTTCTTTAAAACAAGAATAAAAAGAATTAAAAGAGGTTAATTATGCGATCTTTCTTCTCTTTTTTATTAATTGTCTCAATCTGTCTTTCTTTGACTGCAAATCCGCTACCAGTCAAACTCACAAAACCTGACACTTTATATATCGGTCAAAATTTCTCCATTGAAGTGAATATTCCTCATGCTTCTGACAGAAAAATTATTCCACCTCATCATATTTTTGCTGAAAATGTTGACCTCATCGATGTGAAAATTCTCGATTCACAGAAATTCCATACTTATTTAATTACTGTCGCTGCTTTTGATACTGGAAAAGTAGAAATTCCTCCGATCAGTTTCTATGTGAACAAAATAAATCAATCTTCCACCCTCGACTCAATGCAAACACAACCTTTCTCTGTTTGGGTATCTTCTTCTTTAGCTCCTGCAGATACAACACTTCGTGATATTAACCCTCCTGAATCAGTTTTCCTGGAATGGCAGGATTATTTAATTCTTCTGATTATTCTAAATGTCATTAGCTTAATCTATATTCTATTGAAAAATTTGAAGAATAGAAAATCAAAAGAAGTAATTTCAGAAGTAATTGACGACAGACCTCCATGGATTAAAGCTCTTGAAATGCTACAGGAATTAAAAAGTCAGTCTCTATTGGAAAATAATGAATGGGTCGAATATCATTATAATCTTTCACTTATTTTGAGATTTTTCCTTCTGCATCAGTTCAATATTAAAGCTATTGAAATGACTACTTATGAAATTAAAGAATCTCTCCCTCCGGATTTCAACAAACGTTCTGAAATTCTCCACCTTCTTTCCTTCTGTGACCAGATAAAATTTGCTAAATCAGTACCTGAAATCATTATTTCTAAAAAGTATGAAGAATGGCTCGAAAACTATCTTCTAAGCTTTAAAATTGATGATTCTGAAACGGAGGTATAGATGTTTCAATTTCTATATCCCTACTGGCTATTAGCCCTGATTTTAATTCCCTTATACTGGCTTTATGAATGGAAATATCTTAAAAATAAAAGACCTCGTATTAAATTTCCTTTGGTTTCTGTGGTTAAACTATTCTATAAAAAAAACCACTGGTCTGTCTATATCCCTCTGATAATCAAATCCCTAATCATTGCATTGATTGTTCTAAGCCTCGCTCGACCAAGACAGGTTTTTGTTAGAAAAGATATTAACAAAAAAGGGGTTGATATTGTTTTTGCTCTTGATGTCAGCGGATCAATGCTTGCTGTTGACTTCAAACCTGTTAATAGAATGGAAGCTGCAAAAAAAGTCGCAGGTCAATTTGTTCAAAAAAGAGACAGTGATCGTATTGGAATTGTCACTTTCGCAGAATATGCTTATACTCAAGCTCCATTAACTTTAGATTACAACATGATTCTCAATGTAATCGATAACCTTAAAGTTGACGAAGAACAAAGCGGTACAGCAATTGGAAACGGAATTGCAACAGCGATCACACGCTTAAAAAACTCAGAAGCTAAATCAAAAGTCATTATTTTAATTACTGATGGAAGAAATAACGCCGGAGAAATCGATCCTTTATCAGCAGCAGAACTTGCCAAAACTCTTGGAATAAAAATATACTGCGTGGCGGTTGGTAGCACGGGACCTGTCGATTATCCATTCATCGATCCAATCTTTGGGGTTCAGTATCAAAAAGTGACGATTGATATGGATGTCCCTTCTCTCAATAAAATCGCTCAATTAACCGGAACAAAAAAAGCTTCAGTAGCTTCGAACACTACTGAGTTAAATGATATCTTATCTGAAATCAATCATCTTGAAAAAAGTGAAATTAAACAAAAGAATTATTATGAGTATCAGGAAACCTTCTTTTACTTCTTAATTATTCTTGCATTGATCACTCTTTATGAAATTTTGAGAAGAACTCTTCTTCGAAAAGAAATACCGTGAGGTTTAAATGAACTGGGGAAATCCTCTATATTTATACGCTATTTTTATTCTTCCTATTCTTGTTGTTTTCACTATCATCGCATCAAAAAGAAGAATAAAAAACTTCCAAAAATTTGCTGCAGATGCTTTGTTCAAGTATCATACAAAAAACTTCTCCATTTTTCATTGGAATATAAAAATCGTACTGCTGATTTTTGCTCTCTTCTTTATAATTATTGCCCTTGCACGTCCCCAATGGGATAAAGAAACACAACAGGTACATCAGGAAGGCATTGATATCATTGTCTGTATTGATGTTTCTAAAAGTATGGATGCTTCTGATATAAGACCATCAAGACTTGAAAGAGCAAAAAACCACATCACTCTCTTTCTTGATGAACTGAATGGAGACAGGATCGGCATTGTCGCTTTTGCTGGCAAAAGCATGGTTCTATGTCCATTAACTGATGATTATGGCGCTCTTAAAATGTTCTTGTCAACATTATCAACTGAAACAATTACTGCTTATGGCACAAATATCGGATCAGCTCTTGAAAAAGCAAATAATATGTTTTCTAAAGACTCTAAAAGCAAAATTATTATCCTGATTAGTGACGGAGAAGATTTGGAAAATGCTGGGACGAAAATTGCATCAAAAATTGCTAAAGATGGAGTGAACATCTTCTCTATTGGCGTAGGATCTATTGATGGAAGCCCAATTGAATTCAAAGATCAATATGGTCAAACAGTCTATGCAAAGGATGATAATGGTAATATTGTCATTTCAAAAATGGATGTTGAAACTCTTTCTAAAATTTCAGAGAATGCTAATGGAAAATTTTACCCGATTACTCCTCAACAATCCGAAATATTTGACATACTTAATCAGATTACAGGAAAAGAAAAAACCAAAGTTAATACGAAACAATACTTTAAATTCAAAGAGCAATACCACTATTTTTTAATTCTTGCGCTAATATTTATTATTATTGAATCGCTCATACCATATGACTTAAAGGATTCAAACCCTTCAAAATCTAAAAATCAACAAAACAATTTCTAATGGAGTTTTTATGAAAAGATTTATCATTCTTACTTGTTTTATGATGCTCACATTTCAATTATTCCCTTTAGACATTAATTTCAAAAAAGTATATAGAAACATCATTGGAAAAAATAACTATAAAAAAGAAAATATGGATAAAGCACTCAATACCTTTGAAAAAAATGCTATAGACTATCCTAATAACAGTGATCTTAGGTTTAATCTGGGCAATGCTTTTTATAAAAAAGGTAAGTATAACGAAGCATTGAAAGAATATCAGATTGCGCTTAATGATAAAGAATCAAAAATTCAGGATAAAATCCTACACAATATGGCAAACATCTATTTTCAAAATAAAGATTATGAAAATGCTTTATCAGCATATAGAAAATCCCTTATTAAGAATCCGAATAATGATGATACACGAAAAAACTATGAACTAACTAAACGCTTGCTTCTTCAACAACAACAACAAAAAGATCAAAACCAAAATAATGATAATAATGAAGAAAAAAAAGATCAACAAAAACAACAGAACAATCCAGAACAAAATCAACAGCAAGAACAACAAAAAATTGATGCACAAAACCTCTTAAAGGCTATTGAAGAAAAAGAAAAAGAAGACCTTAAAAAGAAAAAACAAAATCAAGGTTCATTCAAAACAGGTAAATATTGGTAATGAAATCTTTTGCTGATTTGATTGATCTCTTTATCTCCTTTGAAAAATCAAGAAATTACTCAATTAATACAATTCAGGCTTATCAAAATGACCTCTTTCAGTTTCAAGAATATCTTATAGATAAATTTGAGAATTACATGATTGATGTGAACCAAATTACAAAAAAAATGATCCAGGATTTCATGATTGAGCTTTCCCTGGATAATAAAAAAAACAGAACCATTGAAAGAAAAACCATCGCAGTGAAAGAGTTTTTTAAATTTCTCTTTATCAATGATCTGATTAATAAAAACCCCTGTAAAGGAATTAGAACGCCAAAATATCAGAAAAAATTACCTCAATACTTTTCCATGGATGAAATGAATACTCTGCTTGAACTCCCTGATCTAAACTCAAAGTTTGGAATTAGAAATCAGGCAATGATTGAATTAACCTATTCTTCAGGTCTTAGAGCTTCTGAAATTGCTGACCTGAAATTAGAAAATTTATCTTTGAGTCAAAAAATGATCAAAGTCTTTGGAAAAGGGAAAAAAGAAAGAATTGTTCCTTTGACAGATCCTGCAATCTTATCTATTAATAGATATCTGAAATGCAGAAACTCTTTCAATCCAGCGTCCTCTCACCTATTCGTTTCAAAATCGGGTTTGCCTCTTGATTTTTCGGAAATTTATCAGATCCTGCAAATCTATATAAAACAAATTGTCAAACATAAAGGCTATTCCACTCATACGATCAGACACTCTTTTGCCACCCATCTTCTTGAAAATGGCGCAGATCTTAGAGCAATTCAGGAAATGTTGGGCCATGAATCCATTACGACTACGGAAATTTACACGCATTTGAGCATGTCAAATCTGAAAGATATTTACAAACGAACTCACCCTCGTTCAAAAAAGGAAACGAAAGATAATAATGAAAAATAACCCAAGATTAAAACTCAATTTAATACCTGAAATATCTGGAAATGAATTTAAAACAAGATCATATATACTCAAACTCTTAAAAAACACTCAACCGTCTTCAGTGATTCTTTCACATGATTCTAACAGTATTATCGCCATATATAATGGGATTGAATCAGGTAAGTCTATTGCGTTCAGAGCCGATATGGACGCCTTACCATCTGAAAATGGTCAAGCTCATTTATGCGGTCACGATGGACATACAGCCATTCTGTTATCATTGGCAAAAACTTTAAAAAATAAAAATTCCTTCAAAGGACAAATTATTCTCATCTTTCAAGCTGAAGAAGAGACGGGAAAAGGTGCAAAAAAGGTGATGAATCTATTAGAACAAAATCAGATATATATTGATTACATTTTCGGATACCACAATCTTCCTTCATTTCAAGAAAAGCAAATCATTCTTAATCATAATATCTTTGCCTCAGCGTCAAATGGACTTATTATTCGCTTAAAAGGCTTACAGTCCCATGCTTCCGAACCGGAAAAAGGGATTAATCCCTCTTTAGCGATTGCATCTTTGATCACGATGTTGAATTTCATTACTGATAATTTAAAATCTATAGGCTTTACACAAGCAACGATTGTGCACTGCAAAATCGGAAATTTGGACTTCGGCATTAGTCCTGCCCATGGAGAAATCGCCTTAACACTCAGAGCTTATCGTGAATCTGATCTTTACACGCTTAATGAAAAAATCATGTCAAATGCCAAAAGAATTGCTGAATGGCATAAACTTGAACTCTCTTTTGAAACTATTGATGAATTTCCTCAAACAAAAAACAATACAGACACCTCTCATCTTTTAAAAGATATTTGTATAGAAAACTCATTATCATATCTGGAAAAATGTGAACCTTTCAAATGGTCAGAAGATTTCGGGCATTATTTAAAAAAGTACAATGGTGTTTACTTTGGCATTGGTGCTGGCCTTGAGGCATTAAACCTCCATCATCCTGATTTCACATTCAATGATTCTTTGATTCCCTTTACCTCAAAATTACTACTTCTAATTGTGAAAGAATTGAACAGATAATTTGCACTCTTTTACCAAATTAGTTTTCTTAAATCTGTTTATATTTTATGATTAATGATTTAACAAAAAAAATCAATTGACGTTTAAACCTAATTTGCTTTTTTTTACTCTTGATGAGGTAATGACTTTCATCTCAATAGATCGTGCGATTTTTGAAGCGTTTAAATACGACTTCAATGACAATTTAAGGAGAAATAATGAGAAAGATCCTTCTCTTTTCGTTAATCATATCTCTTGTTTTGATTAACTCTTGCGCAAACAATAGAAAGATAAATAATAAGATCGAAATTAAATTCTGGCATGCCCTTGGCGGACCTTTAGGTGATGCCCTCACACAATTGGTTGATGAATACAATCGTTCACAAGATTCGATATTTGTGCGTGTCATTTCGATGGGAAATTATCAAGCGCTCTCACAAAAATTAATGGCATCTCTTCAAGCAAATAATCAACCTGAAATCGCTCAGGTATTTGAATCTTGGACAGCCAACTTTATCGAAGGTGATGTCCTTGTCTCTTTAGATCAGTTCATTGAGAATGATCCTGAATTTAAAAATAGTTTAAACGATATATATCCTGTTTTTTTACAAAGCAATATGATTGATGGCAAACTTTGGTCTTTTCCTTTTAATAAATCTCTCAGAGTCCTTTTTTATAATAAAGACGCATTCTACAGAGCGAAACTTGATCATGAGACTGCCCCAAAAACTTGGGATGATTTTAGAAAATATGCAAAACTCTTAACTCAAGATACCAATAATGATGGAACTCCAGATGTTTATGGAAGTACCTTTGCAATCAGTGTTTGGCAATACGAAAATTTACTCCTTCAAGCTGGAGGAAGAATCATGAATGATGATTACTCAGAACCAATGTTTAATAGTCAGGAAGGTATACAAGCTTTAAAATTCATGACAGATCTTTTAAATACCGATAAATCAGTTTACCTCTCCACTGGATTTGAAGGACAAAATGACTTCTTGTCTGGTAAAATTGCCATGCTTGAAAGTTCAAGTGTCTCTTATGCCTATATGCAGGAATCAGGCATTCCTTTTAACATTGGCGTTTCAGCCATCCCTGTATATAAAAATAACAAATCCATTGTTAGTGGTACAAACGTTGCGATCTTTAAATCTAATGATCAACAAAAAGAAAGAGCAGCATGGGAATTTATAAAATGGTTCACTGACACAAAACAAACTGCTCGCTTTTCAGAAATGACCTTTTATATGCCTGTCAGAAAAAGTGCTATGAACGAAGATAATATTAAGAATATGCTGGCTCAAAATAAAGGCTTGGCTGATGTTTATGCACAACTCGAAACAGCTGAGTTTGAACCTCAAATCCCTGAATGGTTTGAACTTAGAAAGTATATTGAAGAACAAGTCATTGAAAAAGTGTTTAGAAATACGATTAAGCCTGAAGAAGGTTTGAATATTGCCGCTAAAAAATTAAGTGATGATATAAAAAAAAATAAGGCAAAATAGTCATTTAATATGATATTATATAAAAAAGTAAATTGAAATAAAGAAGGAGTTCAAAATGATCAAAATTACTTTCCCAGATAATAGTATAAAGGAATTCCCTAAAGGTACTACCCCTGAACAAATCGCTGAAGGTATCAGCCACAACCTGGCTCTTAAAGTGGTGTCAGCTGAATTCAACGGAAATATGATCGACTACAATACACCGCTTAACGATAATGGCAACTTGATTTTACATACATTCGATACTGATAAAGGTAAAGAAGTTTTCTGGCACAGCTCTTCTCATTTAATGGCTCAGGCTGTGAAAGAGCTTTTCCCTAACGTAAAAGTGACCATTGGACCAGCGATTGAAAATGGCTTCTACTACGACTTTGAACGAGAAGAATCTTTCTCGGATGAAGATCTTGAAAAAATTGAAAAGAAAATGATGGAACTCTCAAAAGCAGAATTAGTTTACACAAGAAAAGAAGTGACTCGTGAAGAAGCGATTCAAATGTTCGAAAAAATGAATGAAACTTACAAAGTTGAAATTCTTAATGAAATCCCTGAAGGCCAAATCATTTCTCTCTATACTCAAGGCTCATTCACTGACCTCTGCAGAGGACCTCACGTGATCAATACTGGTAAATTAAAAGCCTTTAAATTACTAAAAACATCTGGCGCTTACTGGCGCGGTGATGAAAAAAATAAAATGCTCAAACGTATTTATGGCATCAGCTTCCCCACTAAAAAAGAGCTGACAGATTATCTAACTCAGCTTGAAGAAGCAAAGAAAAGAGATCATCGTAAAATTGCAAAAGATTTAGATTTATTCTCAATCTCCGATGAAATTGGTGCTGGACTTGTGCTTTGGCATCCAAATGGCGCAATGATGAGACATCTTATCGAATCTCATTGGAAAAACAGACATATAAAATCTGGATACAGTATGGTCAACACACCACATATTGGACGCGCTGATTTATGGAATACATCGGGTCACCTTGGATTTTACAATGATAGTATGTATGCGCCAATGGTTGTTGATGAACAGGATTATTACATTAAACCAATGAACTGCCCATTCCATATTGCGATTTACAAATCACAAAAAAGATCATATAAAGAATTACCATTAAAATACTGCGAATTAGGTACTGTGTACCGTTACGAACGCTCAGGAGTATTACATGGTTTGATGAGAGTGAGAGGTTTTACTCAGGATGATGCACATATCATCTGTACTCCTGATCAACTCATGAGCGAAATTGAAAAAACTGTCGAATTCTCCATTAGTATGCTGAATGATTTCGGGTTCAAAGATTTCCAGATTTATCTATCAACCAAACCTGAAAAATCTGTTGGTGAAGATGCAGATTGGGAAAAAGCAACTTTTGCGCTTAAAAACGCTTTAGAAAAACTCAACCTAAAATATGATATTGATGAAGGTGGCGGAGCTTTCTATGGTCCAAAAATAGATATCAAAATCAAAGATGCACTCAACAGAGCTTGGCAATGCAGTACTATTCAGTTTGACTTCAATCTCCCAACTCGTTTCAATATGGAATATGTCGGCGCTGACAACCAGACTCACCGCCCATTTATGGTTCATAGAGCGCTTCTTGGCTCAATCGAACGTTTCTTTGGTACTTTGATTGAACATTATGCAGGCAATTTCCCTACCTGGTTATGTCCTGTTCAGGGTACAATTCTGACTATTTCTGACAATTACGAACATTATGCGCGTAGAATCCAAAAAAGATTCCTCGATAATAATATTCGCATGGAAATTGATACAAGAAGTGAAAAAATCGGATATAAGATCAGAGAAGCAGAAATGAAAAAAATCCCTTATATTCTCATCATTGGTGAAAAAGAAGAAGATACAAATACCGTATCATTAAGAAAACATACGATGGGTGATCTGGGTTCTCAGGAAATCCAGGCAGTGATCGATATGATTAAAAAAGATATTGAAACTGTTAACCCTCACAACTAAATATTTTTGCCCTATCTTCGGATAGGGCTTTTTTATTTCTATTTTTTAAAGGAAAATAAATGAACAGCATTGAATTTGTTAAACAACAAATGCTTCTTGAAGCCGACTCAATCATAAAAGCTGCGGAGAGAATCAATTCTAATGTTGAAAAATGTATCAATTTGATACTCAATTGTAATGGAAAAGTCGTCACCATCGGCATGGGAAAATCTGGAATCATTGCCAGAAAAATATCAGCAACATTAGCATCTACGGGCACTACATCAATTTTCTTGCATCCTGCCGAAGGTATTCATGGCGATTTGGGGATGCTCCAAAAAAATGACTGTGTCATCGCCCTGTCTCAAAGTGGTAATACTCAGGAAATGATCGCGATTATTCCCTTCCTCAAGTTCATGGAGATCCCTCTTATTGCTATAACGGGAAATACAAACTCTGTTCTGGCTCAAAATGCAGATATCGTTTTTGATAGCTCCATTCCGGAATCTTATGAACCTTTCAATCTTGTTCCTACCTGCAGTACAACGGTTCAACTGAGTATCGGTGATGCTTTAGCAGTTGCTCTGCTTGAAAAAAAGAATTTCAAAGTCAATGACTTTGCCCTTTTCCATCCAGGGGGTACAATAGGCAAAAAACTCCTCCTTAAAGTTAATGATCTTATGCATTCAGAAGAGGCAAATCCTATCGTCAAAAAAGGGACTCCAATGACTGAAGTGATCATGGTCATGACCAGTAAAGGCTTAGGATGTGCAAATGTCATTGATGAAAATAATCAGCTTATCGGCATAATTACAGATGGCGATCTGAGACGATTCCTCAATCATGGAACGTCTGAAAAAGATCAATCAGTAATTGATATGCAAATAACGGTTGAACATACAATGACAAAGAATCCAAAATGTATGAACCCAGAATCCCTTGCAGTTGAAGCGCTTAATCTTATGGAAAAATATAAAATAACCATGTTACCGATTGTCAACGATGATCATCAGCCTGTCGGCTTGCTACACATGCATGATCTGATCAGATCAGGCGTTGTCAGTTAATCAATTATTCTAATTACTGGAGGTTCAATGAAAAAAATAAAATTTACCCTTATTGGTTGCGGTAGAATATCTTCCAGACACTTTGAAGCTGTCGAACTTATTCCCAATGCAGAAATCATTGCATGCTGTGATATTATTGAAGAAAGAGCGCAAGAATTCGCTCAAAAATATAAAGTCAGCAAAACTTACACTGATTATAAAGAAATGCTCGATAATGAAAAAATGGATGCTGTGATTATTACCAGTCCCAGTGGTTTACATCCTGAAATGGGCATAGAAGCAGCAAAAAGAAAAATTCATGTCATTACTGAAAAACCTATGGGAATCAACCTTTCTCAGGCTGACGCTTTGATTAAAGCCTGTGATGACAATAAAGTTCAACTCTTTGTTGTAAAGCAAAACAGACTCAATCCATCAATCCAACTTTTAAAGAAGGCCATTGATAAAGGTCGTTTTGGCAGAATCTTTAGTGCAAATGCAACCGTTAGATGGACAAGACCTCAATCTTACTATGATCTTGCGAAATGGAGAGGTACATGGGAATTTGACGGCGGTGCTTTCCTCAATCAGGCATCACATTACTTTGATCTGATGTACTGGCTCATCGGTCCGGTGGATTCTGTGATGGCATATACTGCAACTTTAAATCACCAAATCGAAGTTGAAGACATGGGTACTGGGATTATTAAATTTAGAAATGGCGCTTTAGGAACCATCGAAGTCACAATGAATACTTTCCCACGTAATCTTGAAGGTTCTATTACAGTCATGGGTGAATACGGAACTGTTAAAATCGGCGGTATTGCAGTTAACAAAATTGAACATTGGGAATTCAAAGACTATGATGATGATGATCGTCTGGTCAATGAAACAGCCACATCACCAACTTCAGTTTATGGTTTCGGTCATACTGGGTTCCTTACTAATGTTGTCGAAGTCCTTCAAGGAAAAGCAGAACCAAAAACTGATGGTCGTGATGGTAGAAAATCACTGGAAATCATCCTTGCAATGTATGAATCTGCTCGTTTAGGCAAAAAAATTGCTTTACCTTTCAAACAATCTCTATAACATCCATTATTATTATATAATTTTTTAAGGACAAGCCTCATCGTTTGTCCTTTTTTTAATATAAAAACAATCTTAATCTTCCAGACTGATATCATTCTAGCAATAATATTGAGCGCAACTCAATTCTCCTCTATGGAGGGGTGGCAGCGCCAGCTGACGGGGTGGTCAGTTTTTCATGACTTCTAAGATAAAGAAAATATAGCTTAAATCATATCAAACTTTTTGCCTAATTTCTTAACCCATCTTTCGAGTGATTTTGCCAAATAATGCCTTTTCAAACGCGTAAG
>CAZNKI010000048.1:0-28725 GCA_964573665.1 uncultured Candidatus Cloacimonadota bacterium | reverse complement strand
CCCCTAGATATGGATAACTTGAAATAGCGACGAAGATATCAGAGCTAACGCTCCTATTCATTGAACAAGATCTATTGCTACGAAGATGTCAGGGCTACGCCCCTAGATATGGATAACTTGAAATAGCGACGAAGATATCAGAGCTAACGCTCCTAAAACGGATTATCGAAAATTTGTTCCAGATATAAAGGAACAATGTTGATTTTTGATTATCTTTCGTATGATTGGCAGAATACCTTAGAATTACTTGATATCAAATATCTCTATGTGTGGTTTTAAGGTTAAAAAATACAGTTATTTACATTTTCACTTCTGGTTTACGCTCCGTTCCGTCTCGGTTCACTCTCGGTTCAGCTATTTGCTTTATATCGCTTATCTAGTTTTAGGTGCAGAAACTATAAAATATTAACAAAAAAATGACTCAATTTAATGAAATATTGTTTTATAATTTGTTAATTTATCATTATTTCTAATTTAGATCGGAGAGACATTCACTTAAAAATACTTGATATCAACTAAGACGGCAGGTAGAGGGCAAGTAAGGGGCACGTAGAGCGTAAAATATAAAATATTGATAAATTCTTCACCGTTTTAATAAATGATAAAATTATGATTCCACTTATTTCATGAATCGGAAAGAGAATGATTTTTCATATTTTAAAAGCAAATAATCATAGATCTTATAATAATTTCTTCATAATGTGTTTCAAATTCATATAAGTTAGATTTTAATTTGTTTTTTGAATAATATTCATTATTATTTTTTAATAATAGAAGTGATATAGGGGGAGAAGATGAAAAATCTGAGGATTAAAACAAAAGTAGTCTTACTACTCTCTGTGATGATCTTCTTTGTATTAGCCGTATTGTTTACTTATTTTTATCCAGTGGTAAACAAGACGCTTCAAGGATTGGTAGAATCACGGACAAAGAGTAATGTTCAAGTGGCTCACAGTATCATACAGCATTATTATGCTGAATTTCAAGCGGGAAAATTCGATGAAGAAAGCGCAAAAAAAATGGCAATTGAAGCCATTAAAGCTTTACGTTACAATGAAAAAGATTATTACTGGATTAATGACTATACTCCTGTAATGATCATGCATCCATTTTCACCTCAGCTTGAAGGTCAGGATCTCAGTACTAAAGCTGATCCAAATGGTGTATTACTCTTTGTAGAAATGGCAAATGTTGTAAAAGAAAAGGGAGAAGGCTTTGTCAATTATATGTGGGAACGCCCAGGAGAAAGCAAGCCAATCCCAAAAATCTCTTATGTAAAAGGCTTTAAAGAGTGGAATATGATCGTTGGCAGTGGTGTCTATATTGATGATATTCAAGCGGTAAAGAATAAAATTCTGTTCTCTCTGGTATTTATGTTTGTCGCTCTTTTAGTATTCTTATTTGTAATTATCATAGTTTTTCAGAAGCTTGTAATCAATCCTATTCTTAGCTTAAGCTTCATGTTAAAAGACGTTTCTGAGGGCGAAGGGGATTTAACAAAACGGATCAAAATTGATTCAAAAGATGAAATTGGTGTATTATCCGTTTATTTTAATACCTTCATAGAAAAAATTCAAAAAATTGTTAAAGCATTAAAAGACAATGCTAGTACACTGAGTTCCTCAGCCGAAGAATTATCTGCTTTTGCTAACGAACTGGCGGCTAGTTCTCAAGAGATGTCTGTTCAGGTCGAAGTCGTCTCTGCAACTTCTGGTGAAATCAGCTCAAGTTCAAATCTTATGGCAAGTTCAACCGAACAGGCGGCAATGAGCGTAAGATCAGTAGCGTCTTCATCAGTGGAGATGTCTGCCAATGTAAATACGGTAGCTGTTGCAGCAGAACAGGCATCAGCCAATGTTTCCTCGATTATCAAAGAGGTCAATGAGGCGAACAAAGGGATTAATGAAATAGTCAAAAAAATTGACGAAGTTTCACATAGCACTCAAGTTTCAGCATCAGCCATAGAGGAAATGAGTGCTTCTCTTCAGGAAGTGGCTAAGAATACAGCAAACGCTAGTAAAATTTCAAATAATGCCGATAAAAAAGCCCAAGAGACTACTTTAGTTATGGAAGAGCTAAAAAAGAGTGCATTAGAGATCAGCAAAGTGATTAAAATAATTGATGACATTTCTGATCAAACCAATATGCTTGCCTTGAATGCCACTATCGAAGCAGCGAGTGCGGGAGAAGCAGGAAAAGGATTTGCTGTTGTTGCCAATGAAGTAAAAGCCCTGGCAAAACAAACCGTTGATGCTACAGCTAAAATCCAGGAAAAAATTGCCATTATGCAGGAGGCTACGAACAGTAGTGTTGATGCCATTATTCTTGTCAAAGATGTCATTACCGAACTCAACACTATCAGCGCTACCATTGCAAGCAGTGTAGAAGAGCAAACTTCCACTGTATCAGAAATAGCTCATTCTATTGCAATCGCTGCCAACAAGAGTAATGATGTCAATATCTATGCCAATCAGATTGGTAAAGCGATCGGAAGTATCGATACCAACATCGAAGAAATGGGACATGGAATTGATGAAATTGCGCGAAATGCATCAGAATCTTCCATTGCCGCAAATACAGTCGCAAAAGAATCCAGTGAAGTAAGCCATAGTATTGACGACATTTCCCGTAATATCAGTGAAATCAACCAAGCAGTAAATGGGATCACTGACAATATATCTGGGGTCAATACAGCCTCTCAGGAAGCTGCTAAAGCAGCGGAAAATCTCAAGGAATCTTCTCTGGCATTAAGTGCACTAGCACATAATATTAATCAACTGATGAATCAGTTCAAAGTATAGAATATCTTGTTATGAGGTGCTACGGCACCTCATTGATTTTTTAATAAAATCATAGAACATCAGAGTAACTGCATCCGATTACAGAATGGTAGAAAAGCAATTTACCTGATTTAGATTTGATTGGACAGGTGTAAAACATACTCCTATGTGTTCATCTTAGCGTATTTATTCTTAAGTTTGTTGTATAAAACGAAAATATACTTGACTTATTGAAGATAATAAATATGATAAGACAGTTCAGTTAATAGCGTGAGAAAAAAACATTTATTTAATAATTTACTTATTTTTGTTTTGATTGATCATAAAAAATACTGTCGAAAAATATCTTTGGATGTAAGAATGCTAAAATTTATAAAGTTGTATATCAAATCAATGAGATTGTATTATTCCTTTGTGACTGGAATTGCAGGCTGGTTAGGATTTGCATTTTACGAGCATATTGCGACCGATTTCCGGTCAGTAGAAATCATGCCTTCGTTAGAAAAGAAAATTTTAATCATATCAATGCTTTTTTTAAGCTGGGGGATTAATCAGATTGTAAATGATTATCTGGGGCTCAAAGAAGACCGAATCAATGCGCCACAAAGGCCTATGGTAACTGGAGAATTAGATCATGTCAAAGCTCTATGGGTTTCATCCGTTTTGATGGTTTTTGTTCTTATTGTCACTTGGTTTTACTTTGAAAAGATTGCGATTGTTCCTTTACTGCTTGGAGTCATTCTCAATGTGATTTATGAATATTCTAAGTCATATGGCATTTTAGGTAATATTGTATTTGGTCTGATGATTACGATGTGTTGTGCTTATGGATTTTTAGCTGCAGGTCCTACTCAACCGCCATATTTTACTCCGAGTCGTCTTTCGGTGATTGCTGTTGTTTGGTTGATGAATGGATTAATGACTTTTTATACTTATTTTAAGGATTATAAAGGTGATAAAAAAGCTGGTAAGAAAACAATCATTGTGCAGTATGGTCTTCATAAATCAAGATATATATCGATTTTTTCGTCATTTCTTCCTGCAATTTTGTTTATTGTTTTATATTCAGCTGGTTTGATTGAAGCTCCAATCAATGATACTTTTATACTATTGGGTATTTTAACTCTATTCTTAGAGATACAAACGGGATGGCTATATTTTAAAAACCCTATTGGTGAAAAAACATATTATTCACTTGAAGCTAATTTCAGAGCGTGTACATGCGGACAAGCGACTTTTGTGGCATTATTCAATACACATCTGGGTTTGATCCTTTTTATCCTTTCATATATTTTTGTTGGATTTCTTTTTCATTTGCATCAAAATAGCAAATCATGAAAAATACAATAGAAGAAAACATAAGAGAATACATTTTTCGATCGGCAACATTTGAAGGAATGGCTGATCAATCTGGTTATTTGAAGGAAGAATATTATAAACTTTATAAAGAGTTAGCACAAAGTGGAGTGAAACATATTATCACGGGCTGTACTTATATTTCTCAAGAGGGAAAAATGGTGCAACCTGGGCAAGCAGGAATAGAAAATGATGACAAAATCCCTTATTATCAAAGACTAAGCAATGAGGTTCATCAATATCAATCAAGAATTTATCTTCAGCTATCTCATGCTGGCAGACAAACTTCTGATTTAGTGACAAAGATGCAGGTGGTTGGGGCTTCAGATAAAAAATCCTCTTATTTTAAAAGTCATCCAAAACTACTTTCGATAGAAGCAATCAAAATAATCATAGACTCTTTTGCCTGTGCAGCGTTGAGAGCGAAACAATCTGGCTTTGATGGTATTCAGATTCATGCAGCTCATGGATACTTAGTCCATCAGTTTCTTCATCCTGGGATTAACAACAGACTGGATGAATATGGTATCAGAGAAGAAAGTGGAATTGGCGATCTCTTTCTGCATGAAATCATTCATTCTATAAGAAAAAAATGTGGTGAAGAATTCCCGATACTTGTCAAAATTAGTGCATCGGATGATTTAGCAAAATCATTTACACAGGATCATTTAGTTTCATTGATAAAAATACTTCATCAAGAAAGAGTATTTGCGATAGAGGTAAGCTATGGAACGATGGAAGATGCTTTGAATATCTTTCGCGGGAAGTCAATCCCCGTTAATGCAATACTTAAGTACAATTTTAGATACAAAAAGTCAAACCTAATGATTAGAACAATCTGGAAATATCTTTTTTTTATGTTTATGAAAAAGAGAGTGAAGAGATTTAGCGAGAATTATAATTTAGAATTTTCAAAAATGATAAAAAGCCTGACAGATATACCTGTAATAAGTGTTGGAGGCATTAGTAAAGGGAGAGATGTCATTAACTTGCTCAAATCAGGAGCTACAGATTACATTAGTTTATGCAGACCATTCATTTGCGAGCCTTACTTTATCGATCAGTTAGTGAAGAATAAGGAATATGTTTCAAAATGTGAGTATTGTAATATTTGTGCAATTATGTGTGATTCGGATAATCCAACAAGATGTTATAAGAAATAGCTATTAAGTATTTTACAGGAAGGAGGCTGATATGAAAACGCTTGATAAAATAATTAGTATTATAAAAAGTAATATCAGAAATGAAGTAGAAATATTAGAATGTACGGATCTCCGCAAGGATCTTGAGATTGATTCCTTTGATGTGTTGATGATTATGAATGCAATTGATGATGAGTATTCTATTTCAATTGAGGAGGAAGATTTTCAGAAAGTGAATACTCCTGAAGAGATCGTAGATTTACTCGAAAGTAAGTATGGTATCAATGAAGTTTAATCATCATTTCAAATTAGCTTTCGATGATGAAGATCAACTAATTCATCAATTGAATTTTAATCCCTATTATCAGAGGATTGACTCTGGAGTAGGATTATTTGTAACTATAAATGGCAACGAATATCTTAATCTATCATCTAACAATTATTTGAGTTTTGCGCAACATCCAGAAATTATTACTGAAATGATTCATGCTTTAGATAAATATGGTGCGTCAATGTGTGGGACTGCAATTGCCTGTGGTTGTGCTGATTTGTATATGCATGCGACAGATTTGATTTCCAAATTTCTTGGTATGGAACAAACATTGTTATTCTCCTCTTGTTTTCAGGCGAATGTATCAGTCATTCGTGCTTTAGTTAAAGCAGACGATGTTGTGTTTGTTGATAGAAATGCCCATTCATCAATAATTGAAGGAATAAGGTCAACTTCATGCAAGATAAAACCTTTTAAACATAATGATGTATCATATTTAGCAGATCTGATAAAAAGAACTGATCCAAACAAAAAGAGATTTGTAGCAACAGAGTCAGTATTTTCAACTGAAGGCAGTATTGCTCCTTTTGATGAAATTTATAATCTGGCGATAGAAAACGACATCATTCCAATCATAGACGATTCTCATGGTATTGGAGTTATTGGGAAAACAGGTAAAGGGATACTGGAAGAGAAAAATATTAAACAGTTTGATGGGATATATACTGCATCTACAGGTAAAGCTTTGGGTGTTACAGGTGGCTTTGTTTGCAGTACTCATCAGATAATAGAGTACTTAAAATACAATACTCCAGGATTAATGTATTCCACCGCAATAGCGCCAGCTTTGATTGCAGGAATTATCAAAGCTGTAGAACTAATTGCAAAAGATGGGACCAAACTTACCCAGAAATTATCAGATCACAAGAATTATCTGAGCAATCAATTATTAAAACACAACTTTGTTATTGCAGAGGGAAAAGCTTTTATTTGTGCTTTAATTGCTGGCTCAAATAAAAAGACTTTGAATATATGTAAAGCTCTATTTGAAGAAAGAATATTAACTACACCTTTTATTTATCCCTCTGTTGCAAAAAATATGGGGATGATCAGGATGATTCCTCAATTGGATATGAATTTTGATCTGTTGGACGATGTGATCAAATCCTTGCTGAAAATTAGAAGTCAGAATCCAGAATGGTTTAACTAAAATGACTTATTTTTTAATAATTAATCCTGGCTCAAATCATAAAAGAAGTATGAAAATTATCCCCAAATTACTTGGTTTTTTAAAAAGCAGAAACATAGATTTTGATTATATCTTAACAAATACGTTGTCTGATGCAAAAAAGTACTCTCAAGATGCGGTTTTCAGGGGATATGATGTAGTTGTTGCAGTGGGGGGAGATGGTACCATTAATCAAGTGCTGAATGGTTTTTACGATGAACATGGATGTCGAAGATCAAAATCGATCATGGGTGTTATTCATACTGGCACCAGTCCCGATTTTTGTTTGAGCTATGGTATTCCAATTAATCTAATATCAGCTATGGAAACGTTGATCAAAGGTTTTACAAGGGAAATTTCTATTGCCCAAATAGAGTATCAATCAAAAAGTAGTGAACGAATAACGGGATATTTTGCTTGTTGTGCTAGTTTTGGTTTAGGTGCTCAAGTGGCACTTTTGTCGAATTCAGGAATCAGGAAATATTTAGGAGATACATTAGGTACATTTGTTTCGATCATTATCTCCTTATTTAAGTATAAGTCCAATGATTTGGAAATGTGCTGTGATGATCAAAAAGTAAAAATAGAGAAGAATTTTAATACTTTTATAGGTAAAACATCATTTATTGCTTCAGGGATGAAAATTGCTCATCAACTCTCGCATCAAGATTCTCGTTTGTATCTACTTACATTAAAGAAAATCACTTTAAAAAACTTATACTCTGCGTTAAAAAGCATTTATTCCGGAAGAGAGATTGAAAATACAAATTTTATTGAAATGTCTTATCATAAATCAATAGAGATATTCAAAGGACAGAGAAATCAACAAATTGAATTTGATGGAGATCCTCAAGGTGATTTACCATGCAAGATTAGTATTGCACAAGATCGATTGGAGTTAATTGTTAATGAATTTAGAAAGTAATATTATCAATCTAATCCACCAACAAATGCCAGCAGCACCATTACGGAAAAGCATTTTAGGAGAAGTGGATTCTGAGCTGATTCAATTGGGAAATCAAATGTTCTTGTTTACAACCGATGATTTTTCAAGAGAAGATTTATTTCAAGAAAATGACCCCTTCATACTTGGATGGAACCTTGCCTGTGGTGCAATCAGTGATATCGTTGCTTCAGGAGGAAAACCGTTGACTTATTCACATTCGATGGTGATCTCTCCACAATGGAACACTGATTATATCAAAAGGTTTTCGCAGGGAGTATCGAATGTTTTAAAGAAATATTCCATCTCATTTATCGGGGGAGATCTCGGAATGGCAGAACATTGGAGATATACCGCATCAGTGATTGGAGCTCCTTTAAAAAGAAATGTTAATCGAAGAGGTTGTCGTGCAGGA
This sequence comes from uncultured Candidatus Cloacimonadota bacterium, assembly GCA_964573665.1. Taxonomy (GTDB): domain Bacteria; phylum Cloacimonadota; class Cloacimonadia; order Cloacimonadales; family WRIO01; genus JAGOCT01. The sequence goes on along the minus strand of CAZNKI010000048.1, from coordinate 20,590 downwards.
GATTCTATTTTTATAACGGGGAAAATCGGTGCTGGCAACCTAGAAGCAGTATTCAGTTTATATCCTTCTTTAGGTAGCCAAAACCTTCAATTCAATTATAAAGCAAATAAATTAAATACATATCCTCAGCTTAATGAAGTGATTTCTGAATATGCTACATGTGCCATAGATACAAGTGATGGTGTTTTTAATGCATTGAAAACGATTGGTGAAATTAATCAGAAAGGTTTTAGAGTGAGTCATCTGCCTCTATTGTCTATGGGGTTAAAGGTTTCAAAGATTCTAAATATATCTTCCTTATTGCTATTTTTAGGTGAATGTGGAGAATACGAGATATTGTTTACAGTAAATCCTCAAAATAAAGAGCGTTTAAAAACAGAATTAAACAAAAGAAAAATTGGTGCAAATGAGATTGGAGTAATAAGCAGTGATCCCAATCAAAAAGAAGTCGTTTATCATAAAAAGGAATACAACTTAACTAATTATACGATATGTGCCAGAAATTTTACAAGTGTTCAAGCATATTTGAACGCTATGATAGAATGGTTTGATCAACAGGAAAAGGAATAATGAAAAAAAGAGTCGTGATCACTGGGATTGGTCCCGTCACATCAATAGGAATCGGAAAAAATGAATTCTGGGATCATTTATTCGTAAATGAAAGTGCAATAATTAAACCTGTACCTATTGAGATATCTAAAACGAAATCACAAATTTATGTGCCTTTTCCTGTATTCAACCCAACAGATTATGGAATAAACGAGTATTATAGCTTTATACAACCAGAAGATAAGCTTGCATTAGTCGCTACTAAGTTAGCGCTTGAAGATGCGGGTTATCAATTGAAGAATCATGATAGAAGATTTTTGATAAATGAAGAATCTGAGATATCTGTGATTATTGGGACGGGATTTACAGGTCTTGAAACAGCATTTTATTCATATTTATCTCATTTGGGAATTGATTATTGTTCTTCAAAACAGCAAAAAAAGGTATCATTTAACAGAATGGTAATTCCTCTTCTAATGAATAATTCTCCTTCGGCGTGGATTTCTGTTTTTTTTGGATTAATAGGGGAGAGTTTTACTGTAAATGCCTCTTGTGCATCAGGGACGAGTGCAATTGGTCTTGCCTATCGTAAAATTGCAGATGGTTATAGCCAGATGGTGGTATCTGGTGCTGTGGAAAACTTACAAGATGAAAGTTTTGCGATTATGAGAGGTTTTGATGCTCTCGGTGCTCTTACCAAGTCTAAATCAGGAACTCCAGAGGCATTTTCTGAAGATAGAAGTGGTTTCCTGTTTTCAGAAGGCGGGGCATGCGTACTGATACTGGAAGAACTTTCGCATGCTTTAAACAGACAAGCAACTATTTATGCAGAGATCTTGAATTATGCAGCAAATAGCGATGCTCATAATATCGTACTTATGGATCCTGAGGGTAAACAAATAATAAAGTTATTCAAAGAATTAGCTGGGTCTGAAAAAATTGATTATCTGAATGCTCATGGTACTGCTACAGTATTGAATGATGAGACAGAAGCTAAAACGATTTTTTCGTATTTTGGTTCGAAAGAACAACAACCAAACATCAATTCCAGCAAAGGTTTGCTGGGTCATACAATTGGTGCTAGTGGAGCGATTGAAACAGCCATTACGGCATTATCAATTTCTAATGCGTTGATTCATCGAAATATTGCAAAACATCCAATGATAAATCTAAATCTGGCAACAGATCATATTTATAAAAATATTGAGAAAGCGATGACCGTTTCTTATGGTTTTGGCGGTCACAATGCAGGCTTGTTGTTAGGAAAATATCATGGCTAAAGTATTTCTTACAGGTGCAAGTGGTTTTATTGGCAGTCATATCGCTGAATTGTTTGTACAAAACAACATCCCTTTGAGATGCCTGGTACGAAAAACAAGTGATATTACTTTTCTCAAACAATTGAGAGTAGAAATTGTAAATGGAGATATCCTTAATCAAGAAGATCTTCAAACTGCTCTTGATGGAGTTGATTTTGTGATTCATACGGCAGGCAAATCCTCCGATTGGGGAGACTATGTGGACTATTATCAGCAAAATGTTGTGGGTACCATGAATGTTTTAAAAGCGTGTCAAATACATCATATCAATAATGTAATTATTACAGGATCAATTTCATCTTACGGAGAAGAGAATAATTCAACAATCAAAGATGAGAATTCCCCAACTGATTCACATTACAATTATTTTCTAGATCGGATTTTTCCTTCATCGATGAATTATTATCGAGATACAAAGGCAGAATTAACACAAAAAGCCTGTGCATTTGCCAGAGAAAACAACATGAATTTGATTGTATTAGAGCCTGCCTGGGTTTATGGTGAACGAGAATTCAGTTCAGGTTTTTATGAGTATATTAAAGCTGTTCAGAAAGGGATGAGATTTGCTCCTGGAAGCAAAGATAATCTATTTCATGTTCTCTATGCTCCTGATTTAGCTGAAGCTTATTTTTTGGCTTATATGAAGAGAATAAGTGGGACCCATCGAATTATTATTGGAAATCCTCAAGCAGAGAAGTTGTATGATATTTATTTATTATTTTGTAAATCTGCGCATCTCCCGTCACCCAGACTTATTCCTAAGTTATTTGTATATCCCATTGGATTTATTATGGAATTGTTTGCTAGCATTTTCAGATTTAAAAATCCTCCTTTGCTAAGTAGATCACGTGTGAATATGATGTATGATCATATCGCATTTTCTACTGAGAAATCACGAACAATGCTTGGTTTTGAAGCAAAAACATCATTAACAGAAGGTATTAAAAAAACAGTCAGGTGGTACCAACAGAAAGGCTTCTTATAAATCTTCCAAGGAGACATGGAATGAAGAAAAACAAATTATTTGGATTCAACAAAACTCTTTGTACTTTAAGAGTTAAAATTCATGTTGCTTTATACTTTTTTCGACTTTATCTAAAGAATAAAGAACTGAGGCGGTTCTATTATATTCTTCGAAGATTAAACTACTTCATTGGGAAACTTACACATAATAAGTTTGTCCAAATCGGTGATAATATCCGCTTTGATATGTATATCCCTGGTTATCCTTCCAGAGCTTTTTTTACAGCTTGCAAGAAGTTTTCTGTATTCCATGAAAAACTTCCATGTACCGTTGCTTTGGTTTCTGTGACTTCGGCTTGTATCTATCACTGTGCACATTGTTACCAGAGATTTGATATTGGTAAAGATGTGGATTTAGATACACTCATTTCAGCAGTTGAATATCTGCAGGATAATGGGATTGCTTTTTTTAACATTGAAGGAGGAGAACCATTTATGACATTTGAACGCCTACTTGCATTGTGTTCTCATATAGATGACCGATCTGAAATATGGATAAACTCTACTGGATATGGAATCAATAAAGCGCGCCTTAGAGAATTAAAAAAGAAAAATCTTACGGCAATAATGTTTTCGTTACACTCTTATGATCAGCAAACTTTGAATGATTTTATGGGGAGTAATGAGGCGTGGCAGACGATGGAAAACGCCATAAATCTTTGTCATGAGGAGGGCATTGCCGTTGCTTTTAATTCGTGTATTCCTTTGGTAGATTTTAAAAATGGTAATTTTGAGAAGCTGATGCAGAAGGCGAAAGAATTTAAAGCTATTCTTGTACAGATAATAAAACCGAAACCTTCTGGTGCCTGGCTGGAAAGTGGCGTAGAAAAATATACAACAGATGATTTTGCTTTAATCAAAAAAAAAGTAAATCAATACAATCTTAATAAAGAATTTGTTGATTATCCAGCGATTTCTGCTCAGATTATCGAAGAAGATCCAGAAATGTTTGGTTGTACAGCAGGGGGTACAGACAGATTATATATTAATGCAAAAGGTGATGTTCAACCTTGTGAATTTTTGAATGTATCATTTGGAAATATTAAAGATGATTCCATTTCTGATATTTATCAGAACATGAGAAAAATTTTTGAAATCCCACAAAACTGTATTGCTTGTGAGAAGTATGCAAGCATTATTTTTACGATATTCAGAGAGAACAACTTAAGAACATTACCATTAACAAAGGATCTTTCACAAAAAATCTTTCATCAAATGAATGTACAATCACCAACAAGATTATATCAGAAAATTGAGAAAGAACTAAAGTAGTATTTAAACTTTAAGAATTCCTTACCCCTGTATAAGAGGGAACAGCAGAGTAAACTCAGTTCCTTTTCCGATTTCAGAGGACACTTTTATCTTCCCATTTTGAAGTTCAGTGAGTTTTTTAACAATGGATAGACCGAGCCCAGTAGTAGATTCGCCTTCTGTGCCTTTTCTGCTGGCAATAGAGAACTTATCGAAGAGAAAAGGTATAGTGTTTTGGCTTATGCCAATTCCGTTGTCCATAATGCATATTTTCGCCCAGGATATATCATTCTGTATGATTTTGTCAGTGCTGATATTTATTTCGCCGTTTCGATGGGTGAATTTGATGGCATTGGTCACAAGGTTGTAGATAATTTGCCAGAATTTTCTTTCGTTAAGAAATGCGGGATAATCATGAAATTGATGGTGGAATTTGATATGAATGTCTTTCAAGTCAGCATAAGATTGCATGTTTTCACGGTAGGATTCAATTAGATCGTAGATATTATGAGGTTCAAGTGAGAGTTTGTAGTCCTGCATTTCAAATCGTGAAACATCTAAAATATCTTTGACGAGATCAAGGGCTTTGTTTGCAGATTCACTGATCATTTCGTAGTATTTATCCAGATGATGGTCTTTCTTTTTCACTGAGATGATTTCCATTAATGAGCTTATAGAACCAATGGAATTTTTAAGATCATGTGAAACGATGTTTAAAATAGAATCTTTTGACTTGTTAAGATATATCAGTTCTTCTTTTTGTTGATCAATTTGCTGATTGTACTGAGATAACTGAATTGATCTTTGACGATATGACTCAGCTTCCTGTTTTTTATGCTCATAGTCGAATTTTGTTCTTAGTTCTGCAATACGATCTTTGAAGTCACTGTCAGAGATTTCGTTTTTTAACTCAATGTATTTACTGAGCGCTTCTGTGGCATTTTTGTAATCTTCCATATTTTTTAAAAAATTAGCAGAATTGATGTAATAGTTAATTAATAAGTTTTTGTCGGAGATCTCAGCAATTAAGTTGTTGCAAAGTTGATAATACTTTTGAGCATTGCTTTTATCCTGAATATGAATATATGCCATAAAAACCGATTGATAAGCTTGAAAAAGTGAACTATTGTTATCCTGTGCTTTACAGATTTCAATTACTTTAAGATAGTACTCAATCGCTTGCTGATACTGATTTTTTCTCTCAAGTATGGAAGCCATATTGTAATAGATGAATAATAGATTTACATGATTCTGACTTTCATAAATACGAATCGCCCGTTTATAATAACCTGTTGCAAGTGCAAGGTCATTTTTGAACTGATAAATATTGCCAATATTGATCATACAATTGCCAATATCTGTTAAATCATTTATGTTGATTTGAAGCTTTAAGGCAATTTTAAGATAGTATAGAGCATCATTGTATTCTTTTAAATCAGTTAGAATAATGCCAATATTATTGTACAATTTTGATTTTGTGGCAATGTCATTTTCAATATCTGGCAGTTTGAGTGATTCATAATAGTAGTCTAATGCTTTTTCATGATTGCCGGAACTGTGTTCACAGATACCTAAATTGATAAGACATTTTAAAACAGCTCCTGATATTTGTGCTGATTTTGCGATATTTAGGGCTTTTTCAAAATAATCTCGAGCGTTGGTTTGATTCCCTTGAATACTATAAGTGATTCCAATCGTCGTATAGGATAAATAGGTAATTTCAGGAAAATTATGTGTTTCAGCAATTTGAATTGCCTGTTCAGCAAAATATCGGGAATCGTCAAACTGACCAATATGCCAGAGATCATCGGCTAAAGTCTTTGCAATGGTAGCCTTCTTTTCAGGATTACTCTCTTTTATAAAAGAGGTTTTTAACTCATTAATCCGATCAGTCATCTTACCTCCAGACTTTTATGAGTTTGAGTCAGTTTGAAGAGATCGTCAAGAGAATTTTTCATCAAGGCTTTAGTTTTTTATTGACATCTAAAAAAAAACTTTTATCTTTAAAATTGAAAGTGTGGATGATGTTATGAAAAAATGTTCTGTAATGCTTATTACTATGATTTTGTTTAACATAATTTTACTCGCAGATACAATCAGAGTAAGGGTGAATCATTATCCTCCTCAGTATTTTAAAGACAGCTCTGAGAAATGGAGAGGTATTGATATTGAACTCGCTGAAGCGATTATTATACAAGCTGGTTTTACACCTGAATATATAGAATTACCCTGGTCCAGAGCTCTTAAAGATATTCAGGAAGGGAATATTGATATGATGATGAATCTCAGCAAAACTGAGGAGAGATCAATTTTTCTCAATTGGATTGGACCAGAAAGACATTCTCAAATGATATTAGTATTAAAAAAACAGGATAAAAATCTGAAAATTAAAGATTTGGATGATCTTGCAAATATCGCAAATGAAAGAAAACAAAAGATTGGAATTCAACGTGATGCATTTTATTCTGAAGATTTTAACATTAAAATGAAAGAAGAGGAATTTTCCCGAAATTTTGAAAGTGTTCCTTCATCTGAAACGAATTATCGAAAGTTATCTTACAATCGTTTGTTAGGTTTTTTTGATGAAGTATTAACAGCTACTGATCAAATCAGAAAAAATGCTGAATATAAAGACTTTGCAATTCATAAGTTTAAAATCTCTTCTGAGCCTGTGTATTTTGGCATCTCAAAGAAATTAGATAAAAGGAAATATCAAAAACTTCAAAACGCTTATCTTCAATTGGAAAAATCGGGGCAGTTAAAAAAGATTCGAGACAGATACTACAAACTATAAATGTGTCGATTATCACGAATATTGATGTAACAAAAAAGATGCTTGATGAAGGGTTTTATAGTAGCTTAGCGGTTTATTCTTTTTGTAATCGTATTGAGCCCTTTATTTTTTTGGGAATTTTCGGCTCGAGCCGATCCGGCTCCATAACTAATTCAATTTCTCAATATTTCGTACTATAATAAAAAATTTCTTGACTGATTAATAAAACTTTAATAGATTTGGGTCAAAGGGAGAAATTATGAAAAATATTATTATTTACATTGTATTTTTATTAAGTAGCTATTATTGTTACGCAAGTCATATTGATCAAATCAGTAATATCACTTACGACAAAACCATTGCTCATTTTGATAATCATCAAGGGGCGATTTGTAGGTATGAAGACAGATTATATGTGGAAAATTATGCTTCAATTGATGAATATCAGATTCTACCCAATCATCAATTGGCTCTGATCAATTATTATGAGAAAATGAGCTCTACTCCACAAGGCCTTTACATAAAAGATGGGAAGTTATATGCCTTTGATCGGAAAAGAGGAGTTCCTCAGATGTATATTTTTAATATAGTGGAAAGCCCTATGATTTTAGAAGCAACAATTGAATCACCAATGGCACCAAATGGTAATAATATAAATATTACTTCTTATAATGATTATTTGCTGTTTAGTGAAGAAGGATTATGTTTAACGAAAAAGTTCAATACAATTACCCGTAGTTTTGAACCAGATATTTATGGTATGGATATTCTTTTTACCGTGAAAGATTCTGTATTAATTAAGATCAACCCTTATATAAATCAGGATCAGACTGTTTATAAATTAGGTTTTTATAATCTTAATGATTGCAGTAATAATGAATTTGGAGCACTTATCACTGAATATGAATTTGCAAATGATGCTGATTGTAATCGTTTCTATAGAGTAAAAACTCAAGGAGATACTTTATTTGTGATGGGTTACGGATATTATAAAGCGATAAATATTTCTGATATTTTTAATCCTATAACTTTATTTAGCGGTTCTTATGGATATACATTTAACCCTTATACAGACATGTTTATTTATGACAATTATTTTTATCTTTTTCAACAAAACGGAAATTTTAAGGTTTTTGATTTATCAGATTCAAGTATGAGTTCTGTTATATATGAGTCAACAATTCCTAATACAACTTTCGAAAAGAATTCATATCATTTAATTTATCCATTTCTTTATCTAAATACCTATCAAAATTTGCATATATATCGAATTGATAACGGTGTTCAACTTGTTGAAAAGTACGGATTTGGGCGTGAAGATGTTGTTCTGTCAAATGAATACTGTGGAGTATATGATCGTAATAGCTCAATTTTTTTATTTTATAATTTGATGGAAGATAACCCAACCGCTCAATATTTGTTTAGGGAGAATGAAGTAAATAGATTTAATTTTATAATCAAAGACCAAAAGCTGATTTTAAACTGTGAATATGATGGAATAAATACTCTAGAATACTATGATACTTCTGTTTATCCCTATCAATTAATCAGCTCTCACAATTCCTTATCAACTAATGGGATAGATATAATTAATGATAAATTATTTGTTTATTCCTATAATGTTACTTATATCTATCAGATACAAGCAGATAATCTGGAGTTTTTGATGTCGTTGACAGGATACATTCAGAAAGGCTATCAGAATGAAAATTTTTTTCTCATCTGCAATGCCAATCAACTTGAGTTCAGGGATCTGAATAATCCGTCAGAAATTATCGTATCATATACTATTCCAAATATGAGTTCAACAGATAATGCAAACATAGAAATAATCAATGAGAATTATTTACTCATACGTCCATACATTGGGCAAACAGCAATATATTATTACAATATTGAGGGAGAATTTTACAGAACTTGCACTATGCCAAATTATTGGCCTTATATTAAAAATGAAATTTTGACTATTGCTTTATCCGACAATGAAAATATCAGTTTTAAATATATAGGAGATGGTTTGCTTGAACCGATTGGCAGTTATGTTGATTTTAAATATGGGCAGTGGTATTTTTATCCAGATCACAACAGAATTATCAATAAAACTGCATCGTCTCTTAATCTTTACAATTTTAATTATACGGTATCAACAGATGATGTGATTAGTGTTCAAAAAGACTTTGTTAGCGTTTACCCTAATCCTAATAAAGGTGATCTCTTTCAGTTTAAAATGAATAGCAAGGCTGAAATAGCAGAACTTTCTATATATAATATCAAAGGTCAATTAATCAACAAAACAAGTGCTCATCAGACTGACAAAATAGTATGGAATAGTAAAAGTATCAATGATACTCAATTATCGTCTGGAGTTTATTTTTACAAGCTCAAAACAGAATCAAAAACTTATTATGGTAAATTCCTGAAGATGAAGTAAAGTTATAAAGCTTATGTAAGAGTTTAGGATTTTGACTATTAGGCTAATTTATTGGAATAAGTTTACTCTATGGTTTAATAATAGTTTTTAAGATATTATATGAAATATATTTATCTAAATATCCCTGAATATTGTATTCCCATAGAGAATATTAAGCGCTCATAATTCCCGACATTTTCATTGAGTGCACTACATAAGCCGAGTTGACCTGTAACTTTAAAGTGTTCAGATCCTACTTTAATTGTACCTGCAACATCATGAAAGAGGCTATTATTTTTGTCATTTGTATGGCTTTCTGGTCGTGATAAATCATAGAAATCAACATAAGAAATGCGGTTGGCAATACTAATCTCTGCATTTTTCAAAAGATATCCGCAATTGAACTGAACAAATGTTTTGTGATACTTACCTTTAACGTGATCATTGAGGTTTAAGAGGTCATCGTTGTTTGTGTCTTTTTCAAAGTTGTTTACAGAACCGTTTCCATATCCAATGTACTCTTCAAAGATCAGCCGGTCATTTATGCTCTGATAAGATCCTAAAGCAAATTCGCCTAAAAACATATTCAGCTTTTCTGATTTTGCATCTCTTGAGACTCTACTCAGATTTGACATCAATGACACATGATCCAGTGGTGAATAAGCAGTTTGAATATCAAAACTGGTAGATCCCGTATTTATCCCAACCCGATACTCCTTTTTTTCTTTTAAGAGAGGGGTGTTCACGCTATTAGGGATATAGACTGTGACACAAGCGCTGAGCAAACAAAGTAAAGCACACATTAGAATTATTTTCATATAATCTCCTTATTTCATAACATCATAAACTTTACTTTGAATATTTAGTTACATGAAATATTTTTATAAAAACGATATCTCAAATGAGAATGGAATAATTACTCAATTTTACAAACTGCTAAAATACTTGATATCAAATATCTCTCAGTTGTATTCTTTGGCAAAAAATCACGTTCTTTTTTTTTTATGCTCTACTTGCCCTCAACGTACCCCTTACCTGCGTTCTATCTGGCTATTTGATTCATAGTAAAAAGATAGATTTTACTTCTTCTTGTGAGATGAAGTATCAATATTTGATATTTAATGCACTGTAAGTTACATGCATGCTGTTTTCGTAGTTTAAGCATCCTTGCTTGAACATTTTTCGTAGGGGCAGGTTTTACGCCTGCCCTTTTTGATCATATAGGAAGACTTTATATTTCAATTATTGGGAGCGCAGGCGTCCTCGCCTACAAAAAACAGGTATAAATTATTAGTTTATTCCATTTTTAATGGAGTATAAAATTCAATCAGATTGTCTTCTGGATCGCGTAAATGAACTACACGCATTCCCCAATCAGGCATATCGATGGGTTCATTAACAAAAGTGACATTTTTTGCCAAAAGCTCTTTATAGATTTTATCAACATTATCCACTTCAAAACATACTACTGATTTTTCTCTATAACCAGTCGGCTGAGTTTTGTCTGCATTACCGATAATTGGGGCAAAATAGTCTGATGTGAAAATTGCCAATCCTTCAGTACCTTCAGCTACTTTGAAAGATGCGTAACAATCTCCCACGTCAAATGTTGCTTCAAAACCGAGTTTTTCAGTATAAAAGTTGAAACATTTTCTATAATCCTTTACTAATAACCTTACATTGTTAAATTTCATGATCATTACTCCTTATATTGCTTTTGATACTCATCATTCAATCAATTTGCTCTTATTCGGCTTTCTATAGATTTTTTCTGTATCGTCCAAAACTATCAGCGGCTATCATCGCATCAACGATTTTTTCTGGACTTACACAGAATGCCTCATGATGAATGCCTTCAGTTGGAGCGCAAGCCTTTATAGCTACATTCATTAACATTTCTCTGGTATATTTTTTAATGCCAATTTCTGCAAATGTGGTTGGCAATCCGACTGTCTCACAAAAGGTATATACTTGCTCAATTTCTGCTAAAGAAGAATCTGTAAAATGAAGTCCGGTAAGCACTCCAAAAGATACCTTTTCCCCATGATAATAGGAATGTGTCTCCTCTAAACAGCTAAGCCCATTATGAACTGAATGTGCCGTTGCTAATCCTGAACTCTCAAACCCAATTCCGCTTAATAAAATATTGGCTTCAATAATATGATTTAGAGCAGGTGTCACAATATGGTTTTCACAGGCAATCTTAGCTAATAATCCATATTTAAGCAAAGTATCATAACATAATTTTGCCAAATTTATCCCTGTCATTGTGCTATATCCTCCACATTCATTTAGTGATTGTGAACGATCACAGGATTTTGCTTCAAACCATGTTGCCAAAGCATCACCCATTCCTGAAACAAGAAATCGGCTGGGAGCATTTGTTATCACTTTTGTATCAACCAACACTATTTGCGGATTCATTTTCATGTAATGAACAGACTCAAAGACACCTTGATCAGTATAAATTACAGCACAACCGCTACATGGAGCGTCTGTAGAAGCTATAGTAGGCACTATAATCATTGGCAAATTCATTCGATCGGCAGCGATTTTTGAAGTATCAATGGTCTTTCCTCCGCCAATCCCGATGATGACATCAGCCTTGATTTGTTTGATCATTGTCATTATTCGTTCGATTTCTGTCTCACTGCACTCTCCATTAAATCTGTCTATAGAAAGATGAGACGCTGACTCAACAATTCCATATTGTGGCAATATTTTGCTTATTACAGAAGGAGATGCGATAATAAGCCCATGATGCCCCAATAAATTTATCAATGAGGGTAATTCCGCAAGTGCATTCTCTCCTTGAATATACTTACCCGGAAATACTGCTTTAAAATAACGTGGTTTTACCAATAAATCTGCAGATTGAGTCATAAAAATACTCCTTATAATATCACTAACTCAGAAAATACTTAATGATTTAGGATTAAGTTTGTCAATAGAAATTTCAAGCTTTGATATTTTTGGGGAACTGGGAGAGAGGATGTCCTCGTCCACGGTTAAAACGATTCTAAAACGGAATGTAATATCCTAATCAGCAAAGGGCAATGCGGTATTCCACTTAGAAAAGATAAAATGCAATTTATAATCTTTCTTTATGGTTTCCATTTTATAGATTATCAAAAGTTTTGAGATTGTTTTCTACTTGATAAGAAAAAGAAAGAGGAGAAAAGATAGCTTTAAAAAGGAAGATCCGAGGCAAATAACTTTGGTGTCATATAACTTAGACAATTTCAAGGTATCCTAACTTTTTGAGAAATATCACTTGACATGTTAAATATCGTATAACACAAAGGTTTTAGTAGAAAACGAAAGATGGATGAACAAATATGTTCTTCTTTCTTTCAGAATAGACGTGATGAATATGCCTTAAAGATTAAGGTTTTTTGTCAAACAAAGTAATTTACGTTAGTATAAATCTAGTAGAGGAGTAAAGAATGAAAGTTTTTAAGCGATCACTTATTATATTATTGCTTGTAATTATGTTAAGTGTATTAATCTCATGTAATGATTCATCTGATGATGATTATGAAGGTGTTGATCCTTTTACAAATGGTGGATCTGTAAGGAATATGATAGTTGTAATAAGTGATATACATCTTGGTCAGGATTTATCTTATGCTGAATGTAATCATAACCTTCAATATTTAAAGAATTTTTTATTAAGACTTAAAGAATCCCCAAATGTTAAAGAGTTAGTTATTGCCGGAGATTTACTTGATGAATGGTTTATACCTGCTCCGATAAATACTTATGGGAATGGAGATCAATCGGATTTTGTACAACGCATTGCACAAGCCAATGAAGGTGTGATTAATGCACTTAAATCCATAATTAATGAAAATAAGATTTTAGTAACTTATGTGCCAGGAAATCACGACTTAACAGTTACTGAAGCAAATATCAGTCTGATATTACCAGGAATAAATCAAGCACGTGATCAAGAACTTGGACTAGGAATTTATTCTCCAATTGGATATCCTAAAATTGCAATTGAGCATGGACATCGTTACAACTTCTTTTGTTCACCCGATCCTTTCTCAAATCAAGATATAGCTCCAGGAACAATAACACCTCCGGGATACTTTTTTACTAGGATTGGAGCTCTTCATGTAGCACAGGGTTCTCCAACTGTAGCTGGAGATACTTTATCAGCTATTACTCCAAATCCATCAGCTAATGAAAGCCAAACTCTTTTGTATAAATACAGAAGATTATGGGAATGGGCTATTGGCTATCTTAAGATCAATAATAAATTTGATGAAGATATTATTGTTACTAATTTTGATGGCTTTACCGAAACTTATAGTGTTAATGATTTAGTACCTTTTCAAACTACACCAGGTGGAGAAATTGATGTAAATTTATTTAAAGGTATTCAAGATAACTGGTATCAAAGACAAATACATAATCGAGTTCAAGTCCCTGTTCCTACTGCTGAAGCAATAGAGAATACAGCGAAAGAAAGTGAGCTTAGTGACCGTTCTAAGGATCAGTATTTTCTAAATCCTAATTCAGATGTGAGACTTGTAGTTTTTGGACATACTCATGTTGCTAAAATAGAAGCTTCTTTAAATCATACTGGTCAAAAAGCGATTTATGCTAACACAGGTACTTGGATTGATCATAATTCATTAGCTTCTACAAATATGGAATTTGTAGTAATTACCCCACAAAGTGATGATGCGACTTCTCAGACTTCGGTTAAACTTTATAACTATAATGGCGGAAAAGCGACTTTAATGACTTCGGACTCATTACGTTTCTAAATGCAATTTTCAGATAATATAGTTCGGGTATGTGTTTGTAATATGACATCCCAAACTATAAATGGAATACCGATTTATCAGCCTGTATAAATCATCAACATATAAACAGTTAGATCGGTATTCCATTTTGAAAAGATAAATTGCAATTTATACCGTTTTACGGAAAAAGTGACAATTAATCTGCACATTAAAGGCGGTTTCCCAACCGGTTTCTCACTTGATTATTTAGCTAACAGTTTTATATACAGACAGATAATGGATTATTGAGAGTGTAGTAAATTTCCAAATTGATACCGATATTCCCGTTGTGCAGTCATTTTGTCACAATTTGCAACAATACCTGTCACATTATATTGACACCCCAAACCACAAATGGGAAAACTTTATAGATAAAAACTGATAGCTTTTTAAAAGTACATTAGAAAATGGTACACCCAGTAGGATTCGAACCTACGACCCACTGATTAAGAGTCAGTTGCTCTACCAACTGAGCTATGGATGCCCAATAAATTCAAGCATATTTTGAAGAATGTTTTTGTCAATAAAAAATTAATTTGTCACTTATCAGAAAGAGGTTTGCAAACAAAACTTTACTGGTCCGATTTTAATTTTCTACAGGATAGGAGTAAGAGTCGGGTAAGAGAGGAGAGGGAGAAATGCCGAGAAATAAGGGGTTTTTAAAGAAATGGTGAACGATTTGTTAAAATAATAAAAAAAATTGCTTGACTTCTTTTTGCTGGTAGTAGTAAATGACTACTAATAAAAAGGAGGATCCATGAAGACCCTTGATCAAATCAAAGATCTACTCAAAGATATTGGGATGAATAATCTGGAAACAGATATCTATGTCGCGCTTTTACAAAAGCCTGGTATGACAGGTTACAAAATAGCAGGCGCTATATCAAAACCCGTTGCCAATACTTACAAAGCTTTGAGTCAACTGGAAAATAAAGGTTTGGTGGTTTGTTCTGAATCTGATGGCAATAAGTCATATTCTCCTATTGATATCAGTGAATACATGGATCGTCTTGAAAATGAGTTTAAACATAAAAGAAAAAAAATCGTCAATGAAATCAAGCAGTTATCGATTCCTGAGCGAAATTTTGGTTCATATAATCTTACAGATAAACATCAGGTCTTGGAGCGTGCGAAAAGCATCATTTTATCTGCCAAAGATGTGTTGATGATTGATAGTTTTCCTTTGCCTTATGAAGCACTAAAAGACTCGATTGTTCAAAAGGAAAGCGCTCATAACAGTGATATTCGTTTGAAACTCTATCACAATACACCTCAAATCTGTCAGCATACCCTTTATTCTTATAGCGGAGATCTTCATCTTGAAGCCTGGATTGGCCAGTGGCTTACTATTTGTAAAGATTCTGATGAAGTATTAGTGGCTTGTTTTAACAGTGAGAGCGATGATTTGATCCATGCGATCTGGACGACAGATCCTCTGATCTGTTTCAGCGTGTTTAACGGAATGGTCAATGAATATATGCTCATCGAGATTCTTAATCAGGTCTATGAAAAGCAAAATACGAACTGTGAACAAATCAAAATAATCCATAAAAACTATGTTCCACTCTTTGATTATGAAGGTGTGATTGGTAATAAAATCATGAAGACCTTTTTCTCAAAGAAGTGATTTGGAGGAAACATGAAATATTATTTATTAATCATTATCTTGTTGAGTTTATGTTTTTTAAACGCACTTCCTGTATCTTTAGAACAGGCAAATCAATATGCTCAATCATTTATTGATCAGAATAGTCATCGTGGTGCAGATATCAATTCTGAGATGATACAAAAAAAAGATCAATATTATCTGATTCCCCTCAATCCTCAAGGCTTTATTCTCCTGTCTTCTGATACCGATCTTCTACCGATGATTGCCTATTCTTTTGATAATAATTTTAGTTCGGATGCCAATGAACTGGATAAAGTGAATGGCTTTGTATCAAACTATCTGAGCCAAATGATCCAATATCAAAGCGCATCACAAAAAGCTAAGCATCAAGCCCAATGGCAACAATCATATACAAAAAATCGTTTTGATCAATGGCCACCAGAGGGATCAACGACCACTGGCGGATGGCTGAAAACGAACTGGACTCAGACAGCGCCTTATAATAATTTCTGCCCCAAAGATCCAGAAACGAATTCTCGATCTTATGCTGGATGTCCGTCAATTGCAATGGGTCAGATTGTTAACTTTCATAGAACATTAAATGGCACACAACTCAATGAAAACGATCGTTATCATGCGTTTTTCTCTGCGACAAATAGTTTTTTTATCGATGATGCATACGAACAACTTGATTTTCCTCAATTCAGTGAAATTAATAATTATTTAAATGAAATAGGAAACCTTTATCAGGGAGATGAAAATCTGAATAACAATCAAAAGGCTGCTTTGGTTTTCGCTTGCGGTATTGCGATCAAACAAGCTTACTCAAGTTCAGTATCAGGCTCTTTCTTTGACTGTCAGGTGATTAATGGATTCAAACGCTTTGGATTTAATACTTCTCAGATGCTCCGTGAAACAGATTTGTATGTCTATGAACGGATTGCGCAAAATATGAAAAATGCTTTACCTGCTCAGATAAGTCTCTTATCTCCTGACGGATCTGGACATCAGATCGTTGTCGATGGTTACAATACCAACGAAGAATATCATTTTAATTTTGGGTGGGGTGGATCTTCCAATGGCTGGTACGCATTTCCTCTGACAGGAATGCCTTATAACTTAAATATATTTGGATCTATTGTCGTTGATATCAATCAGGATTACGAGAACTGCCCTAATTTCAATATTCAGGTTTTAAATTCACAACCAATGAACAATACTTTACTTCAATATCAGATCAGCAATGAAAATGCTTCAGATAACACCTATTTCGTTTATATAGATGATATTCAGATCAATACAACGAGTAGTCCTGGAACTTATTATTATTCAGTGACAGACTTTCCAAATCGTTTTCATACACTAAGTGTTATTGCCTATTCAGCGAACAATGAAATAAGTGTAAAACAAGTTCAATTTGAAATTGTCCGTGGAGAGATAGTTTTTGAAGAAGATTTTGATTCTGATGATTTATCTTTATGGCAGATCAATTCTCAAAATGAAGCATTTACCTGGCAGAAGATCAATAATTCTATGCAGTCTTTTTCTGATTTTGATCCGCAAAATGCAAGTTCAATGACTTGTCCGATTGCCTATGATACGATCAATGAATCGATGATATCACCTGTGATTGCAATTCCATCGTCAGGAGACATTCAAATGACAGCATACATTGCCTATTCAGATAATTACCTTCAATACCCCAACGTACGTATTCAGATTTCAAATACCAATGGCACAAGTTGGCAAAATCTCTGGCAATCGGTAGCTATTGGCAATGACTGGCAATGGCATCCAATTCAGATTGATTTAAATGCTTATCAGGGGCAGAATATTCAGTTGAAATTTGTCTGCAGCGGTTTTTCTTACTGCGCAGTTTCAGTTGATCAAGTGCGAATCACAAACATCGAAAATCTGAGTTCAGAGGTTTTACCTGTTGCTTTAAGTAATTTATCAGTTTATCCAAATCCATTGACTCTTTCAGCGAACCGTTCTCATGCAAAAGCGCATATTCAATTTGAGTTAAATCAGATGGAAGAAGTTCAACTTGCGGTTTATGACATCAAAGGCCGAAAAGTGAAAAATATCGAACGACAAATCTTTTCGAAGGGTTTGCATACGCTTGAATGGGATCAAAGCTCAGATCAGGGAAAATTACTGCCAAGTGGGGTCTATTTTGTTCGATGCCAGACACCATCAATTCAATTAACAAAGAAAATTCTCATATTGCATTAAGCATCTCCGGGCTTTTTACTATGAAAAGATATGGCCTCCTCAGCCTTTCATAGATAAAAAAGTCCATCTTTCTGACGTGTAGGGATTTATTTCCCTGCACGTTTTTTTTGTAAAAATGTGAGTTAAGTGAATAACAAAAAATGAAGAGTATTCGTGTAACAATATGAAAAAGCGAACGATAAAAACATGTGGCATGTGAAACATCAGGGGTGTAAGCTAAGAAAAA
This sequence comes from uncultured Candidatus Cloacimonadota bacterium, assembly GCA_964573665.1. Lineage (GTDB taxonomy): Bacteria > Cloacimonadota > Cloacimonadia > Cloacimonadales > WRIO01 > JAGOCT01. Next base: position 2,399 of record CAZNKI010000048.1, on the reverse strand, counting down.
ATTAAAAAATTATGGATGATGGATGAATATTGTAAAGCAAGCTGTCCACTTGCTAATTATTGGAGCGTGGACATCCTCGTCCACTGAATGTTATTGGGTAGGAGTAAAAGCTACTCCTGGTGTATCTCGTTTTTCGATACTCATGATTATTTATTCGGCCTTACGGCACTTCGTTTCGCAAAGCCCTACAAACGTGATTAGCTGATCGTTTATTTGAATGAGATATCTGATAATAAAAAGATTAATTAACCACAGAAGACACGGAAAACACAGAAAAAGAACGAGGGATAAAATTATGAGAGAAGTGTTTGCGTATTTACGGCACTTCGTTTCGCAAAACCCTACAAAGCCTTGAAGAAGATTCGTTATCAGGTGGATTTTGCTACTTTTTCACATGACCACCCCGTCAGCTAAAGCTGCCACCCCTCCATAGAGGGGAATTGAGTTGCTCATAAATATTGTCTGACTCTTGATCAAGCATGAAAATATAAGATACTTAAAAATAATGCGATAACAATTTGAACGCGTTCAAAAGAGTAATAAAAATAAAAATTACTTGACGAAAGAATCCTCTTTACGAAGATTAATTTTAACTAAGATAGAGGATGAGATGATGAAAAAAACGTATGTAATATCAATTTCCAACCAAAAGGGCGGAGTAGGGAAGAGTTCGATCACATTTAATTTATCCAAAGAACTGGCAAATAAAGGGCATAAGGTGCTGATCATTGATAATGATCCCCAGTCCAATCTCACCAGTGTTTTTTTTGATAATCCCGAAGATGTAACAGCTAATATTCTTGATATTTACAAGCATGATGATTATCTGATTCAACCTCAAAATGTTGCCCCAAATCTCGATTTGATTGGCTCAGATATCAGAGTCTCAACCGTTGTTCAAAAAGATATCGAAGTGATATACAGATTAAAGGAAAGTCTTGAAAAGATTAAGGATAACTATCATTTTATCCTGATAGACTGTCTGCCTTCTTTTGGACAATTGATGACAGCTGCCTTTAATGCATCAGATTATATTCTCATCCCTGTAAAACTTTCCCCATTTGATATTTATGGTTTAAATGATCTGTTTACAACTATTTCAAATATTAAGAAAAGAGTGAATTCCAAACTTGATGTGTTGGGTATTATTCTCAACATGGTTGATGGTCGAAGTACTTCTTTGGCAGAAAAACTAGAAAAATCTATTCGTGAAAGCTATGAGGATCTTGTGTTTAAATCAAAAATTCCAAAAGGAGTTAAGTTTGAAGAGAGTCATTTGTTTAATCAGTCAATTATCGAATATGCTCCATCCACAAAGATTGCAGATGACTTTAAAGCCTTTGTACGTGAGTTTTTAAAGCGATTAAAAGGAAAAGAAAATGAGCAGTAAACTTGATAAAATGATTGATAAAAAGAAGATTGTCCCTAAAGTAAGTAATGATATCAGTATCTTTGATGAAGCGGTTGATTCTGCTGTGAGCAGTATTGCGCCTACCTTGATTCCCATTGATCATATCTTGGTCAATGAAGATCAACCCCGCCAATATTTTGATCAGGAAGCTTTGAATCATCTGATCACTTCCATTCGTGATTATGGACTTCTTCAACCTCTCGTTGTTTATTATGATCGAACGCAAAATAAAAATGCGATACTGATTGCTGGAGAGCGAAGGCTTAAAGCACTGAAAGCTTTAAATTATCAGGAAGTGCCTGTTTTTATCATTAAAGACCAGGGGAAAATTGAGGAATTGTCCTTGATTGAAAATGTTCAACGTGAAGACCTCTCGGCGATAGAACGTGCAGATGCTATTGTTCGTCTAAAGAGAGAAAAATCTTATGATTATGATGAAATAGCTCATATTTTGGGCAAATCTCATGATACTGTCAGAGCTTTGGAAAAAATTGCAACATTACCTGATCCAATTAAAGATGAAAGCCGAAAAAAGAAAGTTTCTTTGAGAGAATTAATCAAGATTGAACGTATTCAGAATGATAAGGATCAGCAAAAAGCCTTTGAAACACTATTAAAACGCTATCAGAAAACTGATGATGCAGATTCTGTCCATGCACAGAGAAAAGCCAGAAAAGTGGAACGTATAGAGCGCTTGGAAAAATCTCTGGCAAAAATCAGCTCAGATCTGAAAAACATCAGTCAGTTTGAATTTGATCAGCTTGAACCGCAAATCCGATCAGTGATCAGAGCGCTAAATCTACTCTGTATCAAGTACAAGGATTAGTTTTAACGTCAAGCAAGTTTCCCGCTTGCTTTAATTGCAATCAGGTTATGGCGTTACGGCTGTAAAGCAAGCTACCAGCTTGTTTCTTGGGAGCGTGGACGTCCTCGTCCACGAAATCTTATTAGGTTGGCGGAAAACCTACTTCTGGTGTCTCTCGTTTTT
>CAZNKI010000047.1:0-29551 GCA_964573665.1 uncultured Candidatus Cloacimonadota bacterium | reverse complement strand
TGATATTCAGATTACAATTGAGTCATATGCTTTAGAAAATTTCGGGGTATGCTAAATTTATTTGAAAAAGTATTTGACAATAAATTTCATTGATGCATTTATTGACATATAAGGTGGTAGGATATGAAAAAATATATATGGTTGATCTATTGTTTAACTAGCATTTCATTATTACTTGCACAGCTGTTACCCGTAAGAAATTATTCCACTCAAGATGGTTTAGCTCAAAATCAGGTGACGAGAATTCAACAGGATTATGATGCTTTTATATGGTTAAAAACTCAAGGTGGAGTCTCACAGTTTGACGGATACAAATTTAAAAATTACAACTTAAATAATGGTTTACCAAGTAATAGCATAAAAAGTATTATCAACTTAAAGAAAGAACATATCTTTATTGGTTTTGATTTTTTTAGCATATTGGAAGGACAAAAATTTACTACATTTGATCAAAAATACTTTAAAAAGCATTTGCAAGGAGAAGCACTCACTCTTACATATTATGAAGATAATGATGATACTTATATTTTTGTATGTACTAATAAAAAAATATTTTACTATAGTGTATCTCAAAAGAAGTTTAAAGAGTTTTACAGTTTAGAATTTATTGCTAATGAAACGTTAAATACAAATACATTGATTTCAATTCCCGATTTAGAGCATTTCACGTTAAAAACCAACAATAATTATTATTTTATTGATGTGACAAAAAAAGCTTATACTCATCTCAATCAGGAGTTTTCATTAGTTATCAATTCAAGTACTTCATGTATTGCATTACAATTTGATGAGAAAGAATCTGAATACATGATCGGAATAGATAACCCCATCAACCGTGAATATGTTTTTTATCATTATTCACATAAAAGTAAGCAATTAATCCCATTTTTAAAATCAGCAAGTATTTTTTATTTAATTTCAAAAACAGAAGAAGGAAGCGTTCTTCTCGAAGACAAAGCTGGTTATAACTTTTTTCTTACAGATTCAGGGAAAATCTATGCATACAATTATAAATTAAAAAAAGGTTACTATACTGAACATGAAATTCAAAGTGGATCAATTGATCTTAAACAAATGACAGATAATTATGTATTGAATCAGCAGTTGTGGATAAGTAGTAATCAAGGTTTGATTCAATATGATATGAAAACAAAGCAGAGTCACATTTATACTACATCAAATGGATTATCCAACAATAATATTCAGACAATGTATATTGACAGAGAGAACAATATTTGGTTAGGATCTAATGGTACAGGTGTGGATATGGTTGTCATGGGTAATATCACAAATTATACGTCAAAAAATGGATTATCACACTCAGGAACAACTAATGCCGTGGAGGGGTCTGATGGATCAATATGGGTGACAACAGATAACGGTGTTACTCGTATTATGGATAAAGGAGTAAATATTCATTATCATTCAAGTTCTGGATTACCTCATAACGATACTTGGGCATTAGCAAGAGATAAAAAGAATAATATATGGGTTGGAACATATAATAGTGGACTCGTTATGTATGATGGAAAACGTTTTATTAATCGAAGACCTAAAGAAGTTCCTTTCTATACTAATTATTTGTCAGAGATTTTTGTAGATAAATTGGGTAATATATGGGTGCCGATCCAGTCATATTTGGTGAAGTATGATAGCAATTATAACTATACAATTTTTAAATTACCAGAAGATATCCCCATCTATCAAATTACAGAAGATGAAAGTGGATATCTTTGGATGGCTGCTGCAGCAAAAGGTATATATGTATATGATAAACAAGGGAATTTAAAAGAACACTATCTGATTGATACAAAGGTCTTTAATAGTAATATAATAGGTTTAGAGATACTCAACGCTGAGAAAGTATTGTGTTTCACATATGGAGAAGGCATTGTAGAACTTAATCGTCAAACAAAAACTTACAAAAAAGTATATCAGAAAGAATTAAAGAATTTTGAATTATGTAAAGCATATGTTCGAGATGATCAGCAAAATTTGTGGATTGGCACAATAAATGGAATCATCAAGATCGATAAACAAGGGAAAGTTCAGTCATATAGTAAGGAAGACGGTCTAATAGGTAATGATGTAAGGACTACAGGAGCATATAAAGATCATTATGGGATATTATGGTTCAGCACCTCATTTGGATTGGTGAGAATCAATCCAAACGAACAATTTTTAGATAAAAAAGCGCCTTCAATGATCATTACAGAATTTCAGAGTAATGTATTATTGGATCTCAGTAAAGAAAAACATTATTTGAAGTATGATAATAATACAATATCATTTAAGTATGTTGGTATCGATTTTCGCAATCCAAACCGAGTCGTTTATCAGTATTATTTAGAGAATTTTGATAAGAATTGGTCTGATTATACATTAGAACGTGCAGTCAGATACACAAATCTTAATCCGGGAAAATATATATTTAAGGTTAGATCAATTGATCATGCAGGTAATAGTAGCGAAATAGCTGAAATACAAATAGTGATAACACCTCCTTTTTGGGCTACATGGTGGTTTAGAACATTATTGGTCATTATTATTGCTGGATCTGTTTATTTAATCATTCTTTGGCGAGTTTCATTGTTAAAAAAGAAAAACGAAGAGCTTGAAAGAATTGTAGCATTACGAACAAAACAATTACGTGAGAAGAACGAGCAGATAATAAGTAGCATTCGTTATGCTGAGAGGATTCAGAATGCATTAATTCCCAATATTGAATTTTTAAAAACAAAGTTTAAAGATATTTTTGTGATTTTTAAACCTAAAGATATCATTTCAGGAGATTTTTATTGGTTTTATGAAAGCGACAATTATATATATCTTGCAGTGGTTGATTGCACGGGTCATGGAGTTCCAGGTGCATTGCTGTCTATCGTTGGAGATATGTTGTTAAATGAAACATTGAGTTTGTCACCCGATAGTCACCCATCAGAAATACTATCACATTTGCATGAAAATGTAAGAAGTGTTTTAAGCCAAAGCAATGAAAGAAATAGTTCTCGTGATGGAATGGAAATATCATTATGTCGTTTTAATAAGAGTTTCACAGAGTTAATATATTCTGGTGCTAACCGACCTTTATATTTGTTTGTGAATGATAGCGATATACCATTAGAAGTTATTCGTCCAACTCGTAAATGCATTGGAGGGAAACAGAAAGAAGAAAAGAGAATATTTGATGATATTCATATTGACTTAACTCGCATAAACTCTTTATACATGTTTTCCGATGGAATTGTAGATCAGAATAATAAAGAAAATCATAAATTTGGGTCAAAGAGAATCAAGAAAATATTGTCAGATAATTATTTACAAACGATGGAAATACAAAAGAAAATTTTGCTGGACAGATTAAGCGATTATCAGGAAAGTGAACCTCAAAGAGATGATATCACTATGATTGGAATCAAAATTAATGGTAATAAGGAGTCATTGTGAGTTTAAAGACACAAGAACATGAATTTTTTATGACAGATTCAGACTTGTTTTCGCTCTATTCAAGTGGTGGATTAGAAAAAACAATCCTAATGTTTAAAGGCTTGTTAACTCAAGATATACTTGTTGTACTTGCAGAAATGTTAACCAACAATTTATCAAATGATCCACGCCAAAAGACAACAAAAAAGATGTTTTCAATATTTGTTGAGTTAGCACAAAATATACACCGTTACTCATCCGAGAAATTCAATGTCGATGGTCGAGAAATAGGAGCGGGAATTGTATTGGTCAATGAATTTAAGACATACTATACATTAATATCAGGCAATATCATAGAAAATGATAAACTTGAGGTACTACAAGAACATTTAGCCCAGATTAATACTATGGATGAAGAAGAATTAAAAAATTATCGAAAAGAAAAGCTCAGACAAAAACGTGATAATGGCGAAAAAGGTGCTGGAGTTGGTCTTGTTGATATTGCCCGTAAAGCATCGAGACATATTGAACTTCGAGTGAAAGCACTTGAGAACAATAAGTCATTTATCAGTTTTTATATATTGCTGGAAAAGGAGCTTTAAATGAATCATTTAGTAATTGAAGAAAGCAAATTTACAATGAATATAGATTTCAATGCTGAAACAGGATATTGTATTATGAGAGGTAATTCCTATCCTGAAGATGCTATTTCATTTTTTGAGCCAATCAATAATTGGTTTACTCAATATATAAATGAAGTTGGGAAAGCCCTAACCATAGAAATTCAGTTAAATTATATTAATTCGAGTTCTTCAAAATGTTTTATGGATATATTTGATCTATTAGAAGATTATTTTTTAGATGGTGGACAAGTTACTGTGAAATGGGTTTATCACGAAGATGATGATGAAATAAAAGAAGCTGGAGAAGAACTTCTTGAAGACATGACTTTTAAATATGAATATGAATTATTGAAATAACGGGGTAGATATTTGAATGAGTAATATAATAGATTCTGATCATGTAGAAAAAACAGAGCGTGATGAACAGCTTCAGAAATTCTATAGAAATGAATTTGATTTTTATTTAGAAAGTCGTCAAAAACTATTAGAAGATTTAGATATTTGTCAATTAAAAGAATCATACGATGAGTTAAGTAAAGCTTATTATAAAAGCTTACGAAAAATGATGAAAATTACAAATATTGGTGATTCTACCCAGTTAAAACTGATCAAAGCACAAGAAACATTACGTTTACAGGAAGAAAAACTAAGAGCAATATTTGATAATGCAATAGCAGGTATTGTTACTCTTGATTTGGAAAGTCGCTTTTTATCATATAATTTTAATTTTGAAGCAATGTTAAATACTGAAAACTATCCCTATTTTCAAAGTCGATTTCTGGATTTGATTGATATAAAAGATCAAAAAGTTTTTCAAGAAAAAATAAATTCAATTATTGAGCAAGATATAAGCCAGTTTCGATTTCAGATAAGATTAAAAAAAGCTAACGAATATTTTTGGACAGATGTTTCTGGATCAGCAATAAATGATTCTTTTGGACAAGTAGAGTCAATTGTATTAATTATTGCTGATATTGATGAGGAAGTACGAACGCAGAATGAATTAAAAGAATCCTACAAAAAATTAGCTTCAGCTCAAGATGAAATTATAAAGTTAGAACGCAGAACGACAGCTCTAGCTATGGCAGTGACCGCAAATCATGAAATAAACCAACCTTTAATGATTATGAAAGCAAATCTTGAAATGCTTAATATGGTATTGTCGGATGAAAGCAAAACAGAAAATGTTTTAAGATATATGAAAAGAGTAGATGAATCTGTGGATCGAATCACATCAATACTCAATCAATTTCAAAGTACAGAACAAGTAGAGTTTGAAGATTATGGAGGCAATACGACCATGGTTTCTTTTAATTCAAATGAAGAGTTTGCCTCTGGAGCAGAACCATTTGATGATGATTTTATTAACAAATAATTTAAATAGCAGGTAAGTATATTTTATGTTTTTTTACAATTTATTATTAACAATTCTGTTTTATATATTCTATCCAATCCTTTTTCTAATATTCAGAAACAACCACTTTAAATTAAGAATAAAAATTAAACCTTACTACTTAGATAATACGATTTGGATTCACGCTTCTTCTGTTGGAGAAGTCAATGCTGTCAAACCTTTGCTGATTAAATTGATAGAGAAATACCCCAAACATAGCTTTTTAATGACTTGTATGACAAAAACAGGATTAGAAACAGCAAAAAAGTTAAGTTCAAAGCTTGTCGTTTATCCATTTCCATTTGATACGTCTCGAATAATGAAGAAGATGTTTCAAGAATTTAAACCAAAATTAATCATACTTGTTGAAACTGAAATTTGGCCAAACATGCTTACAATCGCTAATGATAAAAAGATCCCAGTTGTTATTGTGAATGGAAGAATATCAGATCGCTCATATCCAAAATACAAATTCTTTAAATTATTTTGGAAGACGATATTTAAGAAGATTTCATCAGTCAATGCCCAGTCAGAAAATGATGCTCAGAGATTTTCATATTTAGGGTGTAAGAAAGTTTATAATTCAAATAATTTAAAATTTTCAAATCATTTACCTGCGTATGATGAATCACAATTAAGAAAAGCCTGGAAGTTTAATTTTAATGATTTTATTATTACATTTGGTAGTACAAGACCTGGCGAGGAAAAACTAATCTATGAGATAGGGAAGAGATTGAAGTTTGTCATTCCAAGATTAAAAATTATAGTTGTTCCACGCCATTTATATCGAATGAATGAAGTTTGCTCATTGTTTCATCGATCAGATTATAGTTTATTCAGTGAAAATTATCCTGATCGTTTATTTACAATCATTGATGAAATGGGTATTCTTCCTCAAGTATATGCAATATCAGATGTCTCAATTATAGGAGGGAGCTTTTATAATTTTGGTGGTCATAATCCGATAGAAGCAGCGATATATGAAAAGGCTGTCATAATAGGTCCATACCACCATTCTTGTTTAGACATCGTAAATAAGTTTAAGCAAAATAACGGAATTGTCATCAGTTCTACTGATAACTTATATCAAGATATAATAAATTTAGCAAATTTTATTGAAGTAAGAAAAAATTATGGTAAGAATGCACTTCAGGTGATCCAAGAAAATCAAAATAGTATAGATTTACATTTAAATCATCTATTTGAGTATTTTAAAAATGCTTAAGTCTGCAAAATATTGGGAAGTGCAACATCAAAAAACAATAGAGAATAATTCTATTTTGCGTTGTCTTTTATGCCCTCATTATTGTATTTTAAGAAATGGTGAAAGAGGTCGATGTCGAAAAAGATTTAATTATAATGGTAGTTTGTATACAGATACTTATTCAAATATTACTTCTATTGCAATTGATCCCATTGAAAAAAAACCATTGTATCATTTTTATCCAGGTAGTCATATTTTATCTTTAGGATCTAATTCTTGTAACCTTAGTTGTAAATTCTGTCAAAATTATCAGATATCTCAGTATGAATGTCAAACCAGGATTTTGAGTATAGATCAATTATACGATAAAGTTGTTAATGAATCAATAACATCTGTTGCCTTTACATATTCAGAGCCTATTATTTCAATCGAGTATATTTTAGACTTTGCACAAAAGATACATAATAGCGATATAAAATTAGTGATGGTGAGCAATGGATTTGTTAATAAGGATGCATTGAGGGATCTTTCAGAAGTAATTGATGCCTGGAATATAGATTTGAAAGCATTTAATAGAGACTTTTATAAAGAAATATGTGGAGGATCACTTAACCCGGTTATAGATACTATTGATTTTCTTTCAAACAGATCTCATGTTGAAATAAGTTATTTAATTATTCCTGGTAAAAATGATCAAATATCAGAAGCAGAAATGATGTTTCAATATATAAGGGATTTAAATCCAAATATCCCACTTCATATCAATCGCTATTTCCCAAATTTTCAAATGAGTATTAAAGCAACGCCTTTAGAACTTTTAGAAGAATTGTATGCCATTGCAAGTAACTATTTAAACTATGTTTATATTGGCAATCTTCAGAATTTTTTATATAAGAATACCGCTTGTCCTCAATGTAAAGAAATTGTTATCGAAAGAAATAGTTATGAAATTAATTCAAAGTTAAATGGATCCCAATGTTCAAATTGTGGACATGAAATTTATGGTGTTTTCAATGAATAAACATTTATATGATTTAAAATATTTGTTTAGCAGGTCTGATTTAATCTTGATTGTTTCAATTATGATACTGTCATTGGTTTTATTTTCCTCATTACTGATTAAAAAGGAAGATAATCGAATTATAAAAATATTCGTTGATAATCAACCCTTTGGCTCATATTCTTTAAATCATAATCAAGTAATCAATATTGATCATCATAATCATGTTGAAATTAAAAAAGGGAAAGCTCGTATGAAATTCTCTAGTTGTAAAAATCAAACTTGTGTTCAGCAGGGGTGGTCATCAACTAATCCAATTGTCTGCATTCCAAATAAAACAAGTGTTCAGTTTCTCAACTCAAAAAGTGAAAAAAAAGATAAAAGGATGCTTATCACTCATTAAAATATAGGATTCAGGATGAAACGAATTATATGGTTGATTCTTTCTTTAATTATTCTTTTATCAGCTGTTTTACTATACTATTTTAATTATAATAATAGTATTTTGAGTTTATTTCTACTATATGTACAGAAAATTTTAAATTGGATTTTTTTATCAATAATAATTTCTATCATCTTTTTAGTCATCAAAGAAAATGAAAATCCAATAAAAACTATTGCTTGGATACAAGTATTAATATTTTTACCAATAATTGGATTTATTCTTTATATTTTTTTAGGGATAAACTATAGAAAAAAAAGAATTTTTAAGAATAAAACAATAAACGACCACTTAAGTATAGAAAGAAGCGAGCACATATTAACTTCTAGATACAAACCAATAAGATTCTCTTCAAATAGTCAAAATGTACAACGTTTAATAACTTTGTTATATGAAAACAGCAAAGCAATATTAAGTGAATACAATGAATGTACGTTTTATTTTACTGGAAAAGATGCTTTAATTAATCTATTTAATGAAATTAAGAAAGCTAAGCACTCTGTTCATCTTGAATATTTTACGATTAGAGATGATCAAACAGGAAATTGTTTGAAGGAGATTTTGCTCAATAAATTGAACGAAAATGTTGAAGTTAGAATCATTTATGATGCTGTTGGGAGTTGGAGAACCAAGAGAAATTTCTGGGAAGATTTGAGAAAATCAGGTGCAGAATGCTATCCTTTTTCTCCTTTGCTTTTCCCATATCTTTCCAGTAAATTAAATTATAGAGATCATAGAAAAATTGCAATTATTGATGGGAACGTTTCATTCATCGGTGGGGTTAATATTGGAAATCAGTATATGGGATTATCTAAAAGATATAGTCTTTGGGCTGATGCTCATCTAAAAATTATCGGAGAAGCTTCAGCATTGATTCAGCAAATGTTTTTACTTGATTGGGTTTTTGTAAGTAAGAAAAATTTCCCAATATCAAGATACTTCCCAGAAATAAACAACCAAAGCAAAAAGAAAATACAAATAATCAGTTCTGGTCCTGACACAAATTGGGAAAATATTCATCAAGCCTATTTCACCATCATTAGTTCAGCACGTAAGTATCTATATATTCAAACACCTTATATGTTTTTAGATGAGTCAATTCTTACGGCTTTAAAAATAGCTGGTTTATCTGGAGTAGATGTTAAGATATTGTTACCTAAACAATCTGATCATAAATTTGTTCATTTAGGAACTAGATCTTATTATTACGAGTTAATTCAAGCGAATATCTCTATTTATGAATATCGAAATGGTTTTATGCATGCGAAAGTAATAATCGCTGATGATGAATATGCTTCTGTTGGATCAGCGAATATGGATATTAGAAGCTTCAGTCAAAATTTTGAAATTAATGCCATATTATATGATCTTGAAGATATCTGTATTCTCAAAGACAATTTTATCAAAGAAATATCAAATGCAGATTTAATTGATAATCAATGGATTGACAAACGAAGATGGTATAAAAAATTAGGAGAATCTATTTCAAGACTATTTTCTCCAATTTTTTAATTATTCTTGATAAATTCTGAATATACATCTTTTACATATTTCAACTCATCTTCCTTCGAATAAAGCATATCATCAAGTTTTCTTGTTAATACATCATTAAGTATCTCTTTGATTATTTTATTTTCTGGAAATCCCATTTTGATTAAGTCATGCCCAGTAATAAAAGTCTTAACTTGATAGTAATATAAAAGGAAATTTTTTGCCATAGTTTTTTTTTCATGGTTTTTTTCTATTATCAAATAGCTTAAAATCGCTTCTCTTTTCATGTTCTTCAAATAACAATAGATACTTCCAACACTTTCATAATTCCATTTCTCATTGATAACTCTTTGTATAGATTTAAAATCAATGAATGAATCATGAAGAATATTTGAAAATTTATACTGTTTGAAAAATTTTGTTGCTGATCTTTCAGATAAATCATTGCTTAAGATAATAAAGTAAACAACCCATTTTTTTATTTTAATATCTAAAGATTCTGTAATCCAATTATTAACAGATTGCACTTTATCTAAAAGTAACTTTTTTTCTGAATTTATCAATAAATTTGGATTAATTATTTTTAAGATTTCCAATTCCTGTAAACGTAAAAAAAATAAAGGCGCATTTACTTCTTCACAGGCTTTTATCAGCTCTTGTTGTATTCTTTCTACTGCAATATTCTTTAATGCTCCAAGTTTCAGAGAATTGCTCATTAATCTTAATGTTTTTTTTTCAATTATAAACTGAAATCTCTGTTCGAAACGAATTGCTCTTAAAATTCGAGTTGGATCATCAGAAAAACTTAGATTATTTAATACTTTTATCATTTTTTGTTGAAGATCCCTTCTCCCTCCAAAAAAATCAATCAATCGACCAAAATTTCCCGAATTTATTTGGATAGCAATACTGTTTATCGTAAAATCTCTACGAAACAAATCATTACGTATCGAAGACTTTTCAATAATTGGTAAAGATCCTGGTTTCTCATAGTATTCTGATCGAGAGGAAGAGAAATCTATTTTCCCAATATTTGGAAAAGACACAATAGCTGTTTTAAACTTTGGAAATGTAACTAAATGATAGTTAAAATGTTCAGAATATTTTCTGGCAAAATCGATTGCATTTTCTTCAACTACAATGTCAATATCCTTACAAATTTTATCTAATAATAAATCACGTACAAAACCTCCAACCAGAAATACGTTTACATTACATGAATCAGCAAAAACACCTATACTTATAATAGTTTTGTATAAATCTGGTTCTAATCTTTTTAGTTTTGATGAAATATTGTCAAATTGCTCAAGTGAGTATTTTTGATTTGAAAAATATATAGCTTTTAACAAATCTCTTCGAGAAATGATACCTTTAATTTCAGAATCGTACATTACTGGCAATCTTCCAATATTTTTTTCTAACATTATTTCCTGAGCTTTAAAAATTGAGGTATCTTCTTTTATAGTTATGAGATCTGTTGACATTATCATCTCTATTGAATGTTCTTCTAAATGATGCATTAATGCTTGCCCAATATCTTTTTTTGTAATGATACCTTGAAGTTTATCATTGTCAGTTATCAGTAATGCTCCAAAATGATTCGCATTTAACTTGATATAAGCATCGAGTATGCTACTATTGATATCTATAGTTTCAACTTGTTTTGTCATGTAATCTTTCACTGTTCCATGATCGGAAATACATTTTATTAGTAGTAAGTAAGTTTCTGTTTGAATTTCTTCTAAAGAGTGATCTAAAATATGAGCTGATGCAGAAGAAGGATGTCCTCCACCTTCAAATGTACTTAATATTTTATTCACTTCTATAAATGAGTAATCACTTCTGGCAATTATTATAATTTTATTATTGATTTTTACAAAACAAAATAGACACTGTATTGATTCAGATTGTCTTACATATTGAATTAGTTCCGAAATACCGTATAATTCATTTTTTAATTCCAATTTAAAAAAATGAACAGGAATACCTTTTATTTCTATCATTTCTTTAGATTTAATTAACTCATTCATAATTTCCAACTGATATGCAGAAAATACAGGTTTAATATATTTTTTTACTAACGATATAGACATTCCCATGCTCATAAGGTATGAAAGAGCAGAAAAGTCTTCAGCTTGAGTATTAACATTTAAAAGCGATCCTGTATCTTCAAATATCCCCATAGCAAAAATGCTTGCTATATATTGATCAAAATTAATGCCTCTATTCATTAGTTCTCTAACTATCATTGTTGTACAAGAACCAAAATTTTCTTGTTTATAGTAGATGAATCTTTGCTTGTTGATACATTCTTCGTGATGATCAAAACAAATTACAGGTAACTCAGGATGATCATTGATATACTTTCCAATATTTCCTAAACGATCAAAATTTGAGTTATCGACAAGTATGATACTTCTTAATAAATCAAAATTAACATTTTTTTCTTTGATGAATTCAAATGTATGATTCTTCTGTTTATCTATAGATTTTAAATGTGTTTCAAAGTCATTTATAACTCTTTTAACTGAATTATCTAAAGCTCCTGTTAAACAAATCTTAGAATTTGGGAAAAGTAAATGTGCACCTAACATAGAAGCAAATGCATCTAAATCACAGTTTGAATGACTACATATTAGTATCATGATTTATAGTAATCCAAAGATACAAGTGTTAAATTTCTTTTAAAATGTTGAGAAAATTGTTTTTTTAAAATAATCTTAAACTGATTAATCACTGCTGAATTTTCTTCAAGTAAATCTAAATGTGACCAAAACGCATCATTATAAAAAAGGATTAATTTTAAGTTTTCATCAAAATAATCAATATTAGTTGAACAATTTTCTTTTATATAATCACTAAAGATCTCTTTAACTTGATTATTGCAATCTTTACAAATATATTGATTTGAATTATTGATCATTAATGATTCTTTTATTTGCTTATGACATAAATCACATTCTAACAAAAAAAAGTGACTGTGAATCTTTTCAAAAAATTGATAGATAAATCGTGAATAATATAGAAAATGCTTGGACTTTATTTGATCTATATATTTAATATATTTTAAAAGATATAAATAAACTTCTTCTGACTCATTAGGATCGATTAGCACCTGTCTAATGATTTCAAACACTGAATTGATTAATATATAGTTTTTATAATCAATTGAAACTGGGAAAGTATAGATTAAATCAACACTTTTCATATTATAAACATCTGCTTCATTATTTTTGTTCAATACCAATTCGACTTCATTAAACAATTGCAACGAATCTTTCGAAATATTCTTACTTTTCTTTATACCATGGGCTATGAATGAAAGATATCCAAATTTCTTAGAAAATGCATGGTATATAAAACTTGATTCTTTCCATTCAATTTTTTTACAAATGATTGCATTTGTTGTAATGGACATCATTCTTTTAATTGTTTTTGAATTTTACTTAACAAATCATTAATTGAAAATGGTTTATTTAGTTTGTCAGAAAATCCGTAATTCTGAAAATTTGATACGACAGGATCTGTTGAATATCCACTCATCACAATGCATCTGATTTTTGGATTTATGTTTTTTAATATCCCCAGAGTATCTTTTGCACCCATTCCTCCTTGAATCGTCAGATCCATTAAAATTACCTTATATGGATCTCCACTGACGATAGATGATTTATACATATCGATTAACTGGTTGCCTTCTTTTGCAAATGAAACATCATACTTAAACCTCTTGAGTATTTTATCTATCATAGAGCGTATCATCGCATCATCATCCATGACTAAAATTTTTACTTGAGATGCTTCGATACTTGAGAAGTCATCATTCTGTAATTCGTCTTTGAATTTTTCAATACAAGCAGGTAAGTATATATTGAAATGAGTCCCCTTGCTTTTTTCTGATATAACTTCAATAAGCCCATTATGTTGTTTAATAATTGAATAGCATATTGTTAAGCCTAAACCATTCCCTGATTCTTTTGTTGTAAAATATGGGTCAAAAATTCTTTTCAAATCTTCATCATTAATACCTTCACCTTGATCCTGAATGCTTATTCTAACATATTTTTCAGGTTTTAAACCTGGTAGTGGATTCTCTAATGCATCATAATTACTTGTCCTTATCAAAATTTGTCCACCTTGATACATCGATTGAATAGCATTAATCACAATGTTTTGTATTACTTGTGATAATTGACCTTTATCTACATATACTGAATGTATCTCAGGATCTACTAAAAAATGAACAAAGCAGTTTGAACCCCTAACAACAAATTTTGCAGACTCTTTGATGATACTTGTTACATCAGTTTTTTCTTTTATTGGAGCACCACCTTTCGAAAAAGTAAGTAACTGCTGTGTTAAATCTTTCGCCCGAACACATGCTTTTTCTGCATCTGCTAATAATTGTTGAATCTCTATATTAGCTTCCATGCTAAATTTCGCTAAACTAACATTACCTAAAATGGCTGACAATATATTGTTAAAATCATGAGCGATTCCGCCTGCTAATACTCCAATTGAATTTAGTTTATTCTCTTTAAGTTGAAACTCTTCTATTCGCTTTTTTTCAGTATTATCAATAACCGTAATCAGTAAATTTTTACTATCTGAATATGTTAGAGGAGATAACCTAACTTCAGCGCTAAAACTTTCTTGCTGTCTATTTAAAAAACAATCAAAATGTTGTTTACTATTACTTGAAAATGATTTATCAATATATTTCTTTGCTAACAATTCACTTTCATCTGAAAATATTTGATTAAATCGAATTTGGTCACTTTCATTCAATTGAAACATGTCTTTTAAAGTTGTATTATAGTACTGAATGCTATAGAGGGAGTCAATTTCAAATATTCCAAAAGGTGAATTTTCGAGTATATTTCTTAATCGTTCTTCTGATTTTTTTAGTTCTTTTTCTTTAATTTCAATGAGCTTTTGATTTTGCCAATCTTTGATAAAGCGAGTTATTAAATGAGGAAATTCATTAAAAATCTCCAAGCTTTTTACTATGTAATCCAAAGCACCATTTTTTATTGCTTTAACTGCGTACTCCTCATTACCATAACTTGTCATTAAAACGATCGGTGTACTTACTTTTATCTCATTATGATTAAGTAGCTCAATCCCTTCTCCATCGGGTAATTTCCAGTCAGATATTATTAAATCAGGGGCATTATTAAAAAATGTCTTGTACGCACTTTTAAGACTGTCAGCATGATATAACTTAGTTTTGGGGTTATGCTCGTAAACTGATCTTTCTATAAGCTCAAAATGTTCATTATTATCTTCAATGATAAGAACTTCAAAATAATCTTTCATAATTATCTCTTACGATCGCTCTTCTCTAAAATATGGGATTCCTAAACTCTTTGGACTGTTTGATTGCGACTTTTTTAAAGAAAGTAAAACTAATATTAATATTGTAAAAATGTATGGGATCATATTAAGAAGGTGAGGAGAAATACTTACACCTAAAGGCTGAAGACGTAATTGTAAGGCTTCAAGACCACCAAATAACATAGTACCTAATATAGCTAATAAAGGATTCCAGTTGGCAAATATTACGATAGCAACTGCTATCCATCCTCTACCTGATGTCATACCATCTCCCCATAATGGTGTATATGCTAATGTTAAGTATGCACCACTAACTCCAGCAAGAAATCCCCCAATTACAGTACTTATGTAGCGATATTTTAATACAGGAATACCCATAATATCTGATGAAAGTGGTTTTTCTCCTGTGCTTTTACTATATAAGCCCCAACGAGTATATTTAAAAGTGATAAAGATAATTATTGCAATTAGCCATGCTATATAAACAAGTATATTATATTGAAATAGAATTCTCCCTAGAAATGGAATATGACTGAGTAGCGGAATATCAATTGAGTTGAAGCTATGTGCCAAATGAATTCCAACCATTGATGAACCAAAGAAAGAACTTAATCCTGATCCAAGTATTGTCAAAGCTAATCCTGAAACAACTTGATTTGCTCTCAATGTAATACATATAAAAGCATGAAGAAGACCCATAAGCGAACCTGAAAGACCTGCACAAACTACTGCTAAAAACAAATTATTGCTCTGATATGCAATTGAGAAACCACTTAATGCGCCTACAAGCATCATTCCTTCAACTCCAAGATTCAGTATCCCAGATCTTTCTGTAATTATTTCACCTAATGTTGCGAATAATATAATTGTACTACTACTGACTGTAGCAAAAATCAAATTAGCTAAAATACTTGAAATTTCCATATTGATCCTCTTATAAAAGAATGATTTTAATTTTGTAGTTCTTAAAAAGTTCAGCGCCAAGAATTGAAAATAAGATTAATGCCTGCAAAATAATACCAATTGATGCAGGTAGCGACATTGAAATCTGAATAATTTCTGCACCTGTAATGATTACACTTAGAAAGAAAGCAAATAGACAAATAACAAATGGATTTGATTTTGATAACCATGCAACGATTATTCCTGTATATCCATACCCTGATGCAAATGTATTCAATAACCTGTGTTGAAGTCCACATAAATCTGTCATTCCTGCAATTCCTGCTAAAGCTCCGCTAATCAAAAAGACTGTAAATGAAATGAAGGAAACGTTGACTCCTGCATAAATTCCTGCTTTTGAGCTCGATCCTACTAATCTGATTTTGTAGCCAAGTCGAGTATATTTGAATAAAAAGAATATTGCAAATACAAATACGAATGCTAAATAAATTCCACTATGTAAACGACCAAAACCAATACTTGGAAGTAATGCGTTGGATGGAAAGATTTTTGTTTTTGGAAAATTATCTGGACCCAACCAAGGTCCATATACGAAATAATCAACGATATTTAGAGCGATATAATTCATCAATAATGTTGTAATTACCTCGTTAACGGATAGTTTTATCTTTAGTATTGCGGGAATAAATGCCCACATTGCTCCACCTAATGCAGAAATAAGAATAATTACAAGGATATTGATAAAATGAGGTAATTGAGGAAGATGCATGATGTATGCTGTTGCTAAAAATGCTCCAAATAAGTACTGACCTTCAGCACCAATATTCCATACCTTGTTCTCTAATGCAATAGCTACAGATAACCCTGTAAATATTAATGGTATCATTTTTACTAATGCTTCAGACAATCCGTAAGATGATCCAATCACTCTGCTTATGATTTTTCCATATGCTAATAATGGATTAACTCCATTGATTTGAATAAATACTGCACCGAGTATTAATGCAGTTAAAATTGCAAATAATGTTGTTATGACGCTTCTTGATGTTGTTATAATCGCTCTTTTCTCTAAAACAACTTTATACATGCGTTTGCTCCTCTTCTGATTGTGGATAGATACCACTCATCAGAAGTCCAATATTCATGATATTAAATGATTCCCTATCTAAGATATCCATGATTTTGCCTTCATACATAACTGCTATACGATCTGATATCTCAAATAACTCGTCAAGATCACCTGATATTACTATGACAATCTTACCTTTTTGACTGAGTGATATAATCTGTTTTCTAACAAAGTTTGTTGAAGAAATATCAAGCCCACGAGTTGGATGTATAAAAATATATACTTCTCCATCAGCATCAATCTCTCGGCCTAAAATTAACTTTTGTAAATTTCCACCTGATAATACAATTGCGGGGTGCATGATACCTGGTTGAACGATTTCATATTTATCAATTATATCTTTTGCATATTCTTTTAACTTTTTTAAATTTAACACTCCATATTTTGCGTATTCTTTCTTTCGAAAAATACGCATAATTAAATTTTCCCATATTGAACTTTGCCCTGCTGTAGCTACTTCACTTCTATTTTCTGGAATATAAGCAAAACCCATATCAATTCTCTCTAATATACTTTTTTTGCTGATATCTTGATGATGATATCTAATTTCCCCGCTATCTGCAAAATCATGTCCTGATATAATATTTGCAAGCTCTCTTTGCCCATTTCCATCGACACCGGCAATACCTAATACCTCTCCTTGATAGATACAGATATTTATATCTTTCAATAAATGTTTTTTGTTATATGTTGAGTTGATTTGCTTCAAACATAGATTTGAGTTTTTATTAATCTCTTTTGCTTCATATGGAATACAATTAATTTGCTTACCGACCATCATCTCTGATAATTGAGTTAATTGTGCCTCATCTCTGAAAAGACTTCCTACTTTTTTCCCTTTTCTTAAAACACTTATTCTATCAGCGACTTGCATCACTTCATTCATTTTATGAGATATAAAAATGACTGTTTTGCCTTCTTCCGCAATTTTTCTTAAAGTGATCATCAATTGATCAGATTCCTGTGCAGTTAAAACACTGGTAGGTTCATCAAGTATTAAGATGGATACATTTCGCATCAACATTTTGATGATTTCAATCTTTTGTCTGCTTCCTACAGGAAAATTTTCTACTGATTGATCAGGGTTGAAATGAAAATCGAATAAATTCTGATAATACTCTAATTTGTTTCTTATTTCTTTGTATTTGAGAAAAAATGGATTTCTTGGATCTCCTAAAATGATGTTTTCAATAACTGATAATTTTTCAACAAGTGAAAATCTTTGATGTACCATCCCAATACCAGCTTTTAGTGCATTCCCTGGAGACTTATACTTTACAGTTTTTCCATTAATATATATATGTCCTTTATCTTGAGCATAGACTCCTGTAAGAATATTCATTAAACTGGTTTTTCCTGCTCCATTTTCACCGAGTAATGCATGCACTTCACCAGGGTGAAAATCAATATTGACTTCTTGAAGAATTAGCTGCTCGTAAAATGACTTGCTGATGCCTTGCATTTCAACTTTACTTATCGAACCCATATGTTATTATTCCTATATCTACATTTCAGTATTCAAAGAAAACGAGTCGCTTAAGCGACTCGTTTTTATTATTAAAACTTATTTTTGTGATTTATCTACGACATTCTCCACTAACCAGTCAATTGATAGAAGAGCTTCATCAGTCATTGTCTCACCTGCTTTAACTCGCTCTGTACCTTTATTGTCTTTAATTGGTCCTGCAAATGGATGGAGTGTCCCTTTGACTATTTCTTCTTTTCTTTGTTCTACCAAGTCTTTAACTTCTTGAGGTACTGATGCATTAATAGGTGCAAGCCCGATTAAACCTTTGTCAATTCCCCAATATAATGGATCGTTAGTCCATGTCTTATTATAAACTTGTTCTGCGATATATTTATAAGCAACTCCCCAGTTCCATATAGGTGCTGTTAAATGAGCTCGTGGAGCAAATTTTGACATATCATTATTATATCCAACTGATAATACGCCTCTTTTTTCAGCCGCTTGTTGTGCAGCAGCTGAGTCCATATTCTGCATAATAACATCGCAACCCATATCAATTAATGAATTTGCTGCATCACTTTCTTTGCCGGGATCATACCATGAATTTGCCCAAATGACATACAACTTTGCATTCGGATTAACTGATGCAATACCTCTTGCATAACCATTAATATGTCTTTTTACTTCTGGAATTGGATGAGCCGCAACGATGCCTACTTTATTTGACTTTGTCATTTTACCAACGATAACACCTGCAAGATAGGTCGCTTCATACATTTTCCCAAAATAGGTACCTACATTGGGTGCTGATTTATAGCCACTGCAATGCATAAATGTTACATTTGGATATTTTGCTGCAACTTCAATTGTAGGATCGCTGTATCCAAATGATGTGGTAAATATCAAATTGTAGCCTTCTTCTGCTAATTGTGTGATTACTCGTGTTGCTTCTGCATTTTCTGGAATGTTTTCTACAATTGTTGTCTTTTCAACGAAAGGTAAATTCTTTAACATCTGGTGTCCTTGCTCATGAGCATAGGTCCAGCCAGCATCTCCGATAGGGCCAATATATACAAACCCTACTTTGAGTTTTTCCTGTGCAGGTTGATCTGCTTGTTTTTTTGCACAAGATAAAAGGAATAACATTGTGAGTACAAGCATGATGATTACTAAACTCTTCTTCATAATACCTCCATTTTTTCTGACATTAGCTTTTTTTTATTGCTGGGTCAATCCTTTTTTTTGCTTTTTTTTGCTGCTTGGATAAATGATTTAAATATCGGTTGTGCCTGATCAGGACTCGATTTAAATTCAGGATGGAACTGAACACCAATATAGAATGGATGATTTGGAACTTCGACAATTTCTACTAACAAATCATCTGGCGAAGTACCACTGATGATCATCCCTTTATCTTCTACAATTGAACGATATTTATTGTTAAATTCATAGCGATGTCTATGACGTTCAGAGATCATCTCGCTTTGATAAATTTCCCAAGCGAGACTATCTTTTTTTATCTTACAAGGATAAGCGCCTAAACGCATAGTGCCACCTAAATCACTGATATACTTCTGATCGAGCATTAAATCTATTATTGGATTTTTACAATGTTCATCAAATTCTGAGCTATAAGCATCACTGATACCACATTCATTTATGGCAAATTCTATTACTGCGACCTGCATACCTAAGCAAATTCCAAAAAATGGGATTTGATGCGTTCGTGCATATTGAGCAATCTTAATCTTACCATTGATGCCTCTGATACCAAATCCTCCTGGAACTAACACGCCATGGACATCTTTAAGATATTCATCATATTGTTCTGCAGTATATTCTGTTTCTGAATCAATCCATTTAATATTTAACTTTACATTGTTCCAAGCTGATGCATGGACAAGCGATTCAACAACACTTTTATAGGCATCTTTATGCTCAACATATTTTCCGCAAAGAGCAATATTCACTTCGCCATCTTGAGGATTTTTGGTGTTGTTGATAAACTGATCCCATACTGAAAAATCCACAGGTTTTTCTTCTATACCAAAATGTTTACAAATAATACTTTGAAGCTTTGATTCGTAATACTTTTTAGGTATTTCATATACTGATTCTACATCTATTGCATTGATTACATTTTTATAGGAAACATTTGTAAATAATGCTATCTTGTTACGAACCTCATCATCCAAATACTGCTCAGAACGGCAAAGAATGATATCTGGTTGAATCCCTATCTCTCTTAATTTATATGCACTATGCTGGGTGGGTTTGGTTTTAAGCTCTCCCGCAGCTTTGATAAATGGCACATATGATAAAAATACAAACATTGAGTTTTCATATCCAACTTCAAGTCTGTATTGACGAACAGCTTCCAGAAAAGGAAGACTTTCTATATCACCTACTGTCCCGCCAATCTCTGTAATTACGATATCACTATCATCTCCAACTTTCTTTATCAATCTTTTAATCTCATTTGTGATGTGTGGAATAACTTGTACGGTTTTCCCAAGATATTCACCTTTTCTTTCTTTTTGAATGACTCTCTCGTAGATAACCCCACTGGTTGTGTTGGAGTTTCTTGTGGTTGATTGACCAATAAAACGTTCATAATGACCCAAATCTAAATCCGTCTCTGCTCCGTCATCCGTTACAAATACTTCTCCATGTTGAAATGGACTCATCGTTCCTGGATCAACATTCAGATAAGGATCTAACTTTTGCATTGCAACTTTATAGCCCATTCTTTTTAATATAAACCCAATTGATGCTGATGCGATTCCTTTACCAAGAGATGATAACACTCCACCGACTACAAAAATATGTTTAGCCATTTATACCTCACTTAAAATATCTTTATCGTGTTGAAAAATCTTTGCTTTCACGTTCGCTAACGTGATAACCTTATTATTAATTAACAACTTAATACTTGTGTTTTTATATACACATTCATCAAATAATGTATATTTGATGACCTGTCTCAAATTCGGATTCATGCCTATACATAAATAAGCGCTTTCTATATGATTTAATAATAAATTATGTATGAAATGATCGCCTGATAAACGGTTTAAAAAATCTACACTATGAATCTTACCATGATCAAATATAATTTGAATATCGTTAAATACTTTGTTTTCAAAGTACATTGTATCTGCATACAGTATCCCGTCAAGAGAAGAAACTTCAATCTGTTTTTCTATTTTACCAGTTGGTAAAACGATATAACACTGATTTAAAAAATCGCCAAAAAAGCAAAATGCATCTTGCTCAGTAAATCTCACTTTTAAATTTCTGTCTTCGCTTACAATGCTCCACTCAGAACTTTTATTGAGTTGAGCATCCATAAGATAAACAGACTTCTTTAGATGTTGATAATTGCAGTTTAATGCCTCAAAATAACAGTCTTTTAGAAGAGAATAATTGATGCTGTAATACTTGGCTAATGCTTCAGTTGGAAATCCCATTAATACGATTTTTCTGTTTTGCTTTTGGATTTGCTCCCAAAGATCATTCATCGTTTTTGTGTATTGTTTTATAAATCGTGTCGGAATGTCTTGAACAAAGTATGGATTCGATTTCCAGCCAAAATCAATAAAAATATCTGACATGCTTACCCATTTCTCATAATATTGTTGAGGTAAGTGCAAATCATCATTATTGATCTCTGCAAAGGAGCGTTTTCTTAAATTTTCTGAGGCTATATCTAATACAGGAAATGCTCTCTTTTTTCTGATCGCTAAAGCGATTTCTTCTAAAAACGGGATTTCTATTAAGGGATTATCTAATTCATAACCATTATGTATTTCGGCACTCAGATTGACAACATGACCCTGTTTGATTTTTAATACAACATGGATCAGATTATAAGCAATTTCCGCTAAATCCATTATTTATCCTTTATTAGTGTGTTGCTCAATATACCAGGATTCTCCAAGCTTGACTTTGGTTAATAAAAAATCGCTGATGTCTAATATATCCTCAGCGATTTTCTTAAATTTATCTTCATTGTCACTGACAAAAAAGTGGTCTTTACCCGTTTGATCATCTTCTTCCTGATTAAGGTTTCGTTCGATGTCACTGAGTATAGAGAATGCAGAATCGACTAAAACTACATCTCTTCCCATGACTTCCTGAATCAGCCCTTTAAGAATGGGATAATGGGTACATCCTAATACTAAAGTATCTATATCTTTGTCTTTTAATTCTGTTAAGTATTCTCTGATAATCAGTTCTGTGATTTTATGTTTTGCCCATCCTTCTTCGGCTAAACTAACAAATAAGGGGCAAGCTTTTGAAAATACTTTGATTTCTGGGTCTAAACTTAATATGGCTTTGCTGTATGCTTGACTTCGTATAGTACCCTCTGTTCCAATAACACCAATTCTTTTGTTTCTGCTTGATGATACTGCCATTTGAGCGCCTGGATCAATGACTCCTAATATTGGAATATCAAATGAATTTTGAAGGATTTCCAAAGCAACTGACGATGAGGTATTGCATGCAATGACTATCATTTTTACCCCTTGTTGGAGTAAAAAACGAGCATTTTGGATTGAATAATCGATGACTGTTTGCTTAGATTTTGGTCCGTATGGAACTCTTGCGGTGTCTCCAAAATAAATGATATCTTCATTTATAAAGTGCTTACGTATTTCTTTAAAGACAGTTAAGCCTCCAACACCTGAATCAAACACTCCGATTGCTTGTTTCTTGAATTTCAATGTTTACTCCTCAAACAATAAAATCGAGATCAACAAAACGATTAGGCAAGCAAGTCTGATAATACTTTTTCGTCAAGATGCTCTACTATTTTTTTCACTAAATCAAGCGTCGCTTGATAATCTGACATCTTTATCATACCATTGTGACTGTGTGCATATCGTACGGGTACTGCTAACACAACACAAGGAACACCAATATTTGAAACGTGAATCTTTCCTGCATCAGTACCACCAGATTTTCTTACAGCAATCTGATATGGAATCTTATGAGTTTCACATAAGTCGATAACAAAATTCTTTAATGCAGGATTAGTGACCATTGTCGGATCAATGACACGCATTTGTACACCCTTGCCCATGCCACATTGTATTTCATCTCGATTACCAGGAAAATCATCTCCAGGAGCTCCTTCTAATACGATTGCTACATCAGGTTTAACTAAATTGGCGATGGTTTGAGCACCGCGTGTACCCACTTCTTCTTGCGCTGAACCAGCACAAATAATTGTGTTGGGGTGTTGATGATTTTTAAAATATTGAGCAGCTTCAATGGCTAAAGCAACTCCAGCACGATCATCAAATGCTTTAGAGATCATGATATCTTTTTTCTCGTTATAATGATAATAGGGGATAGGTGTAATAAAATCACCTTTACGAATTTCAAACTTTGTTGCTATTTCTTCATCTGATTCTGCACCTAAATCTACATACATATCATCAAGGCTGAGTTTGCCTGATGAATCTCGTAAATGATGAACAGGTACAGATCCGATCAAGCCGACAAATTTCTCTCCTTTGTGATTACATACTTCAACAGGAGATGACATTAGAGTCCGTGGATCCCATCCTCCTAAATTGACCATACGGATTAATCCGTTTTTTGTGATACTATGAACCATAAAACCTATCTCATCCATATGACCGACAAGAAGAATCTTTGGTTTCTCAGATGTCCCTTTTACTTCAAATGCGATTGAACCTAAATTGTCTTTCTCAAAACATACATCATGTCCGATTTGATCTCTCATATACTGACGAACAGATCTCTCGTTGCCTGATACGCCTGATAATAAGGTTAATTCATGTAAAAGTTGCTTTGAATCCATGATACACCCACTTTCTATGTGTGACTTATTTTTCTTGTAAATTCATTTTTCATAGTTTGTTTTATTCGTCAAGCTTTTTTAAGATTAATTTAAATAAAAATAATGCAGTAATTTCTTCAAACTTTTTGAAATTCTTACTTAGAAAATATCAATTTTCTCATCAATTAATTTAATCATTTAAATTAGTTTTCTACAGGATAGAAAGAAGAAACAAGTAGGAGTTAAGTGAGGATTATATTGTGTAAGACACTGAAATACAAGAAAATATAATCTTGAATATTGAAGTATAATACAAAACTATGATCTTTTAAAAATTTTCTTCTTTTTGAGTATAATCTTACAATATTTAGTATTGTTTTTAAACAATTAAATACTTCAATTAACTTGTAAAAAGTACTTGACGCAATTTGAATTATTTACACACTATTCAAGTGTAAAGAAAATAAAATTAGAATTATATAATGAATAGGTGTGTTTATGAAAAAGTTCTCCTTAATGATCGGGTTTCTAAGCTTATGTTTATCAACAATCTTCGCAATTAATCACTTTGTTCCGGTTTGGTCTGGAAATGGATTCCAACACATGAATGTATTCGTGACACAGGCTCAGATCCATGATATAAATATGTCTGAAAATGACGAAATTGCTGTTTTCGATGGACAAGATTGTGTAGGAATGGTCAAATTATCCTCACCAATCAATCAATATATTGCTTTTGTTGCTTCAAAAGATGACCCAGGGACTTCTCAGATTGATGGATTTACAAACAACAACAACATTATCTTTAAAATTTGGGATAGTGATTTGCAAATTGAATATTCAGTACCTCATTTACAGGTAAACTATAATAATTCAAATCCTGTTTTTCTTCAGGGAGAAACAATTGTCGTATCTCTCAATGTACCTGTACTAACTCCAAAAATTCTAACCCTAACGAGTAATCTCGCAAATTCAGTGCTTCTTCAGGGTTCTGGCACATATACACCATACAATACCGTAAACATAAATGCGATTCCAAATGCAGGATTTAGTTTTCTCAATTGGAGAAAAAATAATACAATCATCGGTACTACACCTCAATTATCTTATATAATGCCAAATGAAAGTGTTACACTTCAGGCATATATGGAAAGAAACGCTTATCAACTTAGCACATCATCAATACCAGAAAATATAGGAACTCTGTCAGGTGCGGGTACATATTTATACGACGCTCCAGTTCAACTCTCTGCAAATCCTCCTATCGGTTATTCCTTTATTAAATGGATTAAAAACGATACTGATACAATCTACACTGAAAACTATTCTTTCAATATGCCTGCTCAAAATGTATCATGTACTGCAATCTTTCAGAAAAATAATTACCTTCTTTCTGTTGATCTTCTCCCTAATACTGCTGGAATTGTTCAGGGCTACGGCACTTATACTTATAATCAATCTGTTTCTTTGCAAGCAGTACCATCTGTAGGTTATCATTTTGTTGCTTGGAAACACAATGGAATTACATTAAGTACAAATCCACTTTATGAGTTTCTTATGCCACCCAATGATCTAAACATCATAGCTGAGTTTGCTTTAAATTCTCATACTCTAACAATGATAGCAAATCCACCTCAAGCTGCGCAACTTTTTGGAGCAGGTACATATGATTACGGTCAGGCTGTTAATTTTTCATTTCAGGCGAATCCAGGGTATAGATTTGTAAATTGGACAATTAACAACCAGATTGTGGTTGATACTGAAAACTATATGTTTATTGTTGAAGATCAGGATTATCAGGTAACCGCAAATTTTGATTTAGAGAGTTATCAACTGTCTGTGATTTCTGATCCTTTAATGGCAGGATCATGTACAGGAGATGGTATATATCAATTTACGAGCTTGGTTCAGTTATCTGCAGCTCCTTTTACGGGATATCATTTTTCTGCTTGGAAACTTGATGGAAATACTATAAGTAATAATTCTGATTATCTCTTTACGATGCCTCCCAATAATTGTCACTTAACCGCTTTCTTTGAAAAGAATATTCATCATGTTAATGTGTCAACTCATCCTGAAAACGCAGGAACTATTACAGGTTCAGGTTTATATCAATACGGAGATAACATCCATTTGACGGTGCAATCAAATCCAGGATATCGCTTTTCTCATTATCTGATTGATGGAGTTCATTATATTGATTTAGCAGATTATTACTTCATTCTATTAGATGCTGATGTTAATGTCCTTGCATATTTTGAATATGAAGATTATTATTTATCATTGATTGCAACACCTATCTCTGCAGGAATTGTCAACGGCTCAGGGAATTATCATTACACTCAGAATGTTGAAGTATCAGCAACTCCTTTAGAAGGTTATCACTTTATTGCTTGGAAAAACAATGACCAGGTTTTAAGTACTAATGCATTTTATAATTTCCCAATGCCTTCAAATGATCTACATTTAGAAGCCTTTTTTGAAAAGAATATTCATTTTGTTTCTGTAACAGCTTCTCCGAGTCAGGGAGGTTCGACAATTGGGTCGGGTCAGTATCAATATGGAGATCAGGTCAATATTCAGGCAATACCAAATCCTGGATTTCATTTTGTAAATTGGACAATTAATAATCAAGAGATTGTTGCTGGATCCCCTTATTCATTTATTCTGTCTGATCAGGACTATACAATTCTAGCGAACTTTGAACGAAACAGCTACCTCCTCAATGTTGAAATTACACCAGATAATTCAGGTACTGTCGTTGCAAACACCAGCTACCTCTTCGGTCAACAAGTATCATTGACAGCGATTCCTTTACAGGATTATCGTTTTGTTCATTGGAAAATGAATGATCAGATACTTAGTACAAACTTGACTTATAATTTCAATATGCCTGCTCAAGATGTCAATATTACTGCTGTTTTTGTCCCTGTAAATTATTTAAACCTGCCTGAAACACTTACCTTTTTGGAAGATCAGCCGATTACTTTGAATTTTAATGATTATTTAGTAAATAATGCCTATGATTTATTTTATACAACTCAAAATACACAACATTTGACAGTAGATATTCAGGAACACTTGATTACCATATATCCTCTACAAAATTGGTCAGGAAATGATCTTCTGACTTTTAATATCTACCAAAACTCCTCAGAAGATGATAGAGAACAAAATCCATTGACTTCTGTGAGCATGAATATCGCCGTTTTACCCATTAATGACCCTCCTGAACTGATTGCTCCGATACAATCAATAAACATCAATGAAGATGAAATAATCTCTTCTCTTGATTTAAATCAATACATTTCCGACGCTGATCTGTCTTATGGTGATCATTTAATATTTGAAGTGTCTTCTTCCTCAAATCTGATTGTATCTAATAATCAGGGTTTACTAAGTATTCAAGCGATTCAAGACTATTATGGTATAGAAGAAATATCAATTACTGCTACTGATGATAGTCTCAGCTCTGTAGTTTTTCAAATTCCGTTACAAATTCTTCCTGTAAATGATAACCCTCAGATCCATTTACCTGAATCGGTCTCTGTTGATGAGGATAATGTCCTGATCTTAGATTTAAGCCCTTATATAAGCGATGTAGATAATCTGATCAATGAACTGTCTGTCTCAGTAAATCATTCCGATTTTTTAGAAATTGAAGTAGTTGGTCTTTCTTTAAGGATTCAACCTCTTGAAAACTGGTCAGGATCAGAACTTATTACTGTTACAGCCTATGATGATCTCGGTGTGACGAGGAATAATATCAATTCACAAAATTCCGACCAATTACTCATTATTGTTAGTCCTTTAAATGATACACCAAAGATTATTCAACACCTACCTGATTTGACTATTAATGAAGATCAAAGTCTCGATTCAATAAATTTGATGAGCTATTTTTCTGACGATGATCTTATATATTCTGATAATTTGTCTTTTAGAACGCATGATTATTTTGGTTTGACCCTTAATATTAATAATAATCAGTTAAACATTGCTCCAATACAAGATTGGTTTGGAATTCATGAAATTGAAGTGATTGCTACTGATTCTCATGGGATTGAGGTCAGTGATTATATGCAGATCACAGTAAATCCTGTAAATGATCTCCCCGTTCTTTCTCTCCCTGATCATTTTATTGGCTTGGAAGACCTTCCATTGATTATTGATATTTTGCCATACATTTCTGATGTAGATAATGATATCAATGATTTAAGCTTAATCTTTAACCAAAATGAGCATTTATCAGTATCTTTAAATAATCATTTATTGACTGTAACACCAGATGTAAATTGGTTTGGGATGGAATCAATCCAATTTATTCTGAATGATCAGTCTTCTTCAAGAGTAAATACTTACGAAACAGCTCAAAATGTAAAAACGGTTAACTTTACATTTAATCCGGTAAATGATCCCCCTTATTTGATTTCAAACATACCTTCGATCACTTTTAACGAAGATGATATCTTTAGTGGTTTACATCTTAATGATTATTTCTCAGATTATGATTTAATTACTGGAGATAGACTGACATTTTCTGCTTCACAACATGATGGACTGGATATACAACTTATTGATGATCAAGTAGTAATAACTCCTCAACCGAATTGGTATGGAAGTCATTATGTGACTTTTACCGCAACAGATGATAGCTTGTCTCAAATATCAGCTTCTGTTCAAGTGAATATTTTGAATGTAAATGATACTCCGATACTTACTTGCCCACTATCTTTCACTACAAATGAAGATATTCCTTTGACAGTAGATTTTTCACCTTTTATCAGCGATATTGACAATGAATTGACTGATTTAATGATCGTCGCCGTTTCTTCTGCCCATATTACTGCATGGGTAAATAATCATCATGTCTCTTTTACTCCTTCTCCGAATTGGTCTGGCAATGAAATTGTGAGTATTCAATTGAGCGATGGGGTGAATAGAAAAAATCGAGTACACCGATCAATCGCTGAAATATCTATAAATGTTCTCCCTCTAAATGATTTGCCATATTTAACAGATACGATTCCAAATATTTCCTTGCTTGAAGATCATACCTTTAATCAGTTAAACCTAAATCAATACTTCAACGATAATGATCTTAATTCTGGTGATCATTTGACATTTTCTTCCTCATTGCATGCATCAATATCACTTCAAATCAATGACGGATGGGTCACAATTGTTCCTTCTGTTAACTGGAGCGGGAATGAATTGATTACTTTTACAGCAACTGATGATAGCTTACAATCTGTGAGTACATCAGTAAATCTAATTGTTCATCCGCAAAATGACCCTCCATTTCTAATTCAGACTTTCTCTC
>CAZNKI010000046.1:0-30218 GCA_964573665.1 uncultured Candidatus Cloacimonadota bacterium | reverse complement strand
GATACAGGGACAGGTATCCCAAAAGATATAATCGACAGAGTTTTTGATCCATTTTTTTCTAGCAAATCCATCGGAAGAGGCTTGGGATTACCCGCTTGCTTAGGCATCGTAAAAAGTCATAATGGAGCAATAAAGCTATCATCCGATACAGACAAAGGTACTTCAGTCACTATTTTGTTGCCTCTCATCGAAAATGAAATATCAAATGATGACTTACCTGAAAATGAAAAGCCCCTCCATCATTTTGCCTTAGATAAAAAAGTACTGATTATTGATGATGAAGCTTCGACATTGAATACAAGCAAGGAAATGCTTGAATTTCTCGGCTTTTCTGTGATCGCATGCAACAATAGTATCGAAGCTATGGATCTGTTTACAAAACATACTCATGAAATTGCTTTTACAATCATTGACTTATCAATGCCTGTTCTTGATGGTTTTGAACTTTTCTTAGCCTTTAAACAGATCAACAAAGATAATGTATCAATCATTACCAGTGGCTACAATGAACGAATTGCTATGCAAAAATTTCATGGTTTCTCAAATTGCTTCTTCATTCAAAAACCTTATACCCTGCAAAATTTCTCTGAGAAAATTAATACCTTTTTAAAAGCACATCAACTCATCATATAATAATCAATTCTTGTCTTTGGAAAGAAAATTGCTTATCTTGTATAAGAAGAGTAGTATCATACAAATAGCAATTGTATTTTACTCAATAGATGAAGATCTAAGAAAGATTCATAGAGTGCCCTTAATTAAGAATATGGAGGACAAGTGAAAAAAGTAGCATTAGTACTGCTATTATTCTATTCAGTGCTTCTTAGCGCTGATTATAACTATCCTGACTACCAAAATCTCATACAAAGATATGAACAACTTGTTACACTATATCCCAATCGTGTACAGTCTCAGATTATTGGTCAAAGCCAGGAAGAAGAACAAAATATTTTTGCATATAAAATAAGCAACCAAAATGATGAATCATCAAAAAGAAATATTCTCATTATTGGTTCTATCTATGCAAAAGACATTCCTGCCACTAATAGTACTTATTTATGGGCTAAGGAATTACTGGAAAGCCTTAATCAAAACCCAACCATACTCAATCACATAAACTTCTGGGTCATCCCCAGCCTTAATCCCGATGGATATGATATTTCTCTTAATCAAAATCTGTATTCATACTTAAATAATGGTCGTGATAACAATAATAATCAAATTTTGGGAGAATCTATTGATGGTGTAAATCTGAATCGAAATTTTGATTTTAACTGGATTCATGGACCTGCTTATGAAAATATGGATAACCTTTATTATCGAGGAGAATATGCTTATTCTGAGTCAGAAACTCAGTCTTTGATTAACCTTGTAAACGAAATCAAATTTGAGTTTTGTATGATCAATATGACAGAATCTTCAAATCATCATACATTGACATTCCCTTATCGATGGTACTCTGTTCGGCCATCCCCTGATTTTGATGTTTTTGAACTTTTGGCACAAAATATTATTTCATCAATTCAATTGATTGATAATGAATGGATAAAAATGCCCAATAATGAGCGTTATGGAAATATTCTTGATGATCTTTATGTTTCCCATAACATTATCCCCTTTTCTTTATCATACAATGCTTACTCAATATTGCCTGATTCAACACAATTGACTCAACAAAAAAACATACTTAAAAATGCTGTATCTTTTGTGAGCATGTTAACTTCAGAATATTCTTCCATAAGTTCAACACTGCCAGGAGTATTGCAATTAAGCATTAAAGATGCAAATACATTGCTACCTTTAGATGCAGATATTGTGATTGATCAAGCGCATAGTCAGGCTTTTAAACAAAGAAAAAGTAACTCATTGAATGGCAACTATTTCAGATATCTGATCCCTGGAGAATATCAAATTCAAATCTATAAAAAAGGATATCAATCAACATCATTACAGATCACAATAAACAACAATCAAATGATTCAGGAACAAATTGCATTAAATCCTCTTCAGCCTTCACAAGTTAATTTTTCAGTTCAATTTCTTAATGAAAATGTCAATACAGGAATTCGAATAAAAAATGAAATCTATGAAGAAACACTGGAAGTGACTAATGGAAATCTGCTTTATAATGCTTATGAAGGATTTTATGAGATTAGCCTTCTGTCTGATGAATTTGCTCCAATAAAAAAGGAAGTATACTTCAACCCAGGATCCAATCATTTTCAGTTCAACATGAATTATATGAATTTTTCTTTCTCAGAAGAATTTGAAGCCTCGTGTTGCTCATGGATAATGAACGGCCCGTGGTTGGTTGTTAGCGATAATTCACACAATAGTCACTTTATTACTGACAGTTGGAGTGGAAATGGTTTTTATGAAGTAAATGCACAATACACTTTGCAAGTATCATATCCAATTAACCTTTATGGCTATGATGAACAAGACTTATATTTAATCTTTGATCACGCAATTCACACAGAATGGGATAATGATTATGTTTCTGTTGAGTTGTCTTTTGATAACCATAATTGGAATTCTTTGTTTAAATTTGCTGGGAAATCAGAAGGATGGTCAAAACACATCATTTCATTAAATAGTTATAAAAACAATGATGTTTATCTGCGTTTTAAACTAAAAGATGGAAATGGAAACAATCCAAATCATGAAAAATTAGTCGATCCCGGTTGGAATCTAGATAATATTAAAATTGTTGCGAGCACATCATCTTTAAATATTGAGGAACAACAAATTCCTATCACAGAAAATATTGAGCTTCATGTTTACCCTAACCCATTTAATCCTCACTTAAACATCAGTTTTTCTATGTCAGAGCATGAACAATCTGGAGAAATCAAAATTTTTAATGTCAAAGGTCAGTTAATTGAACATCGTAGCCTCAGTACTTACGAAATCAAACAAAAAAGAATCATCTGGAATGCAGAAAAATCTTCATCAGGTATATACTTTATTCAATTAATTACAGAACATGGTGACATTAAAAGCAAAAAAGCATTATTATTAAAATAACAAGGAGTAGATCATATGAAAAAAACACTAATTGTCTTGAGCCTCGCATTTATGTTCATGAGCATTTGGTCAATGGATTTTGAAGCGCAAAACACTCAAGAGATTTATTTTAAGCATCTGTCAACAACAGTCGAAAGTAGTGTACAAATCTCATTGGAAAATGAAAAATTAGATATTCAATGCATCAGATCAAAAGCCAATGAAGACTTTTCTTTTAGTAAATCTTATGCATTACCCTATCAGGAAGCACAAATTGAAGTCGTCTCAATAATTGCCGATGAATATGATCGTGAAGGGCACCTCTTACAAACTCGAAATCTGCAAAACATGAATTTTGCAAAGATCTCTAATCAATTTACTTTTAAAGAGATGAGAGGTTTTACCGTTCATTATAATCCTGTTATTGTTAATGAAAATGGATATACTATAGTAAAACATGCAAATTTGAGAATTAATGCAAATCAAAGAATCTCTGTCCCTAATGAAGTATCAGAAGCATTTCTTCCTTTATATGAAAACCTCGCAGCTAATTTCAGAGACTCATACCTTCATGACTCTGTCATCAAAAAACCATCGATGCTAATCATCTCTCATAATGCACTAACAAATGATCTTACTTCTTATATCAGATGGAGAAAAGCATGTGGTTTTGATGTTCATGTCATTACCAAAGAAAATATTGCCACAAATCCATCTAATACACAGATTAAAAGTGCAATTCAAACCTATTACAGTCAAGCTGAAAATAAACCAGATTATCTGTTATTAATAGGTGATTCAAATCAAAATAGTTACTATAAGTTACCAACATTCTATGTCACAGCTCCAAATTATCCTGAAATATGTGCGACTGATTTAGATTACGCTTTATTGGATGGCAATGACTATTTTCCAGAAATGCTTGTAGGTCGTTTATGTATCGATTCTAATTCAGAAATGAAAATTATCTTAAACAAAACAATCCGTTACGAAAGAATACCACCAAGCAATACCAATCAATGGCAAGAAAAAGCACTTGTAGTCGCTGGAAATTATGCATCAGGTAATCTGATCCCAACAACTCCAGTTGATATGTCACGTTGGATTTATGAAAAAATCGCTAGTCATGGATATGCTCAGGTTGATACCGTATTCTATCAGGATGGAGCAGGTACACCTCCAGAATATATGACAACACAAATCATGAATTCTATCAATAATGGTGTTCAATATGTCTCATATCGTGGCTGGGGAAGTGGTAATGGCTGGCAATACCCATTGTTTTACAGAAACCACTTAAATGCAACAAACAATCATGGAGCAACACCAATTGTATATTCCATCGTTTGTGATACTGGCGACTTTGATCATCAGTCTTATGACCCATCCTTTGGTGAAGTATGGATGACAAAAGGTACTGAAGCAGAATCAGATGGTGCAGTAGCATTTGTGGGACCAAGTTTCCTCAATACATCGACACCCTTAAATAATTCGATCTCTTCTGGTATGTTCCGTTCAGTATTTGATGAAAATGCCAGAATCTTTGGTACAACAGTGATGCGTGGAAAACTTGAACTTTACAATAATTTCCCTAACAATCAAAATCCTGGAGATAATGTTCCTTTTTACTTCCAGATTTACAATATGTTGAGCGATCCATCATTATCTATGTGGAAACTACAGCCATGGACGATAAATCACAATTTACCTAATTCTATTAATCAATCAACTAATTATATTGAAGTCTCAGTGCCAAGTATTAATCATGGCTATATTACTGCAACTAAAAACGATAATGATTATACATACGCAAGAATTATCAATGGTTATGCACTTCTCCCAATTGATAATAATGCAACGGGGAATGTTAAAGTGACCATCACAGCTAAAAATTTCTTGCCAATAGTCAAAACGATTACGGTTAATAGTGATAACTTCATCGGCGTAAATGGTTTCCAGATTGAGAATTCATCATTCTACTCAGGTCAAACTTCAGATTTGACTATTAGTCTCAAAAATTTCTCAAATCAAACGATCAATAATGCGAGCATTTCTTTAAGTGCTAATTCAGATTATGTGACAATTACTGATCCTACCTATACTCTCAGTACAATTGAAGCTGGCGCTACCGCTTCATTTACTAAAAGCGTGAGTATTAGCCCATCTTGTCCTGATCAAACACAAATTGCTTTTACCGTAACAATTAACCCAGGCTCAAATGTGTCTAAATTCTCGACAATTGTTGGCGGATTATCATTTCAGATTACAAACCCAATTGTCACCTCGAATGGTGGAATTATTAATCCAGGAGAAAGCAGAACAGTTCAGTTTACGGTAAACAACTTAAGTGCAATTGCAACCAATGGACTCAATGCAGTGATTACTCCATTAACGAATGCTGTCACTTGTCCTTCAACTCCAATCTCTGTGAATAATATGGCACCTGGAGGCTCAACACAAGTATCTTTCGAGTTAAGTGTTGCAAGCAATTGTTATGTGGGTAGAAATGTCAGATTTTTTGTTGATTTTACATCTGAGAATGGGTTTAATCATCGACAATATTTTGACTTAGTAATAGGTAATCCTACAAATACATCTGTCACAGGTCCAGATCAGTTTGGATATTTCGCATACGACAGCAATGATGCGTCATATCCGGAAAGACCTGTTTATAACTGGATTGAAATTGATCCTGATTTAGTTGGTGGAAATGCGACTCAGTTATTGATGACAGACGATTCATCAACCAGAATTACTCTTCCATTTACCTTTAGATATTATGGAATTGATTATAATCAACTGACCATTTGTTCGAATGGATGGATATCATTTGGTCATACCTGGCAAAATGATTTTTCTAACTGGAATATCCCATCTGCACTTGGACCATATGCGATGATCGCTCCATATTGGGACGATTTAAAAGGTTTAAGAACTTCTGAAACCACTTGGGATCCAATGCATGTATGTTATCTATGGGACAATACAAATCAGCGTTTTATCGTTGAATGGAATGAAACTTATAATGCGTTCAATAATACATCAGTTGAAAAATTTCAAGTGATTCTATATCCATTGGCTAATCAAAATGGTGATATCGTTTTTCAATACCATACCATTGATAATCCTGCTTCAGTAAATAATTTTGCAACTGTAGGTATAGAAAATCATACTCAGACTGATGGTATCGCTTATACATTTGGCAACCTGTATCCTGTGACAGCAAGTCCATTAACCGCAAATTTGG
The DNA here is from genome assembly GCA_964573665.1 of uncultured Candidatus Cloacimonadota bacterium. Taxonomy (GTDB): domain Bacteria; phylum Cloacimonadota; class Cloacimonadia; order Cloacimonadales; family WRIO01; genus JAGOCT01. Next base: position 23,965 of record CAZNKI010000046.1, on the reverse strand, counting down.
CAATTAAGTTTACAATGTCTGCTCCAGATTCATTTGTTAGCAACGACAATCCTGAATTAAATAAAAACAGAGTATACTTAAAGCAAAATTATCCTAATCCGTTTAACCCAAATACACAAATCTCATTTGATATTCCTGATACTGACCATGTATCGCTTAACATTTACAATGTAAAAGGTCAAAAAGTGAAAACCTTAGTTAATCAAATGATAAATAAAGGAAACCATCGAGTGAACTGGGATGGAACTGACGACAACAATAATCCTGTGTCATCCGGTATTTACTTCTATAGACTACAATACCAAAGCACTAATCAAATGAAGAAAATGATAATGGTTAAATAGCCTTAACGCAATCTCTGTCTGACTTAAATAAAATTAGATATTTAATCGATAATTTTTTCATGGGTATGATAAACATCATACCCATATTTTTTAGGATACTGGATTATTCCAAGGATCTAATCTGAAAACGAATGCTTTCTAAAAAAGTGTTTGACAAAAAGATCACTTGAATTTTCTATGTAAAATTAAAGAGTGAATTGATTTAAGGAGATATAAATGAAACAAGGAATTCATCCAAAATACGAAAAATTAACCGTAAAATGTGCTTGCGGAAATACATTTGAAACTGCATCAACAAGAGGTAAACTTGAAGTGGAAATTTGTTCAGAATGCCACCCTTTCTATACAGGAAAACAAAAGCTTCTTGATACTGCTGGTCGCGTTGAGAAATTCAATAAAAAATACAATCGCAACACAGAAAACTAAAATTTTAATTGCATCATAGTATTCACTTTTGAATTGCTATGGTGCAATTTTTCTATTAAAAAATCAAACATATCATTTTTAAATTGATCGCATGATTGCTATCGAAAGGTATAAAATGAGTAAACAAGAAATACAAGTTGGCGGACAAGCAGTTATAGAAGGCGTTATGATGCGTGGACCTCGATTTTGCGCAACAGCTATCCGCAGAAAAAACGATGATATAGAAATTTTAAAAGAAGCATTTATAAGTAAAACAAAAAATCACCCTCTATATAAACTACCTATTATCAGGGGATTTGTTTCATTAATCGAAATGATGATTATAGGTGTAGGAACCCTGAACTTTTCAGCACAAAGATATGAAATGGATTTTGACGAACCTGACAAAAAAAAGGATAAAAATCCCGTAATTGAAAAACTAAGCGAGTATGCGACTATTGCATTCTCTTTATTGTTAGCTTTTGCATTGTTTGCTTATTTACCATATAAAATATCAAGTTGGATCCATTTAAGTAAAGAAAACTTTTTATTCAATTTGTTTGCTGGAACAATTCGTATTATTTTCTTTGTTTTGTATGTATTCCTGATCAGTAAACTGAAGGATATTCATCGTGTTTTTGAATACCATGGAGCAGAACATAAAAGTGTTCATGCTTATGATCATGAACCTGAACTATCAATTGATAAAGTTAAACCATATACAACGATTCATCCTCGATGTGGTACCAGTTTTATCTTTTTTGTTCTACTCATTTCAATTCTCATTTTCTCAATAGTAGATACTATTGTGAGTGCCTATTGGGGAGTTCCTGCGCTTTGGTTACGACTGTCTTATCATTTGCTTTTTATGCCCTTGATTGCTGGTGTATCTTATGAAGTATTAAAACTCTCTGAAAAAAAATTAAATCATCCAATTGTTAAATTATTAACAGTTCCTGGTATGGCTTTACAAAAAATTACAACTCAGGAACCAGATGAAAAACAAATCGAAGTTGCAGTAATTGCGTTAAAAGCTGCATTAGAGCTTGATCTTACTGAGTACAGCAACATAAAATTTGTCGATAAAAACGCTAAAGACATTTAAATCAAGCCTTTATAAGGAGAATGAAGAATGATACCCATTGACCTGATACAATCCATTCAGGAAGAATATGACGAATTAAAAGATAAAGTAGTTGATCCTTCTTTAATGGGAGATCAACGAACTTTCAAAAAAATATCAAAAAGATTCACTGAACTAAGTGAAATTATTCAGAATTATGAAAAACTAAAATCCATAGAAAATGAAGTAACTGAAAGCAAAGAGATGATTCGGCAGGAAAAAGATCAAGAGATGATTGATCTTGCAAAAGAAGAATTAGAAATCAAAGAAAAAGAATATGAACAAATGCTTGAAGTACTCAAAGATTTATTGGCACCCAAAGATCCTAACGATGAAAAAAATGCCATTGTTGAAATCAGAGCAGGCAGTGGCGGAGAAGAAGCAGCTTTATTCTGTGCAGATTTATACAGAATGTACACAAGATTTGCTGAAATAAAAAAATGGAAACAGACAATCATATCATCCAATCCTACAGGCATAGGCGGATTTAAAGAAATCATTTTTTCTTTAAACGGTGAAAGTGTTTTTGGAACAATGCGTTTTGAAAGTGGTGTTCATCGTGTTCAACGTATCCCTGATACAGAAGCAAGTGGTAGAATCCACACCTCAGCGATATCAGTTGCGGTCCTTCCTGAAGCAGAAGATATTGACGTTCAGATTGAAGATAAGGATTTGCGAATTGATGTTTACCGTTCTTCTGGAAACGGTGGTCAAAGTGTCAATACTACAGATTCTGCTGTCAGAATTACTCATGTACCTACAGGGATGGTTGTCACATGTCAGGACGAGAAATCACAAATAAAAAATAAAGCTAAAGCACTAACAATCTTAAAATCAAGGCTCTTGGATATGGAGATTTCTAAACAGGAAGCGGAAATCTCACAAAGCAGAAAATCACAAGTTGGGACAGGAGACCGCAGTGCAAAAATCAGGACATACAATTATCCTCAATCCCGTGTCACAGATCATAGAATTAATATGACATCTTATCAGTTGACAGCAATCCTTGATGGAGATTTAATGGAATTTATTGAAGCTTTGAAACTCGCATATAAGAATGAAAGATTATCATTAAATTAAATAAGAGAGAAGCATGCTGATTACTATAATTGTTATCATGGCCTTTTTTGCTTTATCCTTCTTTTTCAGCGGTATTGAAACGGGTTTAGTATCACTGGATCGTTTTAAGTTAGAGCAGGATTCAAAAACAGATGAAAGAAAAAAAAACATTCTTTCATTCATAAAACAATCCGATAAAATTTTCGGGACAATTCTGATTGGGAATAATATCTCTAATGTCATCATCGCTTCGCTTTCTACAGTACTTTTTAATGAATTAAATCTATTTAACAATAATGAAGGAACTCTACTGATTGCATTTTTAGTACTAATTTTTGGAGAAATTATTCCAAAAACTATATTTAGAGACTATTCAGAAAAATTAGTTTATTTGTTTTTCCCTCTATTTCAGTTTGTTTATTTCTTGTTAAAACCTTTGGTTTATATTGTTTCTTTATTCAATGATTTCTTAAAAAAACGATTTAATATTTTAGAGTATGATTCATTTCACTTTTTCACTAAAGATGACGTCGCTTTTATATTATCAGAAACATTAGAAGACAGTAATATCGAGCATCCTCAAAAAGAAATGCTGGAAGATGCTTTAGAATTTAATCAGTTAAAAGCAAAAAATATCATGATCCCTCGATTAGATATTGTTGCCATTCCAGACACTCTCAATATTGATGAGATAATTGAATTAGCTAAAAATGAGGGTTATACAAGATATCCTGTATATCATGAGACATTAGACGAGATTACGGGTGTTTTAATCATTTATGATATCATCTCGAAAATGAATAACAAAGAACTAAAAGCTAAAGATATTCAGAGAGAAGTATTTTTTGCGCCTGAAATGATGGATGCTGACAATCTTCTAAAAGAAATGCAAACCAAAAAGAAAAGTATGGCTGTCATCGTTGACTCTTACGGAGGCACTTCAGGGATTCTCACAATCGAAGACATCATCGAAGAGATTGTTGGTGATATTGAAGATGAATATGACGAAGAAGAAAAAGATATTGAAGTAATTAATAACCACACGCTTCTTGTCAAAGCGGTAGTTGATATTGATCGCTTGATTGATGACTTTGATCTCGATATACCAAAAGGCGATTATGAAACATTAGCAGGTTATATTATCAGTAAACTTGAAAAAATTCCTACTTCTGGACAAGTGTTGAATGAAACTCAGTTTAAACTTGAAGTTATTCAGGTCAGCAACCGAAAAATAGAAAAAGTAAAAATCACAAAAACAACAGGCGAATCCAACTTTTTGAAAATGAAAAAATCCTAAGCAATGATCTTTAAAACTAAAAAATTCATAAAAATTGTTTTACAGGAAACACAATGGATTTAAATGAACAAATCAAAGAGAGAATAGACTACTTAAGATCAGAAATCAATCGCCACAATCAGCTTTATTATCAAAAATCTGAGCCTGAAATCAGTGATTTTGATTATGATCAATTGATAAAAGAGTTACAAAAACTGGAAGATCACTATCCAGAATATAAAATTGAAACATCTCCTACGCAATTCTTTGGATCGGATTTATCTGATACACAGAAAAATATACCTCATAAAATCAGAATGTACAGTTTAGAAAATGCTTATTCACTCAACGAAGTAAAACAATTTTTATATAAGATTTCTGAAGAATTTAAATCTTTTCCTGAAGTCCTTTGCGAACAGAAAATTGACGGATTATCCATAAATCTGTTTTATAAAGAGGGGCACTTACAATATGCAACTACAAGAGGTGATGGATTTGTTGGAGAAATAGTCACTGATAACATTAAAACAATAAAGTCAATCCCACAAGACATTCCCTTTCATGGAGAAATCGAAATCAGAGGTGAAGTTTATCTCCCACATGAGAGTTTTTTAAAGATTAATGAAGAGAGAGAACTTGAAGGTTTAAAACTGTTTGCAAATCCCAGAAACGCTGCTTCAGGATCACTTAAACTCAAATCGGCAGAAGAGGTCGAAAAGAGACAACTTCAGGCATTTATATATAGTATTGGATTTTGTAGTGAGCGTTTAGTACAATCACAATCAGAATTACTTGAACTTTTAAAATCCTTTCAGTTTCCTGTCAATCCTCATTATCTTAAAGCTCAAAATATGAACGAAATTGAAAATTTTTGTAATTACTGGGATAAAGAAAGAAATCATCTCAAATACGATACGGATGGAATTGTCATTAAGATCAATTCTTTTCACTTACAAGAAGAGTTATCATATACATCGAAAAGTCCTAAATGGGCAATCGCATACAAGTTTAAAGCTGAAGAAAAAGTAACTGAACTTCTTGATGTTCAATTTCAAGTAGGAAGAACAGGAGCAATCACTCCAGTAGCCGTTTTAAAACCTGTTTTCATTGCAGGATCACAGGTTTCAAGAGCAACATTACACAACGAAGAAGAAATTGAACGCTTAGATCTTAGAATTGGTGATCAAGTAAAAATCATCAAATCAGGTGAGATTATTCCTAAGGTTTTAGGAATATCAGGATCAAATCGGCCAGGGATAGAAAATAAAGTAAAATTTCCAACTTTATGTCCGGTTTGCATGCACCCATTAAAAAAAGAAGATACTGGAGCGATCACCTATTGTATCAATGCGCTCTGCCCTGCACAACTTCAAAGAAGGATAGAACATTTTACTTCTCGTGAAGCAATGGATATTGAAGGTCTTGGACCTTCAAATATTAAAACGTTTATTGAAGAAGGTTTAATTAAATCAATTGAAGATATTTATAATTTAGATTACAATAAAATCCAATCTATTGACCGTCAGGGAGAAAAATCTGCAGATAATCTGAAAAAAGCAATCCATGATTCTAAAAATCAAGTGTTTTATCGCTTACTGTTTGCTTTAGGAATTCGTTTTGTTGGCTCCAAAACGGCTAAGGTATTATGCCAACATTATCAGAATATCGATCAGTTAATGAATGCAACTTATGAGCAGTTAATTGAAATCCCTGAAATTGGTGATAAAATTGCACTATCTGTTGTGGATTTCTTTATGCAGGAAGATAACAGAAATTTAATCAAAAATTTAAAAATTATTGGTCTAAATTTTAAAAGCGAAAGTAAAGGAAAAATCAATTCTTCTATTTCTAATAAAAAATTCCTGGTAACTGGTACAATGAACCAGTTCAATAGAACAGAACTTCATGATATCATTGAAAAAAATGGGGGTATCATCATAAGTGCTGTGAGCAAAAACCTTGATTATTTAATTGTTGGAGAAAACTCAGGTTCAAAACTTGAAAAAGCAAAAAAGATCAATACCGTGAATATTATTAGCGAAGAAGAATTCCTAAAACTCATCAATTATAAGGTATGAGGAAACAATGAAAATATTAGAACGTTACTTTTTTTGGGAAAGCTTAAAACCATTTATTTTATCATTAATTGTGATCACATTTGTGATGATGCTTGATCGTCTTGTTGACTTGCTCAATATTATCATAGAAAAGCAACTTGATATTCTTACGATTATCAGTCTTTTTTCATTAAGCTTGCCTTTTATTATGGCATTATCTGTCCCTTTATCTGTTTTAAGCTCATCGATTATGACCTTCGGAAGAATGTCAGTTGATCAGGAACTTACAGCGGCAAAAGCATGCGGTATCAATATTTATAAAAAGCTTACCCATCTATATATTATCAGTATTTTATTAGCTGCAAGTATGGCATACTTTAATGATTTCATCCTTCCTGAAACTAATCATACCCTTAAAAATTTAATGATCAAAGTCACTTACCGAAAGCCAATCAATGCAATTAAAGCAGGAACATTTACCGTTTTAAACAATGTTTCAATTTATGCTTCTGAATCAGTTGGAGATGAACTTCGGGGAGTAATTATATACAACAGAGAAAGCTCAAATTTCCCAATGTCAATTACTGCTCAAAAAGGGACAATTAAAATTGAAGATAATGCAACAAAAGTGATTGTTACCTTGTATAATGGAGAGATTCATGAAAAAGATCCTAAGGATGCCAATAAATACCAAATCAGATACTTTAAAAAATATACAATGATTCGTACTGATCTGGGCTTTGAACTTGATAACAGTCCTACTTCATATCGAGGTGATAGGGAAATGACCTCTGTTCAGTTTAAAGAGATGATCAAAGAACGAACAAAAACATTGAATGCTGTCAATAAAGAGGTAGATCACCTCAAGTCTGAGCTTGATAAATTACCCAAAAACAAAAATAATCCCATTGTTTATGATGAGTTCAAGAAATTTTCAACAATGTATAACTTAAAACAAGGTGAGAAAAGAGAAATAGAAAAAACATTAAGAATGTTTCAAGTAGAAATACAAAAAAAATATGCACTTGCTTTTGCCTGTTTTGTATTTTTTTTGATCGGAGCACCTGTTGGTATGATGACAAAATCAAGTGGTATTGGAATGGCATTTTCGGTCTCTGCAGTTATCTTTATTTTTTACTATATGATGTTGGTTGGTGGCGAAGAGTTAGGAGATAGAGGTTTTATTCAACCCTATATTGCCATGTGGTTGCCAAATTTTATATTCTTGATGTTGGGATTAGTTTTAACTTATACCAGTTATAAGGAAAAAAGTTTCTTTGATTTAACGAGACTAAGTGTGCGCATAAAAAAACTTACATCGAGGTTATAATGAGAAAACTTGACATATATATATTAAAGCAATATCTTTCGACCTTTGTTATGATCATGATTTCTTTCATGGCATTGTTTCTGGTAGTTGATGTTTTTGATCGTTTACCAAGAATACTAAAACATAATGCAGATTATTTATTAATTGCACAGTTTTTTTTATTGAGAATCCCATATCTCATGGTATTAGTTAGCCCTGTTATTGTACTTCTTTCTGGTCTGTTTTTAATGAGTACCTTATCAAAATACCATGAATCAATTGCTATTCGAGCTGCAGGAATTAGTATTTTGAGAATGGTTAGCCCTATACTGATTGTCGGATTTTTAATGAGTATTGCTATCGGAGTTTTTGGTGAATTTGTTCTCCCACACACCGAAGCATATCGAAATCAGATTTATACTGTTGATATCAAAAAGCAACAACTTGAAGATGTCAAACTGAGATCAAATATTCATTATTCGGGTTCAAACAATTATTTATACTACATCGGTTTTTTTGATGGCTATCAAAATATCATGAGAGTGATTGATATCACACAGTTTGACAGTAAAAATGGATCAATTTTAAGAAAAATCCAAGCCAATGAAGCTGTTTGGAATGGAGAAAACTGGATTTTCATGAAATGTTATGACCGATGGTTTAAAAACAACAAATTAGTAAATTACAACTTTTCTGAACGAGTGCATATTCCCGAAGTTAAAGCAGGACCTTCTGATTTTATCAAATCTGCTAAATCAAACATGTCGATGAATTATTTAGAACTTAAAGACTATATCGCCAGCCTTAAAAAAATCGGAGAAAAGTATCATTCAGAACAAGTCGATCTCTATATGAAAATCAGTTTCCCTTTGGCAAACTTCATTATTATTCTCTTTTGCATCCCATTAGCATCAACTTCTGTTCGAAGCAAAGGCAGAGGTATAATTTTCTTGATTGGGCTAATCGTTTGCTTTGTTTACTTAACAACACTAAGAATTTGTCAAAGTCTTGGTTATAATGAAGTTTTAAATCCCGTATGGGCAGCGTGGTTACCCAATATAATATTCAGCATTTTTGGTTTATATTTTCTTTTTAAATCTGAAATATAATGGCATTACGATCCAAGCAAGGGGGGGGGAAATTATGAAAAAACTGATTTGTATCATCTGCTTTTTTGCAGTGATGACAGCAATCATTGCAGAAAATAATCACAAAGTAGCCATTTGTGTCATCAATGATAAGATCACTCCTTTTAAACAATCGATTATTGATTCCTTATATTCTGCTCATCCTGGGATCAATTTTGTTAGGATTCCTTCAAAAGAAATTTTTAAAATCAAACAAAATGACTATCACAAAATCATTATCATGGATCAACTCGAAGCATGGACTATTTTCAATAGAAAATTGAAAAAAGTGGTTAAGACATTTAATCCTCAAAAATGTATTTATGTCGTGACTGCAGGTGATCCAGAATGGAAATGGAAAAAAGAAGGATTAACAACGATAACTTCTGCATCTAAAAAATCTAACCTTCCAAAAATTATCAGCCAGATAAATGCAGAATTAGAAGGTAAAAAATGACAATAAAGCACATCTTTAGACGATTTCACATCAGCAAAGATGTTGTTGGACTCCTTTTTATGGTTATTCTCGTTGGCCTTGGGGAAAAAATGGCAGAACGCTTTTTACCCATATATTTGCTTTCTTTGGGAGCATCAACATTAATTCCAGGTTTTTTAAACGGACTTGACAACTTTTTATCGGCGATTTATTCAATTCCTGGAGGATGGTTAACATCAAAAATTGGATATAAAAAATCACTCCTCTTCTTTAATATTTTTACCCTTATCGGATATTTAATTGTAATTTTTATTCCGAACTGGATTGCAGTAATCATTGGATCATTTTTTTTCCTATCGTGGACAGCATTGTCTTTACCAGCAGTCATGGAACTACTGAGTACGGAGATGCCAAAAAACAAACGAGTATTTGGAGTCTCCCTTCACTCATTAGTCAGACGAATTCCAATGGCATTAGGTCCGGTATTAGGTGGTATTCTTATTGATCTTTATGGAGAACAAAAAGGTGTGAGACTTTCTTTCTTAATTGCTTTTGTTTTTGGATTAATCTCAATTTGGATTCAACAGACAATGATTAAAGATCAAGTTGTAAAAAGCAATCAGCTTGAAGTAAAAAAAATGCTTAAACTTATGCCAAAAAGCCTAAGTTATCTGCTAACATCAGATATTCTTGTACGATATTGTGAGCAGATCCCTTATGCATATATTGCCATTTGGACAATGAAATCACTTCAAGGAGCTCATATAAGCGCATTTAAGTTTGGTATATTAACAGCTATCGAAATGATCATTGCTTTACTCATTTACATCCCTGTTGCCGTTTTTGCTGATAAAGGAAGTAAGAAACCTTTTGTTTTGATCACTTATGCATTCTTTACTCTTTTCCCGTTATTTTTACTTATAGGAAAATCATTTGAAATGCTCATTTTAGCATTTATCATCAGAGGTTTTAAAGAGTTTGGAGAACCAACAAGAAAAGCATTGATAATGGAATTAGCTCCTGAAGGATATAAAGCGGCTACATTTGGCGCTTATTATTTTGTCAGAGATATTATTGTTTCTCTATCAGCAATCTTAGGAGCATATCTTTGGATTATTAAACCTGAGTATAACTTAATATCTTCGATCCTCTTTGGATTAATGGGTATGGCAGTTTTATTTTTTACAAAATTTGATCATGAATAGTCAATTTCACAGAACCGAACTCCTCATTGGTAAAGAGGGGATTGAGCGCTTAAAAAAATGCACAGTGGCTGTGATTGGCTTAGGCGGAGTTGGATCTTATGCAGCGGAAGCACTTGTTCGTGCAGGAATCGGACATTTCATTCTAATTGATTTTGACAGAGTCAATGAATCAAACATCAACAGACAATTAATAGCATTACATTCTACAATTGGTATGCTAAAAACAGATTTAGTGGCACAAAGGATGAAAGATATTAATCCTCAGGTTGATATTCAAATTATATCTGAATTTCTATCTCAAGAAAACCGCTTAGAGTTATTAGAGAAAGCAGATTATATTCTTGATGCAATTGATAGCATAGGACCTAAAATGGGAATGATTAAAGACCTCTGTGAATTAAATATCCCCTTTATTTCTGTTCTTGGTGCAGGGAATCGAATAAACCCTGAACATATTGAAATTACAAGTATCTGGAAAACTCATCAGTGCCCATTGGCAAAGCGATTAAAGAAATTATTAAGAAGATATAATGTGAGTAAAGATTTTTCTGTCGTCTTTTCTTCGGAAAGACCCATTGAAATTGTAAGACCAGAAATTCAGACAAAAAATGACATCCGCCCAGACAGCTTACCCAAAAGTATGGTAGGATCTATTTCATACATGCCCGCAATAATGGGAATGATGGCTGCTTCATGGTTGATAAGACAAATCATTGAATAAAAGATCAATTAATAATTCCCTTATTATCTCTTTCTAAAAAGTGCTTGACGATAAATTAATGACATTTAAATTCGTATAAAATCGTGCGAGAAATATCGTAATATGATTTTAAAAAAAGAGTTTATTAATTAGGAATGATTAAAGGAAAATAATGAGTAATATATTTGTTCTTGATATAGGCAATACAAATATAGTCGCAGGTGTTTATGAAAAGGATTTACTGAAATGTACGATCCGCATCAGTTCTGATTTGAATAAAACTGCTGATGAATATTTTGTATTGATAGATTGTATTTGTAAAAAATATGAAATTGATCTTAATAAAATCTGCAAAGTAATGATCTCCTCCGTTGTCCCATCTCTTACTCGTTGTTTCGAACATTTAACCCAAAGATTTTTGAATTGTCCGATATCTGTCATCAACGGACTATCTCCCTTAGGGTTGACATATGAAGTTGAAAACCCTTCATATATTGGAGCAGATTTGATTGTAAATGCATATTCTGCATGGAAAAAATACAATGAATCATGTATCATTTGTGATATGGGAACAGCGACAACGATACAGTTGGTCGATGCAAATGGTCATTTTCATGGAACATCAATTTTACCTGGTGTAGTGACAGGTGCAAATCATTTGTTTGAGAAAACAGCCTTACTGTCAAATATTCAGATCGAAAAGCCACAGGTTTTATTAGGCACAAATACAAAAGATGCCTTATTGTCAGGTATTGTGTATGGGCATGCATTCCTGATTGATCGTTTCATAACAGAAATCAAGAGCAAATACAAGCACCTCGGCAATATTAAAAGTATTGCAACAGGTGGAATTTCTTCGTTAATCAGCGAACAATGTCATCATATTGATGTCATTGACAAAACACTTACTCTTGATGGCTTATATAAAATTAGCTTAATTATATAAAAAGCAGGTATTGATGAAATTATTCACTTTAATTTTTATTCTAATTCTGTGTATTTTTACAAATCTTCATGCAAATTATTATGAACCAAATTATTCTCTTGAAGATTATGTACCCCTAAATAATAACGTTCCTGATTATTTCAAAACGACAAAAAGTTTCAATAGTAATCTTGGGAAAAATGTATATTTGGGTGCAAATTCTCAAAACAATCAGTTTATTATTGATTCAAAAAACCAGATGGTGGAAATTATTGTTAAAGTTGATCAGCTTGTTATCGCTGGACCATATTATATCACTTTTGATGATTACTTGAATAATAGTTTTATGACTTCATTTTATGTTGAATTGGATAAAGCCAAAAAAGAACTTTTTGATCAAAAAAACAGAAAACAGGTGAAGGGACTTATTCCCGAAATAGTCATAAAACTCCCCCCTATGGCAATGCCTAAAGGGGTAAGAAAAATTATGGGAAATAAGGCAGGACGTTTAAATTTAAGTGGTACTCAAAAGCTGAGCATCAGCGCCTCCCAAACAAAAAAAGAAACTAAAGCAGTTTCTGAATCAGGATCTAACAATAACTTTGATGTTTCAATGAAACAAGATCTCAATCTAACTTTGAATGGAACAATTGGTGAAAAAATTAAAGTCGATGTGAAATATAACTCAAATCAAGAATCTGGAATCCTTGATCCGAACAACATCAAGATTGCTTACGAAGGTGAAGAGGATGAAATTGTTCAAAGAATTGATGCAGGGAATACCAGTCTTTCTTTATCTGGATCAAGATATATCTCTCTTTCTGCTTCATCTCAGGGTCTGTTTGGTATAAAAACATTACTAAAAATCGGTAGTTTAAACATTACTGCCGTTGCGAGTAAAGAAGAATCTCAAAAAAACACAAAATCTTATAAAGGTAATGCTCAATCCGACTCAACAAGCATACACGTAAAAAGTTATACCAATAGAACTCACTATTTCATGGTAAATCCAAATGAGGTTTTTTCACTGTATACCCAAGAGGACGCAGATGCTGGCTTATGTCCTCCAGGATGGGTAAATAATGCGATAAAAACTGATAATGGATTGTGGATCGTATCAAATCCAAACATTCTCCCTAAAGAAAATTCTGTAAAAGTATTTCTTGATGATGATAATGCCAATAATAATGATATCGCAAATCCTGGATATCTATTCGATGAAACAGGAACTAATCTTCCTTCTGATTTCTTTTTTGATGAGCTGCTTGAAGGGGTTGATTATCGTATAGATTATGATTCCGGAGTTTTAATTTTGCTTCGGAGTATTGAAAGAAGATATTCGATTGGTATCGCTTACACTCAAAAAAATAATGTTAAAGTTGGGGAAACAGAAAACTTAGTTGGCGGAAATATTAGACTGAAAGCCATAAAACTTAAAAATCAAACAATTGAAGACTATACATGGAATTATCAAGCAAGAAATTTCTATTCTCTAAACATGACAAATATTAAAAATGACGGATTTTTACTCGAAGTCTTTTCTCTTAGTTCAAGTAATGAAAAAATTCTAACCGTACCCGATTCAATTTCTCATTCAGGATACAACACATACAATGATTTTTTAAGACTTGATAGTGATAGTAATGGTGTCGTAAATGGTGAAGATAACACAGTGAACTTGTCAACAGGATATATTATTTTCCCTTTCCTAAAACCTTTTGAAGCTTTGAATGATTCATATATTTACACATTGGATCCAGACCAGATTTTTGGTGATGACAAATACAAACATTATATATTTGTTAAAGGTAAAGTAGGTAGAGAATCCATTAATCTTGGCATGATGATCTTCCCTGGTAGTGTGAAAGTAAAAGTAGATGGCAAAGAATTGAAAGAAAATATTGATTATATTGTTGATTATGATTTTGGACTTGTAACCTTCTTAACCCCTGAAGGCAAAAATTCTGACGCAGAAATCAATATTAGTTATGAAAACAAACCCATGTTTTCTGTTGAGTCAAAAACATTGATGGGATTAAGAGCTGACTGGAATATTACAGAAAAGATTAAACTGGGCGGAACATTCATTTATCATAGTGAAAAAGTGACCGATAAACGCCCAAAAATCGGCAATGAAAGCAGATCTTTGATGCTTGCTGATATTGATGGTGAATTGAAATTTTCTCCAGGTTTTTTAACAACTGCCGTAGATATGATTCCTCTGATTAAAACTAATTCTACTTCTAATGTCACACTCTCAGGTGAAATTGCGATGAATGTGCCAAAAATCTATAACAGTTCTTCTAATACTCATAAATATGAAGCATGGTTAGATGATATGGAGTCAATTCTTGATGCTTATCCACTGGGTACAGGACGTGTCACTTGGGTTCAAGCCAGCGAACCATATAATTCCTTCCTGTCAAAAGGATCTGTCAATTGGTTTAACCCTAATAACGTTTATGCAAAGGAAGTTTATCATCCCTCTACGCTTTCAACAAAAGAAAGAAATGAAAAAGTAAGTGTTCTTACGATGAAAATTTTCCCTCCTGATATCGCCAATCCAAACCTAAACACTCCCTATTGGGCAGGCTTAATGAAATACATTGGCAATCAGGTAGATTTTTCAGAAAAACAATATATTGAATTTCTCGTTAAAGTCGATTCTCTTGCCGTTTATGATAACCCTGTTAAACTCTATTTTGATTTGGGTGACACTTCTGAAGATTTCTATACTGATTTTGGTGGATTAGGAAAATTAAATACTGAAGATGGAAAAAATGGCGGGGACGTCAACGGACAATTAGAATATATGGAAGACATTGGGCTCGATGGACTATCCCGAAAATTAAGTAATGGGTCCATTAATCCGGATTCTGATCCCAATGATGCTTTCAGCGCTTCTGAAGTTAATCACGAATTTCCGAACATTAATGGAACCGAAGGCAATGGACGCCTTGATACTGAAGATCTGAATGGCAATGGGAGTCTGGACACACTTGAAAGATATTATAGATATTCTGTCACATTAAGTGATACAACAAGCGTATATTTTCAAAACCAATTCAATGGTTGGTACCTTTACAGAATTCCTTTAAAAAACAATCCTAATGTTGAAAAAATTTCTAATGTAAGTACAGAGCCTAATTTAAAAACAGTTTCTTATGTCAGAGTTTGGGCAGAATCTGAATCAATGGCAAAAATCAGTTTTATCAATATTGATATTGTAGGAAATAAATGGAGTAAACAAGCCATTCGCGAACGAAGAAACAGCGAACTGACCGATAAAATTCTCACAGCTTCTGATATCAGTCAGAATAATGAATTTATCTCAATTGAAACAGCTGATAATCAAAAAAACAGTCATTATACAGCACCTCCTTCAACAACTGAAAAAGGTGATGATGGAGAATTATCTTTCGAACAATCTCTTAAACTTCAATACACAAACATTCAATCATCGCATATCAGTTTGGCAAGACAGAGATTTCGTGATCAATACAATCTATTATCCTACAATAAAATCAGATATTGGGTTTATCCTGAAGTTTTACACGATGCGTCTTATTCATCAGATTCTCTGCTCGTTATTTTCAGATTAGGTGCAGACTCATTAAACTATTATGAAGTAAGCAAAAAAGTAAAAATCAATCCTTACTCAACAAAAATGCTGGAATCTTCATGGAGCAATATTGAATTCTCTTTTAAGGACGTCACTTATTTAAAAACGCTTAACGAATCTAATGACACCTTATATGTGTTCAATAATATTACCTATAGAAAAGTAAAACAACCCACTTTAAGTAATATTCGTGAAATTGCAGTCGGCATTAATATCCCTGACAATCAGCAAGCATTTTCAGGTATTCTTTACGTCAATGAAATTCGAGTGGTTGATCCAAATCAAGATATCGGTTTTGCAGCACGAGCCAGTTTAGATACACAATTTGCAGATTTCTCCACATTAAAAATTGATTATGAATGGAAAACCTCTGATTTTTATAGCTCAACAACACGATCGACAAGCACTAATACCTCAGTTGAAGATAAAACAAGTTTATCTGTTTCAAATAAATACTCTCTTGATAAATTTTTCCCTACCCCTTGGGGATTAAATTTACCGTTAAATCTATCAAGAACATATAGTATTGGCATCCCAAAATACAGAGCAAACTCTGATATTCTCAGATCAAATCTGACTAAAGAAGATCAGGACAGAGAAAAAAATATCTCTTTGGTTAGATCTGCGGACTTGAGCTATAATTTATCAAAAACACCAAACAATAGTCTATTAAAATATACCGTAAAGAACATCAGTTTGTCAGGTTCATTAAAAGATTCTGAAACACTTTCTTCTACTCGTGCAGATTCTGTGATTACCTGGAGATACTCAGGAAATTACAAACTTGACTTGCCAAAAGAGGCTTTAGGCATCAAGTTATTTAAAAACTACTATTGCTACTTCTTTCCAAAATATTTTGGTAATGAGTTAATATTCCGAGGTGAAAACCCTGATCGATGGGACTATAAAATTACTGCAGACTCAAGCTATTGGGAAGTAAGACCACAAACTGTCAGTACACGACAAATTGACACGAATAGTGAAATAAAATATGATATCTTTAGCGACCTTGTCGCAGGATGGAAACTAAACACTAAACGCGATTTGATGCAAAGAAAAGAGCTGTACTCATATAATATTGGTGAAGAAACAGAACGTACCCAAGATTATAATGCAACTTACGATCCAAGCTTCTTTGACCCATTAATCGATTTGTCCTTTACCAGTCAGGTACAATACAAAGAATATCGTAAAGCATTTAAACAGAATGCAGCAAATAATACTCAGATAACAATTTACAAATATGAAGGTAATGTAAATCGCGGATTCAAAATTCAAACCATCTTAAAAAACAGCAATTTACTTACTTCTCTTGCAAATATGCTTACACCTGATCCTAATAAAAAGTACGATGCAAACACTAGAAGCAGTGGTGATAAATTTAATGATGAAGATAAACGAAATGAAAAAGATGATACAGATGATTTAGAAAAATTAAAGTTGATGGAAATGGAAAAAAGAGCTCTTGAGAATAAGATTGATGAAGTCAAACCTGACGACAACCTATTAGTAAATCCATCTGAAAAAGATGATGAATATGATGATAATGACCCATTGAAAAAAGAAGAAGAAGAGAAAAAAGAAAAAATTGAAAAAGATAAGAAAGAAAAAAGCGATCCTGTTGACATAAAAAAATTAAACCAAAATCCATTAGAATTACTCGCAAGTACTGTCGGCTTACTGGCTAAACTGCAAAATATCAATTTCTCCTACGAAAATACTTATGGAACAAATTTTGAACAATTACTCGACAGACCAAACTATAATTATCAGTTAGGTATCCCCCATGCTTTAGATTATGCCGATTTAAAACAAAGAACTTATGATGACGTTTATACAGCATCATCAGGATTCCCAATATTCAACAGACTAAACACAGATTTCAGATATTCAAGAACGATCAACAGACGATACTCTGCATCATCAAATCAATCAATTTCAACAACATGGCCTGATGTAAGATTAACTTTAAGCGGATTTGAATCTTTAATTCGCGCTGAACAATGGTTATCCAGTTCCCAACTCAACTCCTCATTCACATATACAGAAAAATTGTCTGGAAACATTGATTGGGTGCAACCAACTACTGAATTAACGACAATAACCTTTCAGCCTTTAATTGGTTTTACTGGAAATTGGGCAAAAGGTATTAGCACGTCTTTATCTTTAAATAAAACAACAACTGAAAATATCACTCATGGTACTTCTGATATTATTAGAGAATCAAATAAAAACGGAATTTCTGGTTCGATAAAATACACTTTCAATGCTCAGAATGGATTTAAAATTCCTTTTATCAGCAAAAAAATTATCTTTAAAAACAACATGGAATCTGAATTGAGTGTCACTTATGAAAATGAAATTGCCACAACAACTGGTCGTACAAAACAAACTGATAGAGATTCATCAAAACTCAGTTTTACTCCACGTGCAAGTTATAATTTTCATACAAATGTGAAAGGTGGCTTAACAGGTAATTATGATATCACCAAAAACAATAAAAATAAAGAAAGTATCAGCATCTTCAAGCTTGATATCTGGGTTGAAATCCAGTTTTAACAAGGAGAATTTCTATGAACTTAGTTGAAATCAGAAAACAACTTCATAAAATCCCGGAAATCGCTTATCAGGAAAAAAAAACTCAAGCGTATATTCTTTCTCTGTTTCGTGATGATTCGTGCTTTAAAACCCACTTATTTGACACCACAGGTATTCTTTACGAATACAAAGTCAATAATAATGAATTCCTTTTATTCAGAGCAGATATGGATGCGCTCCCTTTAACGGAGAAAACCTCCTGTGATTATCAGTCTGAACATAAAGGCATGATGCACGCTTGTGGACATGATGTTCACATGACTATTCTTATTGGTTTTATGGATTGGGTAAGAATAAATAAACCAAACCACAATATTCTCTTCCTCTTTCAACCAGCAGAAGAAGGAGAAGGTGGCGCAAAAGCAATCATTGATACAGGCATTTTCAATCAGTTCAAAATTAAAAGTGCCTTTGCTTTACATGTATCTGGAGCCTTCCCTACAGGAAGCATCGCCTCAAAATCAGGAGTTATTTTTGGTATCCCTCAGGAGTTTAACATCATTGTTAATGGCAAATCATCTCATGTAGCCTTACCTCAAAATGGAAAAGATGCTTTTTTAGCGGCAATTCAGTTTTATCAAGCAATGAACACATTGATTGTTAAACACTTCCATCCCTTAGACTCAGTCGTTTTTCATATCGGATGGGTTCAAGCTGGAACAATGAGAAATTCTCTTCCTGAACAATGTGTCATGAAAGGGACGACCAGAACTCTAAAAAAAGAAAACTGGTCTGAACTGAATGATCTGATAAAAAACACTGCTGAGGCGATTGCAAAAATAAACAATGTTGAGATTCTCGTTGAATTTCCAAACACTTATGATCCTGTGATCAATCATCATGATTTGAATGAACTTCTCAAATCGGTTTGTGATGATCAAATCAGATATATCGAGACAAATGCTTCGATGACAGGTGAAGATTTTGGCTTCTTTACAACACTTTACCCAGGCTTGCTTTTTTGGTTAGGGACTGATTGTACTGAAGATCTGCATTCTGCTTCGTTCTTGCCTGATGATAAATCAATTGATGTCGGTATAGAACTCTTTACAAGATTGTTAAAAAAATACATGTAATAAAAATCAGGCGAATGAGTTTATTTTGTTTAAAATAAGAAATAATTGGAGGATATATGTTTCCATTCTTTGATCCGACGATCATCCTGATCATCCCTGTAATGATACTGGCTTTTTGGGCTCAATCAAAAGTTAAATCAAACTTTATAAAATATTCAAGAATTAAAGCTTCTTCAGATAGTACTGGTGCTGAAGTTGCCGAGAGAATACTACAGGAAAATGGGATTTATGATGTGAGAGTTTTACCAGAAAAAGGAGAACTTACAGATCATTATAATCCTTCAACTAAAGAAGTGCACCTTTCAGAACCAATCTTCTACGGATCGTCTATCGCTTCAATCAGCATTGCGGCTCATGAAGTAGGACATGCTATCCAACATGCAAAAGGTTATTATCCTGTTGTTCTTAGAGGAAATCTATTACCTGTTGCAAATATTGGATCAACTTTAGCCTTCCCTTTGTTTATTGCAGGCTTGATTTTCTCATTTGGTCCTTTGATGGACATTGGCATTATCTTTTTTAGTGCTGCACTTCTATTTCATATTGTCACTCTTCCTGTGGAATTCAATGCATCTTCCAGAGCAATACAACAACTTCAGGACTTAAATTTTGTTTCCAACAATCAGGAAGTATCCTCTTGTAAAAGTATGCTCGGAGCAGCAGCAATGACTTATGTCGCTTCAACACTGATGGCTTTAATGCAACTTATTCGATTACTTATCCTGAGAAATTCCAGAGATTGATGAAAAAATTTTGCTTTGTCCTTGATTCAAACTTAGGTAAACTTACAAAATATCTCAGATTTGCCGGTTTTGACTGTATAAATGCCAGACATTTGTCTGAATCGGCGATTTTTACTTTATGTCAAAACGACAAAAGAATCTTTCTTACACGGAAAATAAAAGTTCCTCCTCAGTATCAGCATATAAAAGTCCTCAAAATTAATTCAGATCAAATCAATGAACAACTTAAAGAAGTGTTTTCTCATATAAAAATATCCAAAGAGCACTTCTCTGTTTCTTCTCTTTGTATTCGATGCAACAGAACTCTTGAAACTCTTGATGAACAGCTGATCCCTGAAGAACTTAAAGTATCTTCCTCTAAATTTAAATATTGTCCTTATTGTAAAAAAATGTACTGGGAAGGGACTCATTATCAAAAGATGTTAAGTGTGATATCTGAATTGTAAATTGTCTATTGGCTTAATAATTGCATATATAAAAAATAATTATAATAATGGAGGTCTGTCTATGAATAGACTAATATTACTGATTCTCTCTATATTGTTGATCACTGGAGCTTGGGCAATTGACCTTAATACACCTGTTCCTGTAGATCCAACATTGAAAATCGGAAAATTAAATAATGGGCTTACCTATTATCTAAAACAGAACAAAGTACCAGAAAAGAAAGCAGAACTTAGATTAGTGGTCAATGCTGGATCAATTTTAGAAGATGATCATCAGGCGGGATTAGCTCATTTTACTGAACACATGGCATTTAATGGAACAAAAAACTTTAAAAAAACAGAAATGACTGATTATCTCGCTTCCATAGGTATGGGCTTTGCTGGCGGTTTAAATGCTTATACAAGCTATGACGAAACTGTTTACATGCTTAAATCTGCTACTGACAATAAAGAACAATTAAAAAAAGCTGTATTCATACTGAGTGAATGGGCTGACAAAGTATCTTTTGATGATGATGAAATTGAAAGAGAACGTGGCGTCATTATTGAAGAATGGCGTGGTGGCAGAGGCGCAGATGAACGCATTAGAAACAAACAGCTCGCTGAAACGATGTTTGATTCTAAATATTCTAAAAGAATGCCGATTGGTACTTATGAAATTCTTAGTAGCTTCAAACCTGAAGCGATAAAACAATTTTACAAAGACTGGTACAGACCTGATTTACAGGCAGTTGTTATTGTTGGAGATATTGATATCAATGAAGTGGAATCTTATATTAAAGAATATTTTAACTCAATACCTGCAAGAACAAATCCTCGCGAAAGAGTGTATGAAAATGTTCCTGATCATCAAGAAACACGGGTTTCTATCATTTCTGATAAAGAAGCAAACTCTTCAAGCGTATCACTGGTTATAAAAACAAATAAAGAAGAAGTCCTTAGCATCGCTGACTACCGAAAACAATTAATTAACAATATCTTCTACGATCTCTTTAACAACAGACTCAATGAAATTTCAAGAAAAGAAAATCCTCCCTTTATCTATGCTTATACATACAGATATGGCATTGCCAGAACAAAAGACAACATTACCATCAGTGCAGGAGTTAAAGATAATGGTATTCAAAGAGGGCTTGAAAGCTTAGCACTTGAAAAAGAGAGAATCGACAGATACGGTTTTACTCAGTCTGAATTTGATCGTATCGTTACAAAAACTCTAAATGATTATGAAAACAACAAACTTGAAAAAGGAAAACAGGACTCTGGCAGACTGATTTGGGCTTATGTTCGTCATTATCTGAGCGGAAATTCTCTGATGGATGCAGACCAGTCTTATTCTCTTGTCCAACAACTTTTACCAACAATTTCTTTAGATGATGTTAATCAACTCATCAAAGAATACTCTAAAGACACTAATCGTATGATTACAGCTTCTTATCCTGAAAAAGAAGGTATAAAAACACCGACTAAAGAAGAACTCCTGGCAATTGTCGATAAAGCGGATAAAATGAACGTAGAGCCATATCAGGATATGGTCGTAAATGAGCCATTAATATCTCAAATGCCTAAAGCTGGAAAGATTAAAAATAAAAAATACAATAAAAAAGCCGATCTTTATGAATTAAGTTTATCAAATGGGATAAAAGTAATCTATAAAAAAACAGATTTCAAAAATAATGAAATTCTCTTTGATTCATTCAGTCCTGGAGGTATCTCTAAAGTAAAAACTGAAGACATCGCAAATGCAAATTTAGTTAGTCCATACCTCAATGAAGCAGGTTTTGGAAATTACGATCCTTCAGCTTTATCAAAATTGCTTACAGGAAAAAATGCAGAAACAAATATTAAAATCGATGAAGCTTTTGAAGGAATTGAAGGCTCATGTACAGCCAAAGATCTTGAACTGGCAATGCAATTAATTTTTTCCAGTTTTACTCAGGTAAGAAAAGATCCGGCAGTTTACAATAATCTTGTTGCTCAAATGGAAAATTATCTGAATAATCGTGCTCAGGAACCAGAATCTGTCTTTGAAGATTCTATGTTTGTTTCGACTTATATGACTCATCCAAGATTACAATTATTTGATTTGAAATCAGTTCAGTCAAGTAATCTGGATAAAGTCTATGAAATCTATAAAGATCGATTTGCTGATGCTTCAGATTTCACTTTTATCTTTGTAGGAGCAATCAATGAGAAAGAATTTGAAACATTATGTGAAAAATATCTTGCTGCTTTACCCAATTTAAAGAGAAACGAGAAATTTGAAGATCATAGTATTCAGTATACAAAAGGGATAATTGAGCGAAAAATCTATGCTGGGATGGAAGAAAAATCAATAATCAACATTTCTATTCCTTCAGATTATAACTACAATGCAAAAGAAAACATTGAATTTGGTGCAATGATCTTGATTCTTAACGAAAAACTTAGAGAAAATATCCGTGAAAAAATGAGTGGTGTTTACTACATCTACGCTTATCCAATAATTAAAAAATACCCAAGAGAAACACTCATGATCAACATTGCACTGGGATGTTCCCCTTCAAGAGTTGATGAGTTAACTCAAGCGATTTATGATGAAATTGACCTCATAAAAACTCAACCTGTTGATGAAAAATATTTGCAAATTTTCTTGCAAACATCCATGAACAATTGGAATTCAAGCATTAAAAAAAATAATTTCTGGTTATCAAATCTAAAAATGACCTATCAGAACAATCTCAGCATCGATGATTTCTTAAATAAACCTGACATGTACCAAAAAATCAATGCAAATAATGTTCAGAAAATGGCTCAAAAATATCTGAGTTATAAAGACAACCGCATTAGTGGTGTTCTCTACCCGCAACAAAAACAATAATACTATAAATGTATTCTCAAATTTAAGCCCCATCATGGGGCTTTTTTTTGTATTGCAAACTTCCATGCTGGCAGAAATGGCTCAAGCAGGGATGCTAAAACAACGAAGAACAGCTTCCAATCTATCATAGATCCTATAATCAATCCATCTCTTGTAGATATGTGCCAAACGCAGAGCAGACCATCCGAAAAAAGGTGCAGTAAACTCAGGTACAATCAATCCGGCACATTGATTTATACGAGCAGCTCCATTCCCCTCTGTGGAGGGGTGGCAGCGACAACTGACGGGGTGGTCATGAAAAAAGTTTTCTTCTATAGTGCAAAAATGTATTGGTGTCGCACCTACAGAGCTCATTTATTTTTTTCTTTTCTATGGGCTGACACCTATAGTTACACATATATCGCTCCAATGGAGCTTCTTAATGATGAGTTCCATAGGAACGACATATTCATAACACAGGCTGTCAGGCTTGTGAACGAAATCATCAGAAAATTAGCGCCATCGGTGCGACACCTGATCAGATAAACTACATACGGTGATGCATGCACAACGATTTCAGCAAACTGGTAGTTTGCTTTACGGGAGTACCGCAATCAACCTGATTGAACGAAGCTGCAAGCAGCAGAATTTTACAAATTTACTTCGTAAATTATA
>CAZNKI010000045.1:0-30401 GCA_964573665.1 uncultured Candidatus Cloacimonadota bacterium | reverse complement strand
GCACGTCCCAGGGTACAACCCGTTTGTAGCCAGGTCCCGATCGGTTATCTCGCTACAAATGTGAAAATGTCTTTTGTAATTCTGTCATAATCTATATATGTGATATTACCAATTTTCTGAACAGCGTAGCTGTGACAGAATACTAGCCTAGGGTGTCAACCCTAAGAAAAGAATCACCCAAAAATAAAGCACCGTAGGTGCGTAAGATGTTCTTTCACCCCCAAAGGGGCTATTTAAATTTTTTATCTTTAACCCAGGGCTGCACCCTAGGCTAGGATTCTTACGCTCCTATGGAGCGATGAACTCTTTCGGATGTACCGCACTACGTTTCGCACATCCCTACAAGTGATTGATTGACTATAGTTTACAGGATAATCTGAAGATGAACTCCCAACCTAGTAGGAGGCATTACAATTATGTGCTGACAGAAAAGTCATAAATCATTCACGAAAGACTTACAGGTGTTGTAGGGATTTGCGAAATGGAGCTTGCGGAATGCCGTAAATCCGCAATAGTAGCAACAAATACTGATGCTGATCAAAGTATATAGTTCTCTTTTTCGGATGTACCGCTCTGCGTTTGGCACATCCCTACAAGTGTTAAGAGATTGAAATATATTATTTTAGTTTATCTTGAATGATGATCCATGTTCAAGCATGCCTGTTTGAACCATTTCTGCCAACATGGAAGTTTGCTAAAAAAGATCTCCACATAGAGGAATTGAGCTGGTCGTATAAATCGATATGTGGGATTGATTATTATTTGTTGCTAATTGCTACGAAGATATCAGAGCTAACGCTCCTAGATATGGATAATTTGAAATAGTGACGAAGATGCCAGAGCTGGCAAGCCACAGTATATTCTGAAAATATTAAAATTTTGAATATGCTTAACAAGTGGCATTTTCGCTTGAGAATCCTAGCTCAGAGTGAAAAACCTAAGGAGATAAACAAACAGCTTATTTCTTTATTGACAAACTAAGTCTTATCCATAATCTTTGGTTAGCTGAGCAAGGCAATTATTTGAGGAGAGTGAATGCATATTGATCAAAACAGCTTGAGCAAACGATTAGTCATGGTTTTATGCCTGTTTCAGATCTTTTTATCCGTATTGTTTTGTGAAGAAAAAGTCATTCTCAAGGTTTTTGAACTGCCAGATCCTCAAAAAACAGATGCTTACACCAAAGCAAACAGCAATGTTGTAAAGGCTTTTAGAGAGAAATACCCTTATATTGAGTTAAGAGCTTTTTCAGGGATCAAAATTGAGAATATGGATTTAGATTCAGGTCCATTGATGGCTATTGCGGGTGGGGTAGCGCCAGATATTATTTATGTTAATTTTCGCCAAAGCGATACGTATATACAGAACAATTTCTTATATCCTCTTGATGAGTTTATTGCCAGAGAATCATCCGAAAGCATGAAACTGAGGGTTGAAAAACCTGTTTGGCAAGTGATTAAAAGAAAGAAAAAAGGGGATTCACAGGAAAAAGTCTGGATATTGCCTTATGAAACACTGGTTCGCGTGCTGATGTATCGAAAAGATACATTTAAAAGAGCGGGGTTAAATCCCAATCATCCGCCAAGAGACTGGCAGGAATTCAGAGAATATGCCCGAATTTTGAGTGATCCTGCCAATGGTGCTTATGGTACAGTGCTTGCCGGAGGTCCTCAGGCTGCTTATGACTGGTTGCCTTTTTTATGGGCAGCAGGTGGTGAAGCGGTGGTGTTTGATGAAGAAAAACAACTCTGGAAGGCAAGTTTTGCTTCTTCATCAGGGATTACTGCAATGGAATATTATTTGAGCCTGTTAACTGCTCAATTGAAAGATAAACAAGGAAAAATCCAACAGGGATTTGCCATTAGAGAAGGTGATTGGGGCTATATGTGGGAAGAGGGAAAAATCGGAATGCGTATGGACTACCTCTCTCAACAGAATATGGGTGGAAAATACGACCCCAATCTCTTTGCTTTTGCGCCAAGTCCTGCAGGTCCTTCTGGGGCTGGCGGTAGTGAAATCAATTGCCGAATGATGGGGATTTTTTCTCAAGCTGGGATTTCAAACAATGCAGGCTTAGGCAATAGAGATCCAGAAAAAGTCAGAGATGCCGCATGGAAATACATTCAGTTTTATGATAGCGAAGAAGCGCGAAAAATCCGTTTGAAAGTCATGATTGAAAATGGCTATGGGCACATGCAAAACCCTGTCTTTCTCAAGCGATATGGTTATGAAGATTATTTGAAATATGCGCCTAAGGGCTGGCTTGAAACATTTGAAAAAGCGATGAGTGAAGGGAAACCTGAACCTTATGGCGATAATTGTCAAAAAGTATATGAATTTATGACTTATCCTTTGGATGAATTAGTCAAACTCGATCTTAAAGGGAAATTAGGCACTCAGCCTGAAGAACGACAAAAGAAGATTGCGGAAGTATTAAAAAGAGCAGAGGTCAGAACAAATATTGAAATGATCGGTACTTTACCAGATCATGTCAAATCCAAACGACAGCGACTTGCATCGGTGATTGCCGCACTGATTTTGTTTTTCTTTGCTTTTACCCTATGGAAAGTTTGGAAGATTTTGACACCAGATCAGGTGCGAATCGAGAATAAAAAGAATAAACATTTCACTTTGATTATTGTGATGCTTGCTCCAGCATTGATCAGCATTTTTGTCTGGAAATATGTACCGATGATTACCGGCAGTCTGATGGCTGTGCAAGATTTTAAACTTGTAGGAGATAGTCCATTTACCGGTTTTGCCAATTTGGCTGAGGTGTTGTATGATCAAACCTGGTGGGCTTCGGTAGGGAAAACTTTTTACTACATGTTTTTAAATTTAGCGCTGGGGTTTTTACCTCCGATATTCTTAGCGATATTGCTTCAGGAAGTTTCACGGGCAAAAGTTTTGTACCGTGTGATCTATTATTTGCCTGCAGTGATCAGTGGCGTCATCGTCATTTATCTTTGGAAACTTCTTTATAGCCCTGCAGACAGTGGAATATTAAATCAGATCTTATTAGCGATGGGACTACCAAAGAGTATGTGGATTAAGGATGAAAATCTGGCAATGCTCTGTGTGATACTTCCTGGCATTTGGTCAGGGATGGGACCAGGAAGCTTGATTTATCTGGCAGCATTGAAAAATATCCCCAATGAGCTTTACGAAGCTGCTGATTTAGATGGGGCAGGATTCGTTCAAAAAATCAGACACATCGTCTTTCCAAGTTTGAAATCCTTGATTATTATCCAGTTTATTGCGGCTTTTATTGTCGCCGCTCAATCTTCTGACTTTATCCTTGTCATGACGTTTGGTGGACCTAATGAAGCAACGCGTGTCGCTGATCTGCTGATTTTTGAGAAAGCCTATTTGTATTTAAAATTTGGACTGGCAACAACGATGGCGTGGCTTTTGAGTTTATTACTGATGGGATTTACCATTATCCAGATCAAGTATATTTCAAAAATGGAATTCAGTGTCGCCAAAGAGGATGAGAAATGAGCATAATTAGTAAAGTGGGGCAGAACTCATTAAAATACAGGTTTTTAAATACGCTGATTCATGTGGTGCTGATGCTTGGCGCATTTACAATGCTTTATCCTTTTCTGCTGATGATATCTTTTTCGTTTAAAAGTGCTGTGGATAGTACCAATCTAAAACTGATTCCTCCGTTCTTTTATCAGGATGAGGCATTGTATAAAAAGTACATGGAAAGCCGATATAATGAAGAGAGTAGCCGATTGATGGATAATTATCCTGGTTCATGGATTTCATTTTCTGAGGTGACGATGCCACATGATGCGAACAAGATGATCTATCAGGATTTCAAAGCATTTATAAACCAGAACAGAGATCGGTATGATGTGTATGATTATTGTCTTGCAGAACATTACGGCAGAGGTGTTTATCCTTATGCACAACGATTGTATCGCAAACAATTGAGAAAAGAAAATCACAATTCTCTGGTTGAATTTAATAATAAATATAATGCAGGTGCGATGAGTTGGGGAGAAATTGTCGTTGAGGAAAAAGACATCTTCAGCCGTAATTTTGTCAGCTCAAATGAGTCATATTTAGGCCGTTTTCGACAGTTTAAAGAGCAAAGTCCTGACTGGATGAGATATTATATTAATCCTGATGGTCACTTTGTAAATTTACTTCTGATTCCTGCGTATAGCGGAGATCTGAATGCATTTAATAACAAATATCGCACTGCGTTTCAATCATGGGATGATATTCGTCTTTCGGGAACCTGTCCGGCAAAAACAGACCCACTTTATGACTACTGGCTTCATTATGCCAGAGATATCATCAATATTCATCATTTGGGATTATCAGACCAGGCAGAGCCAGCTTTTCAGGCTATGTTGAAACAGAAGTACCAGTTGATATCAACGCTCAATCTGACCTGGAAAAGCACTTTTACTCAGTTTTCAGATATCCGTATTCCAGATAAAATGCCTGATACAGGCGCATTTTCTGAAGACTTGACCTTTTTTATTCAAAATATAGCCCAAGCAGAGCATCTTCGTATCAATAGTATTGCCAATGATTTCAGGCAATATCTCAGGAAAAAATATTCATCGATCGATCAACTGAATACTCAGTATCAAACACAATATTCTCATTTTGATCAAATCGCATTTCCTGTTGCAGAGCAGGATTATTTTAATTTTACAGAAAGAAAGGCAGAAATCCGAAAAGAATTTCTTTGGAGAAACTATGCGATGGCATTGGATCAGATGCTTGCTGATGCAAAATCTCTTAAAAACACGGGTATTTATGTTCTGCTTTCTATATTGATGGCAATCACAGTCAACCCTTTGGCTGCTTATGCATTAAGTCGTTTCAAACCTAAGTTTTCTTATCAGCTGATCTTATTGTTTATGCTAACCATGGCATTCCCCGCAATGGTGATGGGGATTCCAAACTTTCTGATGCTCAAAAAGCTCAATTTGCTAAACACCTTTTGGGCGCTTGTTTTGCCAGCGGCTGCAGACGGATACTTTATTTTTCTGCTCAAAGGCTTTTTTGACAGTTTACCGCGAGAGCTTTATGAAAGCGCTAGTCTGGATGGTGCAGGAGAATTTCGGATGTTTTGGCAGTTCACACTGTTTCTCAGCAAGCCGATTCTTGCAGTCATTGCTCTTGGTGCATTTAATGCCGCTTATCGAAATTTCCTCTTTGCATTTATCGTCTGCCAGGATCAGTCGATGTGGACATTGATGGTCCATATTTACAATCTAATGCAAAGAGCCAGTGATGGCGTTGCCTATTCAGCCTTAATTATTGCAGCGATTCCTACGTTGCTTGTGTTCATTTTCTTCCAGAATATTATTATCAAGGGAATTGTAATCCCTATGGAAAAATAAATTACCAATCAGGAGATATATATGCAAAATCCAAAAGTTTATCACGAACGGATCAGAAGATTCTTAGATCGTTTGTCAAAAGAAATCTACCCCGAAAAGACGGCTTTGAAGGTTCGTTTTATTCATGATCCCATCAATGTGATTCCACAGAGCGATTTAGTCCATGCGTCATGGAAAGATATAAAAGTGAAAGAAAAATGGGCAAACACCTGGGCATGTGCCTGGTTTATCTTTGAAGGAGAAGTTCCTGCAGAGTATTTAAACAAAGAAGTCGGCGTTTATATTGATGTTCAGGGTGAAGCCTGTGTCTTTAAAAATTCTGATGCTGATTCGCCAAATCTGTTTGATCTCAAGCAGTCACTGACACCTTATGCAGGGCTAACCAATAAAATTGACTGGAGTTTGCAGTCTGGCAAGTTTTATCTCCCTCTGTTTAAATGTTCTACAGGCAAGGAGAAAGTGTCACTACTTGCTGAAGCAGGAGCTAATGGATTGTTTGGTAAAGATAAGGATGAATATCTTCTTGAGCGTGCTGACATTGTCGTCTTTGATTCAGAGAAATTTCAGCTGATGATGGATATAAAAGTGCTTCTTTCAATGTATGAAGAATTGGAAGTCAATACACCGCGTAAGAAGAGAATATTATTTGCATTGAATGAAATTTGTAATGCTTATCAGGAAGGAAAAGGTTTAGTCCAATGTCGCGAAATCGCTAAAAAAGTGCTTGCCCTTCCAGCTGTACCAAGTGCTTTAAACGCCTGGTCGATCGGTCATGCGCATATTGATCTTGCCTGGTTATGGCCTGTGCGTGAAACTAAGAGAAAAGCTTCCCGCACTTTTTCAACCGTGATGAGAATGATGGAAGAATATCCTGAATATAAATTTGGTGCTTCTCAGGCTCAATTATATCAATGGACCAAAGAGAATTATCCGCATCTCTATACAGAGATAAAGAGCAAAATTCAGGAAGGCAGATGGGAAGTGCAGGGAGCGACATGGGTTGAAAATGATACGAATATGCCTTCTGGCGAATCATTAGTTCGTCAGTGTGTCTATGGAAAGCGCTTTTATCGTGAAGAATTTGGCAAAGAGATCGACTTTCTCTTTTTACCTGATTGTTTTGGTTTTACAGGTTCATTCCCACAAATTCTCAGACAGGCAGGCGTGAAATTTTTCCTTTCTCAAAAGCTCTCTTGGAATGACACTAATCCATTTCCACATCATACATTTATCTGGCAGGGAATCGACGGATCGCCCGTGTTAACTCATTTTACTCCAACAAATGATTATAATTTTTCTAATATGCCTCATGATTTTATCAAAACAGAACGACGCTTTCATCAATCAGATATCAGTGATGACTTTTTGAATATGTATGGTATCGGTGATGGAGGTGGAGGTCCTTCCAAAGAACATATAGAACTGGCTTTACGTCAGCAAAACTGTGAAGGTGTCCCCAAAGTGAAATTTGCCTTTGCGCATGACTTTATCGAGCAAATCGATCAGATCGATAAAGATTTATTACCTGTTTGGAAGGGAGAACTTTATTTTGAATTGCATCGCGGTACTTATACCACCCAATCATTGATGAAAAAGTATAATCGAAAACTGGAATGTCGCTTACAGCAATTAGAGTTCATTCATGCGTTTATAAATGAAGGAAGAAATCCTGAGATTCATGCTGAAATAGAGAAAATCTGGAAAGATACACTGCTTAATCAGTTCCATGACATTATTCCTGGTTCATCAATCACCTGGGTATATGAGGATGCACATGCCTTATCAGAAAAGAATCTACAAAAGATAGATGCTTTGGAATCACAACTGATTTATCGTCATTATCAAAAAGGGGATAATGCGTTGTTACTCATCAATACGCAATCTTGGAGAAGACGAGAGCTTGTAGAGCTCAAAGCGGATAAAAAACTAAAAGCCTTTGATGAACATCACAAAGAACTGCCATCATTCTGGCAGAATAATAAATTGCAGATCTTACTGGAAATGCCAGCCTTTTCATTTAAGATCATCCATCTAGAAGAAGAGATAAGCAATGATAATGGTGAGTCTGTGCAAACCCCTGAACAGTGTTTTACCCTTGAAAATAACTATCTAAAAATCGACTTTGATGATCAGGGATGTATTTCCAGCATTTTTGATAAAGAAGACAAAAGACAATGTTTAAATACTCAGGCGAATTTAATCCAAATGTGGGAAGATCTGCCAAATAACTGGGGTGCTTGGGATATTAATCATTTCTATAGAGAAACACAAGCCCAGCAAGCCGTTTTAAAAGAAAGAAAAGTGATCGAAGACAGTCCATTTATCAAAATCATCGAGCAAATCTTTACAGTTGGAGAGTCACAAATCAGACAAAGAGTGTCATTACGTTGTCAGTCTAAAATGGTACTTTTTGAGAATGAAGTGGATTGGAAAGAAACTCATAAAATGCTTCGCGTCTCAGCAGATACCAATATTCAAACAATGAATTCACAGGCAGAAGTACAGTTTGGTTTGGTTGAACGACCCACTCATCAGAATACCTCATGGGATGCAGCAAAATTTGAAGTTCTTGCTCATCGATTTATAGATTTATCACAATCCGATTATGGTTTTGCTGTTTTAAATGATTCCAAATACGGACATTCAGTCCAAGAAGGACGCATTGAAATCAATCTTCTAAGAAGTCCGGCAGATGTTGATCCACAGGCAGATATACGAACCCATCAGTTTACTTATGCTTATTATCCGCATATTGGGTCTTTGGAACATTCTGATACTCTTCAAAAGGCACATAATCTCAATTCACCACTTTGCATTTATCCTGTGGAAGCTCCTGAATTTGACGCTGTACAGCAGCTCTGTGTGTGTGATAACAAGAATATAAAAATTGATACCATCAAACAAAGTGACCTTGATCCTAATGCATATATATTAAGACTTTACGAAAGTATGGGTAGTACTGCCAATGTGACAATTCACTGGAACACTTCTATTAAAAAGATCTGTACCTGTGACCTTCTTGAAGAACATGAGGTTCAAATTCCATTCCAGGAGTATATTTTCTCTTTGGCATTTAAACCATTTGAACTAAAAACCATTAAAATATACAGATCATAGTACAGGAGTCATTATGAATTTTCCCGTAATTCCTCAATGTTTGGTAGCAGACTTCTTTGAAGATGAAGAAGAAGGCGTATTAGTATTGGATCAGGATTATGTGATTCAAAGTCCAAAGAGTTTGGAAGGTGAAGCATTCTTGTTAAAAGAGATCATTAAAGAGAGACTGTCTTTAGATCTGAAGATCAAAAAGGATGCTCAGGCTGTGCCGATTAATCTAAAAATCAAGAAGGATGAATTTGTCGGCGAAAACGCTTATCGTATTGAGATTTATGACTCAGGGATTGATATTAGCGCAATGGATCAGACGGGACTTTTCTATGCGTGTCAGACCTTTAAACAGATGTTAATCAAATATGGCTCATCAATACCTTTAATGGAAATAGAAGACGAACCTCTTTGTTCCTGGCGTGGATTGCATATTGATGTCAGTCGTCATTTTTTCTCAATAGACTTTTTAAAGAAAATCATCGATTTAATGGCATTGCTCAAACTCAATCGTTTTCACTGGCATTTAAGTGATGATCAGGGTTGGCGAATTGAGAGCAAGAAGTTTCCGCAATTGAATCTCGTCGGTTCTTATCGTCAAGAAGCAGATCAGAAATATGGCGGATATTATACACAAGAAGAAATTAAAGATTTTATACAATATGCTCAAAATCGGCATATTATAGTAGTTCCAGAGATTGATCTTCCCGGACATACTCAGGCGATACTCGCTTCACTCTCTCATCTATCCTGTAGAAAAGAAAGTATTGAGGTTTGGAATAAATGGGGCGTTTCTGAAAAAGTACTGTGTTTGGGAAAAGATGATACATATTCGATCATTAAAGAGATTTTAGATGAAATTATTCCTCTTTTTCCTGGTCCATATTTCCATATTGGCGGAGATGAATGCCCTGATGTAGAATGGAAGAACTGCCCTGATTGTCAGGCAAAAAAGGAAAAACATCAGCTTGCTTCTTTTAGAGAACTGCAGTCTGTATTTAATCAATTTCTTGCAGATATTCTTAAAATCCATCAAAAGATTATGATCGGCTGGGATGAGATTGCAGATACAAAAGTGCCTGATAACGCCATTATAATGGCTTGGCGTGGGAATGCTTCTGAGGGGATGTCTAAGGCAGTTCAACAAAATAAGAAGGTGATATTAACGCCAAATTCCTATTACTATTTTGATTGGAAACAAAGTATCAGAGAGAATGAAAAAGGCGCTTTTGGCGTAACGACTCTAAAGAGAGTCTTTGATTATCTCCCACAGCAGGTTGTGACAGAAAATGATATTCAAGTGGTTGATGAAGACTTTGTTTTAGGGATTCAGGCAAATGTCTGGACAGAATATATTTGTAATGAAAAAGAACTGGAGTATATGCTTCTACCTCGTTTGCTGGCTATCTCAGAACAGGCATGGACAGGTTATAACAGTGATTTTGATGAGTTTAAAGTACGGGTAAAGCATTTCTGTGAGCATGTCCTAAAACCCATGAATATTAATTACTGTGATTTCTATTGATGAGCGATTATGAGAAGATATGCTAAAAACCCCATAATCACGCGAGAAAGCGTTTTCTCAGAGTTAGATGAATTACGAGATGTCTCTTCGGTTTTTAATCCCGGAGCTGTGATTTTTGAAAACAAGGTGCTTTTATTACTCAGGGTGCAAAACAGGGGCAGAGAAACCTTGCTTGTTCGCGCTTTATCTGATAATGGGATAGACTTTGTTGTCGATCAGGAACCTGTAAAGATGATAAATCTTCCTCAACCGGAGGATTTAAAGATTTATCATATCTATGATCCACGAATCACGATGTTAGAAAATACTAATTATGTGCTTTGTGCGATGGATACCAATCAGGGTTGTTATCTAATCCAGTACCAAACAGAGGATTTCAGGACTTTACATTGTATGGGTATTGTATCTGAGGCAGATGTAAGAAATGGCGTCTTGTTTCCTGAAAAAATCAACAACAGGTATTGTCGTTTGGAACGTCCTAATCAAACCCTTTTGCAGAATGGACCTAAAACAGGCAGTTCGATTTATTTATCTTATTCAGATGATCTGCTACACTGGCAGAGAGACTCTTTGCTGTTTAGCGGAAGACCACACTTTTGGGATGAACTGATTGGCTCAGGACCACCTCCATTAAAGAGCAGGCATGGATGGATTCATCTTTATCATGGTGTTGCGACGCATTTCGCTTCATCAAATATTTATCAGGCTGGTTTTTCACTTTTAGATTTACATGATCCCACAAAAGTGCTGAAAAGAGGTCGTTTTAACATATTAGAACCACGAGAATTATACGAGCTTGCAGGGCAAGTGCCCAATGTGGTATTTCCGAGCGGGATGATCTCTTTTGATATCGATGATGAGGGTTTTTTAAAAGAAGATGCTGAAATATTGGTTTATTATGGCGCTGCAGATACATGCGTGGCACTGGCCTATTTACGTTTAAATGAAATACTGGAGGAACGATCACTATGAGAATCAAACTATTCATACTTTTACTTATTTCGACATTTAACCTTTTCGCACAACACTTTCCCATCCCAAAATATAATATTAGCCCAAAACAATATGGCTGTTTTCAGACTTCAGGTGAATTAGTGATCGATGGAAAGCTGGATGAAAAAGATTGGGAAAAATGCTCCTGGTCAGAATCTTTTGTTGATATCGAGGGAGACTTAAAGGAAAAACCTTTTTACAATACCCGTATGAAGATGCTGTTTGATCAAAACTATCTCTATATTGGCGCTTATATGGAAGATCGGGATTTATGGGCAACGCTTACAGAAAGAGATGCAGTGATTTTTCATGACAATGATTTTGAAGTGTTTATTGATCCAGATGGAGATACGCATGATTATTATGAATTGGAAATCAATGCTTTAAATACCGTGTGGGACTTATTTGTGATCAAACCCTACCGAGATCGGAATCAAGTAGCGATTAATGCCTGGGATATCAAAGGATTGAAAACAGCGGTTCATCTTGAAGGAACTCTAAACGATAATAGAGATGTGGATCAGGGATGGTCGGTCGAAATTGCAATTCCCTGGAAAGTGTTGGAAGAAGCCGCCCACAAAGCTTGTCCTCCTAAAGAAGGCGATATCTGGCGTATGAATTTTTCTCGTGTTCATTATCTGTTAACAAAAGACGGCAACTCATATAAAAAAGCAAGTCATCCTGAGTATAACTGGGTTTGGTCACCTCAGGGTTTGATTGCGATGCATTATCCGGAACAATGGGGTTATGTCATTTTTTCTGAACAAAAAGTAAGTCCTGCAGATACTATAACTGTTTCTGGAAAACTCAATGAAGAACAACCGAAAATCAATATCGGTGCAATGATTACTCAGTCGCAAAAAGACCTTGATCGAAAAGTGCTCAGATATATTTATTATGCCCAAAAGGAGCATTACTTAAGTAATGGTGCCTTTGCCAAGACGCTTTCTGCACTGGATATTCAATACCCTTTCCAAGAAAAGAAGTACGATATTCAGATGTATATCAGCCCCCATACTTATGAGATAATTCTTAAAAATAAAAAGACGGGAGACATCTTTTATCTCTTTCAAGATGGTAGAATCATCGATAAGATTGATTTTTAAGAGATTTAACATCACAGAAGAGAATATAAAATTGAAAACTTTATGAGGTTACATCTCCGCTGAATAAGATAATTTGCTTTGCTTTTTACACTTGACAGGAAAATCAATTATTATAAAATGCAAAATGATAAATTATATAAAGATAAGGATCAGCGATGATAATGGAAAATGCGATCCCTCAAAGGAAAAAGCAGAGGGTTTGGGTATTTACTTATTACAGCGAGTCAGACCTGAGTTTCATTTTAAATGAAATGAAAGGGGATGACTGTATTGTTGCTGTTGATTCTGGTATTGATCTTTTATTAAAATATAATATTTTACCTAATTTGGTGATCGGAGATTTTGATTCTCTCTCTGTCAATTCAGAAGAAAAACTCTATGTGTATTATCAATTGCAAAATACTCAGGCAGAAGAGAATGGAGATGTATTAAAAGCCATCGATAATACAAATTGCGATCATCAACTCAATTTAATTCGTGTCTCTCCTGAAAAAGATGAAACTGACACAGAGATGGCGATCAACTGGTGTTTGAAGCAGTCGTTTAATGAAATTATGATTATCAATTCGATGCAGAATCGCTTTGACCATTGTTTAGGCTTGATCTCGATCCTCGAAAGTGCCTTTAATCAAGGTCAGCAGATAAAGATTATTTCAGAACAGCAGGAAATGTTTATTGCTGAATATCAGCAGTTTTTACATTATCCGATAGAAAGTGTTTTTTCTTTGTGTCCTTTGACAGAAAAAGCAGAAAGGGTTTGTACACAAAATTGCCGTTATCCTTTAAAATCAGAGACCTTGTATCGCGAAAAAACCCGAGGCATCAGCAATGAAATAGCTGATTTTCCTGCCCAAATTTCTTATGAATCAGGGAAATTACTGCTCATCGTTCAAAGAAGTAAAGAATATTATGGTTTACAAGAAAGAAAATCGAAACAAAGCAGTGATCCGCTTAGTTTTTCATAATAAAACAATAGCTCAGAAAGTATGATCTGAAAGAGTAGGTGCTTAATGAATAAAGTAAAAGAAAACAAAACATTTTCTTTTGAAGAGTCGATGAAAAAGCTCGATTCGATTGTTAATAATCTTGAAAATGGTAATATTGATCAGATTGAAGAAATGCTGAATAAATTTGAAGAAGGCTCTATCTTAATAAAGCAGTGCTATGAGTATCTTGAAAAAGCAGAGCTAAAAGTAGAAACAATTACAAAAAACTTAAAAATAGAAAAGAGGGAAGAAGATGAAAGCTGATACTAATTTATTAAAAAAACACATGCGGGAAAAAAAAGAAATCATCAACATCACATTGGATCGTTTTCTTCCAAGAAAAGATGATTATCCCAAAGAAATACACAAAGCGATGCGACACACATTATTTGCTGGTGGAAAACGCATTCGTCCTTATTTAACATTGCTTGTTTATAATTTATTCTCAGATGAAAAAGAAGATTTAGTAATCCAGGCGGGTTCAGCGATAGAAATGTTGCATACCTATACGCTGATTCATGATGATTTGCCTGAGATTGATAATGATGAATATCGCAGAGGGAAAAAGACCTGTCATGTGCTTTTTGGCGCTGATATTGCCTTGTTAGCCGGTGATGCGCTCATGGTTGAAGCGTTTAATATGGTGAATGAGCTCCCCGTATCTCCATCGATTCGTGTGAATATGGTTCATGATATGGCAGTGTTAACAGGTGATACTGGTTTAATTGCAGGTCAAATGCTTGATATTTTGAGTGAAGATACCGCGGTTAAGAAAAAAACAGTTGAATTTATACATTTAAATAAAACAGCGAAACTCTTGCAGTTATGTTGTCGTTTTGCATGTTATATGGCACATACTCCAGTAACAGAATTGAAGAAAATGGATGAGTTTGGTAAAAAAATTGGTCTGGCATTTCAGATTATTGATGATATCCTTGATATTGAAGGATCCAGCGCAAAATTAGGTAAGACTGCAGGTAAAGATGAAGCTGAAAAAAAAGCCACCTATCCAGCAGTTTTTGGTATGGATCAAGCGAAAAAAACCGCTCAGAAATTATTGGATGAAGCGTTAAAAATCATTGAACCTTTTGGTCAAAGAGCAGTTTTATTAAGAGAATTTACCTTAATGCTTGCGCATAGGGAGAATTAATGCCTCATGAAGTATTAATCAAAAAGTGCAGAGAAAATGCAGTTTTACCGCAAAGAATGACCGAACATTCAGCGGGTTATGATCTATATTCAGCGAATGACATAGAGATAGTGTTAAAAAAAGGGCAAAGACAATTAATCCCCACAGGGATTTCTATTGCTCTTCCTGAGCATCTTGAAGCTCAGATCAGACCAAGAAGCGGTTTAGCGATCAAGCATGGCATTAGTGTGTTAAATGCTCCAGGAACGATTGATAGCGATTATCGCGGAGAGATTCAGGTGATTCTGATCAATCATGGTACTGAAGACTTTATTATCGAACCAAATGCTCGTATCGCGCAAATGGTGATTTCTTCTTTTGAACGGGTGAATTTCACTTTAACTGAAGACTTGCCAGAGACAGTTCGTGGTGCTGGTGGTTTTGGTTCTACTCAGATTTAAGCTTTATTAAAAAGGAGTTAAAATGTTTGATACTGAAGATCAGGAATTAATCAAAGAAATTATTCAGCTTAAAAAAGAAAAAAATGCCATCATACTTGCACATAATTATCAATTAATGGAAGTGCAGAAAGTTGCTGATTTTATCGGTGATTCATTACAACTTGCTCAGATGGCAAAACAGGTTAAAGCCGATATGATTATCTTTGCAGGTGTTCGTTTTATGGCTGAAACGGCAAAACTGCTCAATCCTGAAACAAAAGTGTTATTGACTGCAAAAGATGCTGGATGTCCGATGGCAGATATGATCGAACCCTTTCAACTTCAAGAATTTAAAGCAAAACACCCCGATTATCTGATTGTCTGTTATGTGAACAGCAGTGTAGAAATTAAAGCGCTCTGTGATGTTTGTGTGACCTCGTCAAATGCAGTTAAAATCGTAAATCAATTAGATCCCAATCAGCCAATTATGTTTGTGCCTGATCAGAATTTGGGACAATATACAGCTTTAAAAAGCAATCGAAATATCAAAGTATGGGATGGCTTTTGCCCGATTCATCACTTTTTCTTTACCTTGAATGACATTGAAAGAGTGAGACGTGAATATCCTGATCATCTACTTGTGGTTCATCCCGAATGTAAACCTGAGATTATCGAAAAAGCCGATATGGCATGCTCAACTAAAGGAATGGCTGATCTTGCTGAAGAAAGAGATCATTTGATTCTTGGGACTGAAATGGGTCTTGTGGAAGCTTTACAGAGCAGATTCCCTCAAAAAAGTATCATCCCCCTTTCTAAAATGGCGGTATGCGTGAATATGAAAAAAACGCGTCTTGTTGATGTCAGAGACACACTTTTAACCGAAAGAAATGAAATTACGATTGCTCCGGATATCGCAAAAAATGCCGTTCGCTCAATCAATAAAATGTTGGAATTATCATAAACGATGATACTCAATCAAGTACCTGATGAGCATCTCTATCAAAAAGTGAGTATTCCTGATTCAGATGCTTATTTGTACCAACTTAAAGCGTCACATGGTATTACTTCTGATACTGCTTTTTTGGTGGATTATATGAAAAAGACCTTTTCTGTGAATGAACCTTTAAATATGCTTGATATTGGCACTGGAAACGGGATTATTCCAATTATGCTCAAGCAAAGCAATAATCTTTGGAAAATTCAAGGCATTGAAATACAGGAAAAGTTGTATCGCCTGGCAGAACTGAATGTGCAGATATTCAATGAATCAAACGATTCGGGAATACATTTAATCCATAAAGATCTCAAGGAGTTTCAAGAACAAAACTATGATGTTCTGATCTCTAATCCTCCCTATTTTACGAGTCAACAATACAGAATCAGCCCAATTAAAGAAAAAGCGATATCACGGCATGAAATCTGTCTGAATATGAATGATATCTTTCAGTTTTTTTCAAAGCAGAAGTCAGAAACTTCTCGCTTAGTCATACTTTATCCTGCACTTAGAAGAAACGAAGTTGCTGATAAAATCAAAGCATATCAGATGAGCCTTGTTCATGAATATCCATGTAGTAACAATGAAAATGAAAAAACTGTCTATCTGTTTGATATTGCAAAAAAGAGCAATATTGATGCATAGGGATTAAAGAAAATGCTTGAAATTAATAATTTTGAATTGATGAATCACTCTGAAATCATTCTCATGATTCCTGAATTACATATTAATAGCAGTGAATTTATCTATATCTACGGTGAGAACAATGAAGGGAAAACCTTGCTTTTATCTGCTTTGGCTGGTGAATACAGAAATTTCAAAGGATCGCTTAAGTTAAACAGTTATCCGATACAAGATAAATACTGCCATAATAAGATTCGCTTTATTCAGGAAAATCCTGCAATCCTCCCCGATAAAACAATTATGGAAAATATCAGTATTGCTTTTTCAGACAAAAAACATATTCAAAAAGAAGCCATTGACTTGCTTGATCAATTGAAATTGCCTTATGATAAAAAAATCAAATGTGCTGAATTGAGCCATTCAGATTTGAAATGTATCGAACTCATTCGTTCATACCTTCAGCAACCTTTAATGCTGCTCTTTGATGATTTGGATAATTATTTTGACTTTACCCGTTTTGAACAAATTTACAAACTGATCCTCAACCTCAAACAAAAAGGAAGTATCATTATTGCCACTGGTAAATCCTCCTTTCCTAAAGAAAAGCAGTATGCGATCAACGATAAAAAACTGGAGTTGAAATGAAAGCGAAAAGCAGTTTAATTGTGATGATCCCACTCACCTCATTTATTCTTTTGTCTCTACTCTTACTCACTTTTTATATGAAGAATCTTGAAAACAAGTATCATCAAACGCTATCTCAATTGCCTGTATTAGCCTTTTCTTACAATATTTCTCATCTAAATACCCTGAAAATGCATTTTGAAAAAGACCCCTTTATACTTGGTACACGAATAGAAACCGGGGATGAATTAAAGAAAAACATCTCAGAGAAGTATGATTTGAAGTATGAAGATATTCTTAATCAATCCAAAGTTCCTCATGTGCTGATTGTCAATTTCAAGGGTGATACCAAATTTGATTATCTCAATATTATTCAGGAAATACGCAAACAATCGTCTGAAATTCTGATAGATTTTAACAGTAAAAAGATTGATCAGGTGTTTACAGAACTGAAGCAATATCGTCAGTTTCAATCCGTAATATTTATATTAATGATTTTGTTCTCTTTTTTAGTTTTATTTTACGCACGAATTTTCTATGAACAGAGAAATAATGATTACTGGAGAATATACATCAGGGCGGGAGGAAATCCATCCCAGCTCGGAAAGCAATATATTATTCAATCCATGATTATCATTGTTGTTTCATTGTTGTTAGCCGTCTTGTGCTCAAGTCTGGCGAATCAATATATGTTTGCTTCATCAAACTCCTTGCAAAGTGCTTTGATGAATATTTTATTATTAAAAGAAAGCGGGTTGATCTTCTTGATCCCTGTCTTTGCCTTTATCATCTCCTATCTTTATCACAGAAGGGTCTTATGATTCAGTATATCCCCAATATTTTAACTGTTCTGCGCTTGATCGCAGTACCTGTTTTCATACTTATGATGTACAGAAATCCCTTTGTTGGCATGTGGATCTTTGTAATTGCCAGTATTACAGACTATTATGACGGATATCTTGCCAGAAAGTATAATGTCATTTCAAATTTTGGTAAACTTATGGACCCATTGGCAGACAAGATACTTGTACTATCTGCAATGGTTTTGCTTTGCTTGTCTCCTATTCGTTATATTCACTGGATTATTGTTTTAATTGTTGCTTTAAGAGAGATCGCTGTTACTCTGCTTAGAGATTATTATCGAACCAAGAAGATTATTATTCCTGCAAATATTTGGGGAAAATTGAAAACAGTATTACAGATGGTGGGGATTATTTTTGCCCTTTTGTATTATTCATATCCTGCAGTCATTCCTTATACTTTTCCATCAACCACAAATTATCTGATACTGCTCAGTATAAAAATCTTCTTCTGGATCATCGCTTTTATTACCATTTTATCAGGAATGAATTATTTTATTGTTAAGAGGTGAGTATGAAAATCAAGATATTATTGATAAGCCTCGTGGCTTTGTCTCTGCTTCTGTTATTGTCCTGTTCAGAAAAAAAACAGGGAAAAGTTGTTTCTCCTTCGCAGAATAAAGATAATCAAAATGTATATGATCCAAGAAAGCCAATGTCCTGGGGTAAGGATCAGGTGATCTATGTCTTTGCTGACCCAGATATCTGGAAAGCATCAGAATATGATATCAAAAACTCATTAGAGCGCCCATTTTATACTTCTGAAAATGAAAAACTTTACGAAGTGGTTCATGGGGATGTCAAAGCTTTGGATCAGTTTTATAAATACAAAAATCTGCTTTTTCTCTGTGATATGAGCTCAAACCAGCCAGTTTCCGAATATATCAAAAAGATTATGAATGAACAAATGAAAGAAATGCTCACAAAAAATCCTTCTCTGATGTTTGCCAAACACAATATGTTTGCTAATGAACAGTTTGTTGTATTTCTGATTTCAAATTCTAAAGATCAACTCATTAAATCTGCATTTACAAACAGCAATGAGATGTTCTATCATTTCAGACAAAAATTCGTTCAACGTTTAGAGTACAGACAAAATAAACTTAAAGCGCTACCAGATAAGTATTTCAAAGATTTTCCTTTTACAATGCGAATTCCTGAAAATTACGTGGTATATAAGTCTCTTCCAAAGGAAAATTTCATTTCCTTTATCTGGAGATCCCGTGAAGATCAGAAATTAAACCCTGACAAATACATTTCTGTGTATTATGAAAAATCTGATCATCGGGAGGTGAGTAAGGAATGGATTCACAAGACCCGCGCGAAAGTCGCCTGGAAGTTTTATGATGAAGATGAGATGAACGAACCAGATCTGCAATGGGGATTGTTTCGTTTTCTTGATTATCCTGCCTGGTATATGTCGGGAAGATGGCAGAATAAGAAATATTTTATCGGTGGGGCATTTCAGTCAATTGCCTTTTATGATGAAAAGGCAAAAGCTAATTTTCTGATAGATACTTCAGTGTATTTCCCACAAGGGCAAAAACTTAAATATCTCATGGAACTGGAAAGCATTGCCAAAAGCTTTACTCCAAAACCCTAAGTTGATTTTTTAAGGAGGAAAACATGAAAAGATCAGCCATTTTTATGCTTTTTCTTTTAAGCATAGTCATTAACTCACTTTTATTGTGGGTCTATCATGTTCAGTATCAAAAAGATTCTGCAATTAACCATTTAAACAACGATCCTTTTCGATCAGTCTCTGCGCAAAGACAGCTGGCGAATGATGAATTAAACAAAAATCGCCGTAATTCTATCACAGATGCCGTCGCCATGATTGAGCCTGCGGTTGTTTCTGTAAATGTGATGAAAACGGAAAGATATAACAGAAATCCCTTTTTTGATGAGTTCTTTCAGGATTTCTTTGGTGCGCCGATGCAAAGACAAATTCAGAGTATTGGTTCGGGGGTTATCTTTTCTGAAGATGGTTATTTGATTACCAATGCCCATGTAGTCGAAGGTGCAACTCAAATCAAAATAGTGCTCAGCAATGGTAAAGAGTATGACGGGAAATTGATCGGTATTGACAGAGTGCATGATATAGCCATCGTCAAATGTAATGGCAAAGATTTTCCAATGGCTCAGATTGGCATTTCCAGTGATTTGATTATGGGTGAATGGGTGATTGCGCTTGGCAATCCTTATGGTTTTCTGATGAAAGACAGCAAGCCTTCTGTTTCTGTTGGCGTGATTTCTGCGACTAATCGTAATTTCGTGCAAAAGAATGACGGAAAAGTTTATAAAGGGATGATACAAACCGATGCGGCGATCAATCCAGGCAATAGTGGTGGTCCACTGGTGAATATCAATGGCGAGGTGATCGGCATCAATTCTTTTATTCTTTCAGAGTCTGGTGGCAGTGTTGGTATTGGTTTTGCTATTCCTATAGACAGAGTGAAGAAAATAGCGGAAGAATTGATTCAGTTTGGTCAGGTCAGAGAAGCTTATTTTGGATTTAAAATTCAGGATCTGACACCGATGATTGTCTCTTATTTAAATCTCGATAATATGGATGGCGTGATCGTCAGTGCGGTAGATAATGACGGACCTGCAAAAAGAGCAGGCCTTTCAAAAG
Source organism: uncultured Candidatus Cloacimonadota bacterium (assembly GCA_964573665.1). Taxonomy (GTDB): domain Bacteria; phylum Cloacimonadota; class Cloacimonadia; order Cloacimonadales; family WRIO01; genus JAGOCT01. The sequence goes on along the minus strand of CAZNKI010000045.1, from coordinate 10,008 downwards.
GGGATGTGATTGTGAGTATCAACGGAGCCTCAGTTAAAAATTCCAACGATGCTGAGTTGGCAGTTTCTGATATCTCTCCAGGTGAAAAAATAAAAATGTCCATTATCAGAGATTCCAAGAAGCTGATTCTTGAACTCAAAGCAGGTGAATACCGTTAGATAAATAAAGAGAAGTTTTTTCTCATAATATAAAAAAGCAGGAAAATAATTATGCCACAACAAAGAAGTTCGATGCTTATCTCAATCGGAAAGAGAAGCGATATCCTGATCGGGATCGGGGTGATCCTGATTTTAGGAGTATTACTCTTTCCTATGCCTTCGATTATTATCGATTTACTTCTTGCCGTGAACTTTATGCTGGCATTTGTTATTCTCCTTTCTCCTTTATATTTACTTCGACCGGTTGAGTTCTCAGTCTATCCGGGCTTACTTCTGATCGTCACACTTTACCGATTAGCATTGAATGTAGCAACCACCCGTGCGATTCTTTCCTCTGGTAGTCCAGGTAAAATTATCGAGGTCTTTGGCTCATTTATGGTTCGTGGGAACTATGTCGTGGGGATCATTATCTTTATTATCTTATTTATCATAAACTTCATGGTCATTATCAAGGGTTCTGGCCGTGTAGCTGAAGTCTCTGCACGCTTTACTCTCGATGCTTTACCTGGTCGACAAATGGCGATAGATGCTGATTTGAACAATGGTGTCATCACTGATGTTGAAGCCAGACAGAGACGCGATGATGTGAGAAGAGAAGCGGACTTTTACGGTTCGATGGATGGTGCGAGCAAATTTGTCAGCGGGGATGCTCAGGCAGGCATAATGATCACCTTTATCAATCTGATTGGCGGTATTGCGATCGGTGTTCTTCAAAAGAAAATGCAGGTCCTTGAAGCGATGGATCGTTATACCATTCTTACGATCGGAGATGGTTTGGTCTCTCAGATTCCTGGTCTCTTGATTTCTGTCTCTGCAGGTATCATCGTGACACGTGCGGGGACAAAAGAAAATCTGGGCACAGAAGTGATCACCCAGCTCTTTAAAGAACCTAAAGTCCTATATGTGACCGCAGTTGTTCTTTTGCTGTTTGGTTTTGCTCCAGGTATGCCAAGTTATATCTTTATGCCATTAGGACTTGCGGTTGGATATTTTGGTTATCGTATTTCCAGGTCTGATATGATTACTGTGGAAAGTGACGAAGAAATTGCCTTGAGAAGCAGGCGTGAAGAAGAAGAAAAAGAAGCTCAAAAAAGCCTGGCGCAATCTCCAGAAGAAAAAGCTAAAGAGATCGCATCCTATCTACAGGTTGATCCGCTTGAACTTGAAATCGGCTATAGTCTGATCAGTCTCGTCGATGAAAATCAAAAAGGCGATCTGCTCGAACGTATCGGCAGTTTGCGTAAACAGCTTGCCATAGAAATCGGTATGCTGGTGCCTCCTATCAGAATTCGCGATAATATCTCTCTGGTTCCTAACCACTATATTGTCAAAGTACGCGGTGAAGAAATTGCCACTGGTGAATGTCTGGTCAATCATCTTATGGCGCTCAATCCAGGCACTGTAGAGCAACCGATCAAAGGGATTCAAACGACTGAGCCTGCTTTTGGTTTACCTGCCCTCTGGATTTCTGAAGATAAAAAAGAAGTGGCTGAAATGCATGGTTATACCGTGATCGAACCATCAGCCATGATTGCGACACATATATCAGAACTGATCAAATCTCATGCAGACATGATTATTACCCGTCAGGATGTTCAAAAACTGCTTGATAACGTAAAAAAAGACAACGAGGCAGTTGTATCAGAACTTGTGCCAAATCTCCTTTCTGTTGGCAATGTTGAGAAGGTGCTAAAAAATCTGCTTCATGAATCAGTACCGATTCGCGATATGGTGACGATTCTTGAAACGCTTGCTGATTTTGCTCCTGCGACACGTGATATCGAGACTCTGACCGAATATGTGCGATTTGCCTTATCCCGTACCATTTCTAAAAAGTATGTTGCGCCTGATGGTGTCGTGTATGGTATTTCGCTTGGGGCTGATCTGGAACAGAATCTGACTGAAGTCGTTCAGCAAATCAAACAGAAGAATTATCATGCCGCACTTCCGCCAGCAATCGTGTCTCAACTTTATTCTGATCTTCAGCAAGCAGTAAAAGAAATGAATAAAGCGGGTTATAGTCCGGTGATTATTGTCACACCTACCGTTCGTTCATATTTGAAACGCTTAATTGAGCCTTCACTCCCTTCATTGCAGGTTTTATCTTATAATGAAATTCCGACACAGATTCCTATTCAATCTTTCATCTCAGTCAGTATGCATTAAAGCTTTGAATTAGAAGAAAATAGTTGATTATATAATTATTTAATCTTTTTATTATTCGGCATTTACAGCTCGAGCCGAGCCGGCTCCATAAAAACCAAAGCTCTCAAATTATCGGTTAAACATTGAAACTAAAATATCGTCTGCCTTTTGCTTCAATTTCAGCTCAGCATCTTTCCTGTCTTTATTACTAAAAACTTCAAAGCTTTCACTCTGATGGGTTTCTATGACATTCCCTATTTGATCTGTAAGCACATTTTCAACACGGGCTTTGATGTAGTATCCTCCAATTTTTAAGGCTTGCTCTTCGATGATTTTGATTGAAAGCTCAGATTGATGCACTTGATTTGAAGAATGCATCTCTCTTACATATCCCTTATTGTGATAATAAGCACGAACAAGCGAGAGCTGATCTGAACTGAAATCATTGGATTGTACTCTGATTGCCAGAGATTTTATAAACTCAAGCTGTGTTTTTCCCTGCATCGCACCTACGCTTTTTTCCAGAAGTGCCTGGATAAACAGAGGGTGTTCATATTTATCTGAATAAAGCTCTTCTATCAAATGGATCTGATAACGAAGCTCTGTCGTATTATTTTTGATCTTAAATCGGCATACTCCGCGTTGATTGCTCACCCCTTTTTCGACCTGATTGTTTGAAATCAGGGAAATACTTATTCCTGAAAGTGGGATCTTGATTTGCTTGTTGTAATAATATAATGAAAACGTCAGATCAGCACTCTCATCCCCTTCTTTAAAGGCCAGACTCGTTTGCGCATCAACAATGAGATTACTTAGAAAGCGCTCATAATCATTAATAATCATCTGGGCTTGTATCCATTCCTCATTGCTTAGGATCATGCACTGAAGCAAATGATCAATACTCATACTGAAGCTTCGGTTAAGACTATGAATAGTGTTAAACTGTTTCATTTCTCTCTGAGCTTCCTGATAAAACTTCACAGCTTCAGCATAATGATACTGACTCAATGGCAAACTTTTCTCATACAAGGTCTGTGCGGAAATAACAAGCTCTGCTGAAAAGCTCTGATTGTCACCTTTGACAAGTGGTTTTGACGATTCCTTAAGCACTTCATTGTAAAGACTTAAAGATAAAGACTGACCTGAAGACTGAAATAAAGGGTGATACGATGATAATTTTAATTTATGAATCGACAAGACCTGATCAAAGAACTGATTCATGCTCTCCCGTTCTGCTTTCGAGATTGCCTGATTCATGGTATTGGCTTTGATATTGATGCGAATATCGCGAAAGGGATTTTCTTCTGCATAGATCGTCAAAGCACTCAGTAACAGACTCAATAAAAGCAATATATGACAGACTCTGCTCATGATACTCTCTAAGTCAGTAAGCAGGAAAAACGCTGGCCAAGCTGTTCTTTTTGATCTTTGATCATTAATTGTTCTTTTGCAGATCGCTTGGGGTCGAGGATATAAAAATTGCCGCTTCGGCAAATGACACTCATTGATTCTGGTTGTGTCCCATAATAATCATTGAGCAATTGTCCTTGTTCAGTATCAAAACGAACCTCCCCATCGCCTGCAAAAAAGATAAAAGTGGTATTAAACAGCGATTGCAACATTTCTCGCATTTCAAAGTTTTGAATGATTTCCATCTCTGTGATTTTATTTAAACGGAACATATAAACCGTATGGTCAATACTTCCAGGTAAAATATTAATTTCAAATTCAAAGGCTTCAGCAATATTGATGGTGCTGATTTCTTTTAATGGCACTTCTGAGATGCGTTTTTGATTCGAGCCAATATAGGTGCCGTTGGTACTGCTATTGTCTCTTAAAAAGCCTTTTTTGACGTTAATCGTACAATGATTGGCAGATACCCAGTCACTCGCGATGATGATGTCGTTATCCTCTTCCCTGCCGATGCGGATTTGCTCTTTCGACAGAAAGATATAATTATTCATCGTGAAGTTGTCAAATACCAGCAAGCGTTGATTTTGCGCTTCATTCTCTTCTGTCTTGTCAGCAGTTTCCTGCTCAATTCGATAAATTTGATGAGAAATATCCTTGATATTGAGGATCTTGTACTGATTCAAAAGAGGGAGTATTTCATGAATCCGCTCACATTGCTCATGCAGGCTGTGCTTAAGTTTGATCTTCAAGGGTGATTCAGGCAACTGCTCATAAGACTCAAAATCATGATTCAGTTCATTCATCCATTGATTGAGTTCATTGAGCGCTTTGATCAATAGCTTTTTCTGGTTTTGCAGTTCTTCTATTCGTTTTAAATCACCAAGATCATACAGATAGTTCAGCATCCGATCAAAATTTTCTTTCAGCCGTTCAACCTGATTATTGCCTGTGAGTTGCATCTTTAATAGTTTTTGTATGCTTTCATCAAGGCTTTGCAGACATTCATTCGCCAAATCCTGAAGCTTTTCCTTGAGATAATGCTGGGCATCTTCATTGATCTTCATGTTTAAATGTTTAATAAATCGTACCAGCTCAGGGATTTTTTCATTTAAATCCTCTGCATTAACCAGTTCATTATGAATCTTGTAGTAATTGAGCAGATCGTCTTTAAATTCTTCACTCAACAATTCGTCAAAGCGCTGAATAATCTGCTTTATATCTGGGTTTAAGTTCATAAATTCAGTGAAATTCAGCGAAGCAAAGCGTTTAAACTGCTCCGCATCTTTCTTGATGCTGAGTAGCTTCCTCTTATCGATTTGCTTTCTGGGTAATGAATAATACTGATAGTGTTCAAGAAGCTTTGGATATTCTTTTTTTAAAAACTGATAGTCTTCCTGAAGCTGTTCTCCTTGCTCCAAAAAATCACGATATCGTTTTTGAACCAGCCATTCTTTAAAGGGTTGATACAGTTTCTCAAAGTCTTCATACGCCTGATGGATGCTAATAAATGAAGGCGCATCTTTTTTCTCTTCTTTTTGAATCAATCCCTGATAGTATAAGAGCAACTGATCCATTTTCATTCTCAGATCTTCCAGGATTTCTTCCCGAAGCGCAGGGCTTTGTCTGAGTGTTTGGTCATGATGCTTGAGAATTGAGCGGATTTGAGAGACATGTTTCTCGTCAATCTGCTCAGGGTTGAGCTCCAGAGTTTCCTGTATTTTATTCATGCTTTGTACCAGAGATTGTTTTCGTAAAAGCAGACTCTTGTATTGTACCGCAAGCTTAGAATTATACTCTTCTAATAATGCGACTGCCTGAGTTAAAACTGCGTAATTTTGAAGTAAACTTTTTTCCTGATGTATGACTGATTCGATAAATTCCAGGCATGTATTATAATAGGATTGTTCGGCGCGTTCCTTTAATGACTTAATCTCAAGGTCATGATAACCGGTATTTTTCATCTGGTATTCGCATATATAGACATTTAATAGACTTTCCTGTAATAATTGTACTCTACGAAACTCTTTGCTTTTTTGTGACTGATCATAAGCGCTTAGTGCGGTATTCAACCATTTTTTTTTGACGGTATTGATCCCCATCAACTGGTTTACCCATTGGGAAGATGTTTCTGAATCGCTATGATCAATCGTCTTTTTATACGCTTTTTTTCTTAAGGTACTGAGAAGAATAAACTCTTTCATGCCGGCTCCTTTGATCTTCATCCGGATCTGATCTTTTATCGCTCTTTTTATAGAAAAAATAAGCTATTTTAGCTTAATGAGCAATAATTTTAATGATGCTCAATTAATTAGTTCTTGTCAAGCAGAAAAATGTGATTCAAGCCGATCTGATAAGATTTAATACATGGACTTAGCTCGGTTCGAGCTGATACCATTTTTTGAGGATTCTTTCGTTCTGTCTGTTAAATCTTCTTATATGATACTTTTGTTTGACACTACAAATTACTCTTATCAATTGAATAATAATCCTCTATTTGCTTTTTTATCTTTCATTTGACTCCCTCTTCACTCTCACTCCACTCTCTCTTCACCTCTTAATTGATATTACTTAAACAATTATTCATTTTTTGCCAGATACTTTATAGTTTTAGTTCGTGATTTTTAACAAAAAGTGAGTAAAAATAGATAGTCCCTATCAATTAAATATCTGAGTAGAGGGCAAGTAAGGGGTAAGAGAGGGACAAGCGGAGAACAAATTGAGAAAAAACAGATAAAAAGTTGATAAAAAAGCTTTTGCCGATATGGTTGATATAAAAGAAATGAATCGTAAAGCAAGCTTCCAGCTTGCTTAAAATGCGCAATCAGGTTGATCGCGTTACGCCCGTAAAACAAGCTTCCAGCTTGCTTAAAATGCGCAATCAGGATGATATCTTTCTGAACAGCATCGCTGTGAGAGGTTGAAATTTCACGATAATTCTATCCACAGCTGTAGGGATGTGCGAAACGAAGCTTGCTGAGTGCCGTACATCCGCATCATCAAACCTTTTCGGATTTACGGCGCTACGCTTCGAAAATCCCTACAAGTGTGAAATTGTCTTATGTTGTTTTCTGAACCAGCACATTGTTGGTTTCTTGTGTGATGGTCGCGGTCAAATCAATTTTCTGATTTGATACCGAATCAATACCACGGATCGAAATCACAGATTCATTAGCGATTGGCGTGGTCACAGTGATGGTAAAAATCCCATTGGCATTTTTAAAAGTATAAGCTCCATCATCAAGCTTAAATCCTAAATAATCGGCTAAGTTAGCAATATTTACTGGAGCTCCTTGACCTCCCGCAATTGAAACCGGTGTGCGAAAATAAGCTAATGTATGTGCACCAAAACTTTGTAAATCTCCTGCAATCGCTGTTCTTTGTGAATTGGTAGCTTGTACATCAAACATTTCAATACCCACAGAGACCGCTGTTCCGACGATGATCACGGATAAGACGATCATTAATATTTGTTGTGTTCCCATGGGAACCCCCCTGATTTTTCTTTTAGTTATACTATAACACACTTTGTGCCAAATGCAAAAAATGTTTTAACGTGTATTTTGTAAAGAAAAATAAATGGGATAAGTGTTTTAAAATAAATACCTTATAGAAGATATACTCTGTTTTAATTATTTCTTATCAGCTAAGGATATATTTTCTGCTTCTGGAAAAAAATACTGATAATCTCGAACGTACATCAAGCTACTAGCTTGCTAAAAATGCGCAATCAGGTTGATCGCGTTATGCCCGTAAAGCAAGCTTCCAGCTTGCTAAAAAAATCATCATCTTCCTTATTATGTCCCGCAGGGACTATATCTCAATAACCGTATGCAAGCGTAGTGCAGCATACGGTAGAGATCAAAAGGAAAATAAGCCCCGTAGGGGTGACATTATCTTTCCTAATCTCTTTCATCGAGTTTTAGCCCATTTGTTTGAGTATCGATTCGATTTTGTTCTGATAATAGTATGATACAATAACTACGTATAACTCATTCGACCCTCTTTAGATTAATAATCTCACCCCTGCGGGGCTCTGTCATTTTACGTTTCTTTCCGTAAGCTGCGCTACGCTTGCATACGGTTACTCATAATATATCCCCTCCGGGGAATGATAATGATGACGATTATTTATTCTGTTATTTTCGATATCGTAAAGTAAGCTACCAGCTTGCTAAAAATGCGCAATCAGGTTGATATCTTTCTGAACAGCATCTCAAGCCTATGATTTTACGCTCCTATGGAGCGAAGAACATTTTCGGATCTATGGCCCTTGCTTTACAAACTCTTATTCTGACCCGTATGATACGACCACCGCTTCTCCTGATGGCTTTGATAAGTCAACATTGAGTTTAAGAAATATTGTTTTTTCTGTATTCATAGCAGAGATTTGCACCTGTTTGTTTGAAAATGAATCAATGGTGTAAATGCCATTGTAATTCTGGAAGGTATGCTCATCATCAAATCCCATAAATATGGACAGAGAGTCCAAACTGCACACACAGTCTTTACCACCCCCAATGGATGGAGGTGTGATATTGTACTCTAATATCTTTGCGCCAAACTGCTGAAGATCAGCATTGATCTGTTGTCTCTGTGAATTTGTGGCAGTACTGTCAAACATCTGTGAAGCAAAAAATATCGCAGCACCAACGACAATCACAGAAACAACAACCATCAGTATTTGTTGTGTTCCCATAGCTCACCCCTGAACTTTATTTATCCCACATTTATCTTACAGCAAGCGAGATGCTTGCTCATTCTCCTGTAAAGCAAGCTACCAGCTTGCTAAAAAAATCATCTTCTTCCTTGTCATGTCCCGCAGGGACTATATCTCAATAACCGTATGCAAGCGTAGCGCAGCTTACGGAAAGAAACGCAAAATGTCAGAGCCCCGCAGGGGTGACATTATCTTTCCCAGTCTCTTTCATCGAGTTTTAAGCCCATTTGTTTGAGATATTCTTCGTATTCTTCCTTAAAACTGATGTGCTTATGATGTTCTCTTTGACTATTTATGTAATTGATGATTTTGTCTTTATCGTTTAAACTGCAACTTAGAGCTGCATATCCTTCACTCCAGCCTTCAAAGTTTTCAAACCCGAATGTCCTTTTCAACATTTTGCTTGATTCTGCTTTTAAATCTCTGATAAAATCTGAAACGGATACTGTAGGGGTCATCGATAAAAACAAATGGATATGATCCTCTATGCCATTTATTCGAAACAGAACAGAGTGTTTATTCTTCACATATCCCCAAATATAGCGGTATAACTCTTCTGAGTGTTCTAATGAGAGTGTGTATCGATTTGATTTTGTTCTGATAATAATATGATACAATAACTGCGTATAACTCATTCGACCCTCTTAAGTTTAATAATCTCACCCCTGCGGGGCTCTGTCATTTTGCGTTTCAACCCGTATGCTACGCTTCGCTTGCATACGGTTACTCATAATATATCCCCTCCGGGGAATGGTAATGATGACGATTATTTATTCTGTTATTTTCGATCTCGTTAAGCAAGCTACCAGCTTGCTTAAAATGCGCAATCAGGTTGATCGCGTTACGCCTGTAAAGCAAGCTACCAGCTTGCTAAAAAAATCATCTTCTTCCTTGTCATGTCCCGCAGGGACTATATCTCAATAACCGTATGCAAGCGTAGCGCTGCTTACAGTAGAGATCAAAAATAATTAGCTCCGCAGGGGGTGACATTATTAAAGGTAAAAGAATTAATTTGGATTATGAGTCACAACCACCGCTTCGCCTGATGGTTTTGATAAATCGACCTCTAAAAGAAGTGACACGGTATTTTCGGCATTTACCGCTGAAATTTCTACAATTCCGCCTGAAAACGAATCAATCGTATAAACCCCATTATAATTTTGAAAGGTATGATCATCTTCAAAACCCATAAAGTAAGAAAGAGCATCAATATCATTCGCAGCTCCTTTACCTCCACCCATCGATGTGGGGGTTTTGTTATATTCAAGGATTTTTGCGCCAAAATTTTGCAAATCTGAGGCGATTTGCTGGCGTTGTGAATTGGTCGCTGTTGTTTCAAACATTTGAATTCCTACAAATAATGCAGCGCCTACAATAATTACAGAGACGACAATCATCAGAATTTGCTGAGTTCCCATAATTTCCCCCGATTTTTACTTCATCTTTTTATGTATAACATTATTTATGCCAATTATCAGAACAGCGTCGTTGTGACAGGCTGATATCTCGCGATAATTCTTTTCACATCCGCATCATCGAACATTTTCGGATTTACGGCGCTACGCTTCGAAAATC
>CAZNKI010000044.1:0-31065 GCA_964573665.1 uncultured Candidatus Cloacimonadota bacterium | reverse complement strand
GGGCTACGCCCCTAGATATGGATAACTTGAAATAGCGACGAAGATATCAGAGCTAACGCTCCTTATTTAATGATGCAAGGGATCCTATAGGAGATCCCACGCTACGTTCTGGATGACAGATTTTTGTAATATTCAATATGCCGGATGATTTTATTGGTCGTTGATTGTACTTTTTTCGGATGTACCGCACTACGTTAGACTGAATACTCCGGCAAAATGACAAATACGATCATCTGTCACCCAGAGCGGAACAAGGTGAAGCGTGGGGTCTTAAAAAACATTCCATCCTAAATCCAAATCAATTCATCATTTACCACTTACAATTTTCCATTATTTGACACTTCTTGCATCAAAAAAAGATGCAATTTTGCATGACCACCCCGTCAGCCAAGGCGTCCACCCCTCCACATAGGGGAATTGAGCTGGTCGTATAAATTGATTCTTGAAAGTTCTAACTTGACAGATTTGAAGAAGTTGAATAGATTTACAATATCAGGAGGTAAGATGCTCAATATTTTAATTGCTGGCAAGGCTGGAGAAGGGATTAAAAAATCTGGCAGTGTTATCGCACAATACTTAAGTGATATCGGATATTATGTTTTCCAGTATGATGATTATCAAAGTGTGATCAAAGGTGGTCATAATTTTTCGATGATTAAAGCAAGTACCGAAAAAGTCTATAGTCATGATCTTGAAGTCGATATCGCCTTTTTTACCAATGATGTAGCATATACTCAGCATCAGTCAAAACTTAAAGATCATTCAATTTGTTTGATCAATTCAGCAGATTATGATGATTTTTCTACTTTATTAAAAATCAGCAAATTAGATGATTCTTATATTGGCTTGGTTTCAATTGTTTCTATTCTCTTTTGTTTAAACCGATCCGCTGAGCAAATAGAAGAAGTTATAAAAAAATCATTTAAGAAAAAAATAGATGAAAATCTTTTGTGTATGCAAACCGTACTTGAATATTTGAGTCGTTCTAATTTCCCAAAATATAATGAAATACAAATCACTGAAAGCAAAAGCAAAGGATCTCTTTTCTCAGGAAATATGCTGATCTGTTTAGGTTTATTGGCATCTGGTTTGGATTACTATGTCTCTTACCCGATGACCCCTGCATCAAGTTTACTGCATTATCTGGCGAGCCAAAGAGATCGTTTTGGTATTGCCGTTCAGCATGCAGAAAGCGAAATTGCTGCAATCAATATGGCAATAGGCGCTACTTTCAGCGGAGCGAGATCCGCTGTGGGAACAAGCGGTGGTGGATTAGCCCTGATGACAGAAGGTATCTCTTTAGCTGGAATGACCGAATCACCTGTTTTATGCGTAGTTTCATCCCGACCAGGTCCAGCGACGGGGATGTCCACCTATACTGCTCAAGCGGATTTACATTATGTCATTCATTGCGGACATGGAGATTTCTCAAAGATTGTCGCATCCCCTCACAATTTTGAAAAAGCTTATTACTTATCTGCTGAACTAATGAATCTCGCCTGGAAATTTCAAATCCCTTGCTTCTTATTAACTGAAAAACACCTATCAGAGTCCAGCGCCAATACTGACATTATATATGATCAAACCTGTAATCAGGAAAACACTCAAAAGATTGATAATGAATCAACATATAAGAGATATTCAATCACTGATAACGGTATTTCTCCTCTGCACTTCCCTCCTTCTGAAGCAATGATCAAATGGAACAGCAATGAGCATTTGGAAAATGGTGTTCGTACTGATGATGAAGTTTTAGCACTTCAAATGGCTGATAAAAGATACAGAAAGCATTTAAATATCAAAGAATATATTAAAAATCATATCCAAAGTTTTGAAACAACCATCTTTAATGCCAAACCCGACAATACTTACGACTTTTCAATAATTTCTTATGGCTCAACAGGTATGAGCATCAAAGAAGCTTTAAAAAGCTCTGAATTTGCTGTTCAACTCATTGAAATCATCTATTTAGAGCCATTCCCAGCAGAAGCAATCGATCAATTACTCAATAAGGAATTTATTGTCATTGAACAGAGTATGCATGAACAGTTCGCAGATTTAATCCGTTTCCAAACAGGGAAAAGAGCATTTAAAGTTATAAAATCATACGATGGGCGACCTTTTGATCCAAAAAATTTATATCAACAAATTGAGGAGTGTTTCCATGAAATCACTGATCACAGATAAAAAAAACACATGGTGTCCTGGTTGCGGAAATTTCGGCATACTCAATGCAGTTCAAAAAGCCATCCAAGGTTTAGACAGTGAAGCTTATGATCTAAAACAACTTGTTATGTGTTCAGGTATCGGCTGTCATGGAAAGATCTTTGACTATTTGGCTGTATCAGGTTTCTATTCCCTTCATGGACGCGCTATGTGCACTGCACAGGGGATAAAAATTGGTAATCCTGATTTAAAAGTACTGATGTTTGGTGGTGATGGCGATTCTTTGGGTGAAGGCTTGGAACACACTTTATTTGCTGCAAAGCGCAATGAAGACATCACAATGATACTTCATAATAATGGCGTTTATGGTTTAACCACCGGGCAATTCTCACCTTTGAGCAACAAGGGTTATAAAGGACCATCAACCCCATTCGGTAATTCAGAAGAACCTTTCAATCCAATCCCTTTACTAATGGAAGCCGGCGCAAGCTTTGTTGCCCGCTCATACAGCGCAAAGCTTGATCATTTAAGCGACTGTATTCAACGCGCAGTTAAACATAAAGGATTTTCTGTCATTGAAGTATTGCAACCATGTGTCAGCTTTAACAATACCTATTCCTTATTCAATGAAAAGGTAAGAATTTTTGATGATTCCTTGTCTTTTGAAGAAGCCATCGCTCGTGCAAAATCAAAAGATCCGATATACATCGGTCAGTTTTATGAAGAACAAAAAGAAATTTTCTCTGAACAAATGATCCCTCAAAACTACCGGTTAGAAAACACTCAAAAAACAGAACAGCGGAACGCGCTTTTACAATCAATCTTTAAACAGTAAAGGAGAATACATGTCAATATCAACCAAAGGCGGAGATAAAGGCATGACCAGCTTATGGTCAGGCGAAAGAGTCTGGAAAGATGATACTCGGGTAGATGCGTATGGCACTCTTGATGAATTGGATGCACATCTTGGTGAAGCAAAACACTTTGTTAAAATAGATAAGATCAAAGAGATCATCGAATATATTCAAAACGAACTGATGAAAGTAATGGGAGAGTTAGCCTCTGCCAGCAAAGAATATGTCATTCCGTTAAAAGAAGAAAATATTAATCAACTCACTGATTGGGTGCATGAATTTGAAGAAGTCGTTCAATTAAAAGGTTTTGTGATTCCTGGCAATACGATTCAATCTGCAAAACTCGATATTTGCCGAACTATTGCCAGAAGAGCAGAGCGGAGAATAATTTCTCTTCAAAAGGAAGCTGAAGTTGATCCTTTGGTCCTACAATTTGTCAATCGCTTATCTGATTTATGCTTCATTATGGCAAGAGCAGAAGAAAAAGCAGAAGGTAAAATTAAATGCAAACAAGATAAAGCCTGCTTTTAATTTTCATGATCATAAATAATTTGATTGACGAATCATCAGGTCTGTATTTTTTTTGCAAAAGGTTTTTACAAGGAGCTTCAACAAGATGAAAATCATTAAAGACAATATCTTAATCTATTTTGGAGATCGGCAACATGATTATCGCAGTTTTATGAGTAATCCAATTGACTTACAAGATGAACAGATCTTTATCCCCCGATCAAAAATGATAAAGATGGAACAAACCGCTAAAGATATCATTGTTGAAGTTAATGAAGCCCATGCAGGATTTGGTTTTTTGGATCATACAAAGGAAATCGCAGAAGCAGATGGAATAATCACACAGACTAAAGATATCTTTTTATGTGTCCGAACCGCTGACTGTTACCCAATTTTACTTTTTGATGCCTCTTCAGGAGTGGTAGCAGCTGTTCATTCAGGACGCGAAGGGACGAGATTAAACATCTGCGGAAAAATGATTCGAAAGATGATCCAAGACTATCAATGCAATCCAAATAATATCCAAATCATTATTGGCGCAGGTATTAGTGAAACTCATTATGAAGTTGATGAAACCTGTGAAAAAGAATTTTATGATAGTTTATTCTATCTCAAAAAAATAGATCCAGGCTTTGGTATAGATAAAAAAGCCCGACATTTAAATCTCTTAAAAACAATCATGCTGCAAATATCGAATGAAGGAATCCCTGTCAGTCAGATACAATATATCCCCCACTGTACTTACGAAAATCAACGATATTTTTCTTACCGCAGAGAGCATGGCAACAACCGACAATTATCAATCATAGGAATTATCAAATGAGTCAACAGTTTAAAAATGAATCAGGCACTATTTTATTAGAGATATCAGACGATGCATATAATGCATATTTAAGCATTTTTGAAAATCAATCTTTCATCAATGAGTTAGAAATTATTAAACTCATCGAAGAATCAGGGATTCGCTATGGTATTGATTATGCAGCTCAATTTATTGAAGAAAATCAGATTAAAAAAGAAATCAACAACCCTTTCCCTATTGCAATTGGCATGAAGACCAAAGAACCGGAAGTAGAATTTTCACCTTTATTCAATCAGGAACAGTGCTACCATCCAAGTTTAGGAGATCAGTTTTACTTATTGGAAAGCCTTGCAAAAATACGCAAAGGTGATCCACTCGCTCATCTATTTGTCACTAAACCCGCCAAAACAGGGATCAATATTTTTGGTGAAGAAGTTAATCCTGATAGTAGTGAACGTCAGATTATTGATCAATATCTGGGCGAAAATGTAGAATACAATCATGATCGCGGTCAAATCATTGCCAGTGTTTCGGGTTACCCCTGGATAGATGAATTATCCAGAATTCATATCAAGAGCGATTTTGTGATAGAACATGATTTGGATGCTTCAAACAACAACTTTAGCATGTTTGGGAATTTGATCGTTAAAGGCAATATTTTTGATAAAATACAGATTTTTATTGATGGTGATCTACAGGTCGAAGGTGATATTGATGACGCATCAGTAAATGTTACAGGCAATATCCGAGTTGCAGGAGATATTATCAATTGCAAACTGCCGGGTATTATTGCCGAGGGAGATATTCACTTCCGTAATGCAGAAAATTCCAGAATCGCTTGCGGTGGTAAAATCAGCTTTGAGAAAAATGCTCATTTTTGCCGATTAATGGCTGAAAAAGGGATTTATGGCAATGAAGAAAACAGTAGTATCGTCGGTGGAATCATTCAAAGCGGAGAACATATCGAAGCTGCAATCATTGGCAATGCGAGTATGATGAACACAGAAACAGAAATATCAATCAGCCCTTTTACAAAAGAGAAAATGCTCTTGCTTACCAAACAGATTATGAAACTAAGAGAACAGAACAGAACTGATTCTGAAGAATTTGAAGAATTGTCTGAAAAATTGCAAGACTTAGAGAATAAACTGGATAATGAAATCAATAAGACCCTAAAAAATGAAGATATCTTACCAAAACATATAATGATTTTTAAGAAAATATTTCCTGGAGTATATATCAGAATACTCAAAAAATCAATCAACATTAACGAAGAACAGAATAAAATATCTTATGCGATCATCAATGGAGATTTAGTCGCAGAAGAATATTAAACTACCTGCCTCTGATATTACGATTGTAATCAATATATCTCTTCATATTGTACTGATTATAATCTTTTTTCGTAATCCAATAGGTTAATAAGACAATAATTAAAAACACTGCAACAAATGCTAAAATTGTGTTTATCGTTTTTCTTTGCTTATGTTTCTTCATTTTACTCCCAATATTTCCTGTCTAAGCTCCGATAATTTACAGCTTCACTTAGATGTTGAACTCTGATATGCTCGCTTTTTTCTAAATCGGCAATTGTACGGGAAACTTTAAGAATTCTGTCATACGCACGCGCCGATAGGCCTTTTTTTTGCATCGCCATTTTTAATAGCTCTTTCGCTTCTTCATCTAACTCACAGTATTTTCTGATTAACTTAGATCCCATCTGTGCGTTACAAAATATTGATTCATTTTTAAATCTTTCTAATTGGACTCTTCTACATTCATTCACTCTTTTTCGGATTTCTAATGAATGTTCACCGTTTGGTACTGCCATCAGATCATTATAATGAAGCTGTGGCACTTCAATATGAATATCAATACGATCAAGCAATGGTCCGGAGACTTTCGAACGATACCGTGTAATTTGCTGTGGCGCGCAAGAACAGCTATGCCCTTCAATATGAGCACCATAATAACCGCATGGACATGGATTCATCGAAGCAATCATCATAAATTTGGCGGGAAAAGACAAGGTTTGTGTCGCTCTGGCAATGGTTACAAATCCATCCTCAAGAGGCTGTCTTAATACTTCAAGTGCAGATTTTTTAAATTCAGGAAGCTCATCAAGAAAAAGCACACCATTATGAGCTAAAGAAACTTCACCAGGCTTAGGAAATGATCCACCGCCAATCAAAGCAATATCAGAAATCGTATGATGCGGTGCACGAAACTGTCGATGAGTAATTACTCCTTTATTCTGCCCTGTAAGTAATCCCGCAACTGAAAAAATCTTAGTTGTTTCTAACGATTCATCCAAAACAAACTCTGGGAGTATAGAGGGTAAACGACGGGCAAGCATTGTTTTCCCAGAACCTGGAGGTCCTATCATAAGAAGGTTATGTCCCCCGCTTGCAGAGACTTCCAAAGCACGTTTCACGAGAAACTGCCCTTTTACATCAAACATATCATCAATCACAATATTCATGTTTGAAAAGATGGAATCCATATCAACATAATAAGGATCGATCTTAATGGTATTTTCCAGAAACTCAACCGTCTCTCTGAGGTTTTCAACAGGATATACAGAAAGTCCTTCAATCATTGCTGCTTCTTCTGCATTATCTTTGGGTACGATAATCGCACTCAAGCCATCCCTTTTTGCCGAGATCGCAATCGGTAACAAACCTCTAACAGGCCTGATTTCACCATCCAATGATAACTCTCCAACAATCGCGCAATGATGAAGTTTTAAGCTCTTTAGTTGTTTTGTGGCTGCAAGAATCGCTATAGCAATAGGTAAATCAAGTCCAACATCATCTTTCTTCAAGTCTGCTGGGGCTAAATTGACAGTATAGTTCCTTGCATAAAATTCAAATCCTGCATTCACAATAGCCGCTGCCACTCGATCACGACTCTCTTTCACAGAATTTGATGGTAAACCCACCATATTAAAGCGAACCATTCCTGGTTTTACATCACATTCGATATCCAGTTTTTCTGCATCGATCCCATTTAAAGTATAGGAAATTGAACGAGCAAACATAATTCACCCCATATTCTTACTTATCACATATAAAATCAAATATTATTATGAGGTTTGTGAATAGAGAGCGAGGGGCTTAGATACCCCGCGATCTATTCAAACAATTATTTAATAATGATATTAACGATAAAAATCTTCACGCATCTGTTCTAATTTTTTCAGAACATCTTTGTCTTCAAGGGCAATTATTTGCGCAGCAAGAATCGCTGCATTTTTTGCACCATCAACAGCCACAGTTGCGACAGGAATACCTGGAGGCATTTGAACAACCGCATATAAAGCATCCACGCCATTTAAAGCAGAACCTGAAAGTGGCACACCAATTACTGGGAGTAGGGTTAAAGAAGCAACTACGCCTGGTAAATGAGCTGCCATTCCTGCCATTGCAATGATGACTTTTACTCCATCATCTGGTACAGATTGGATTAGCTGTTTCACTCTTTCTGGAGTTCTATGCGCTGAAGCTATATGTAAATCAGCAGAAATATTGAATGTTTTTAATTGCTCCACTGCTTTTTCTGCATGCTTCATATCGGATTGAGAACCGAGAATTATTCGTACTAAAGGCATCAATTTCTCCGATTATTTAAGAGGCTGATTTGCATTATAATTTGCAAAACATTCCATAATCTCTTCTGGACTATTTGCCGTCATAAGAGTTTTCATGTTATTTTCAAATTTTAAGAATTTTGACAAAAATGATAAAGAGAATAAATGTTGCATATCATTGTGTAATAGAAGCATAAAGAAAAGTGTTACAGGCTGATTATCTGGTGCATCAAATTCTACACCTTGAACTGATCTGCCAAAAAGAATTGATGGTGTTTTAATTTTTGTGGGATGCATATGTCTGGGGTGAAGCATCGCAACACCTTCGCCAACAGCTGTTGAAACTAATTCTTCACGAGCAACAACCACTTCATAAAGCCAGCGATGATCGCGTACAAGTTTTAAATCTCTTGCTTTTCGAGACATGACAGCAATTGCTTCATATTTGTTGTCTGCTTCAAAATCAAGAAGTATGTTTTCAATCTTAAAATAATCCTGAAAACGGCAAATTGTTCTCTTCATCGCTAAATACGATTCTTCATTTTCATTCAAATTAGATAACCATTCGTCAATTTCATTTTTATCCACTTTTACTGATTTCCCAGATTTCTGTTCTTTTAAAGTGCCTGAATTGATCATTTCAATTACCACAGAATCTGCCACTTTAAGGTATTTCGCTGCTTCAACCACGCTTAAAAGCTTCGAATTACTCATCTTAAACCCCTTTCATTTTATCCATTTTTGCTAAAATAGAGTATTCTTTTCAATATGTCAAGAGAATAAATTCTTGACATTAATATTAAAAAAAAAAACTTATAGCTTATGGTCAAGAATTTTATTATAATTTTTATTGCATGCTTGGTTTTGAGTGCTTGTTCCTACTCGGTTTACACGAGTGAATATCCTCATTTAAAAACCATTCATGTACTTCCGTTTGAAAATAAAACGGTTGAATACGCATTATCACAAGATATTCAGGATGCCCTCGTGTCAAAATTTTTGAAAGACGGTCGTCTGAAAATCAACAGCACTCAAGCAGATTGTCAAATTTCTGGTGAAATCATCGATTATAAAAAAAAGATCTATTCTTACGATAATAATGGGAATATTAAAGAATATCAACTGCAAATACTTATTTCTTTTGATTTCTTTGATATAAAAAACAACAAGAGTATTTATTCCAATAAATCTCTTCTACTATCGAAAACATATAATCCAAATTCTACTTTGGATAATGTAGAAAAAACAGAAACCGAAGCATTAGAAAAGATCTACTCAGACTTTTTTGATCATATAATCAAGAATACGTTGGAATCATGGTAAGAATAAACAAATTTTTGGCGAAAGCCAATTTAGGATCACGCCGAAAAGTTGAGGAATTTATTCTCAATGGAGATGTAAAAATCAATAGAACGATTTGCACAGATTTAGGACATCAAATTGATGAAGAAAAAGATATCGTTCAATATAAAAACAAAAGAGTTATTCCAGAAAAAGAAATGACTTTAATTGTCATGAATAAACCCAAAAACTATATCGTTACAAAAAATGATGAGTTTAATCGCCGAACCGTCTATGATCTGCTTCCTGAATTTGCAAAAAAATTAAATCCTGTAGGACGGCTTGATTTCGCATCAGAAGGCTTATTAATCCTCACAAATGATGGTGATTTAGCCAATAAGATACTCCATCCTCAATACAAATTACCAAAAACCTATTTTGTCACAATCAATGCAGTGTTAAGTGAAGAAGAAATTCAAAAACTTAGAGATGGTGTCATTCTTGATGGAAAACCCACGTTGCCAGCTAAAGTTTATATTAGAAAAGTCAGCGATAAACACAGTGAAATAAAAATGACCATCAGTGAAGGAAGAAACAGACAAATCCGAAGAATGATTGAAAGTCTTGGACATGAAGTCATGCAACTTAAAAGAATTCAAATTGGAGAAATCCATCTTGAAAATTTACCTACCGGAATGTGGCGTTATCTCACTCCTGAAGAAGTCTTATATCTTGTACAAAGAACAAATAAAAAAAGGAATAAACATGAAAATCGGGATTAGCGGATTACCTAAATCAGGAAAAACAACTATTTTTAATGCACTCACAAAATCAGAAGCAGAAACCAGTTTGTATGACAATAAAAACGAACCGAATTTAGGCAATGTACATGTCTTGGATGAACGAATTACTCATTTTTCAGAAGTTTATCAACCTAAAAGTACCGTATATGCCAGTATTGAATTTATTGACTTTCCTGCAATGGAAGAAGATAACGATCAACATCAGTTTTTAAATACTGCATCAATGACTTTATTAAAGAATACTGATGCCCTAGCCATTGTACTTAGAAATTTTACTGACACAGTCCTCGATGAAACATATTATAAAGCAGACCCCATTAAAGATTTTAAATCGATATTAGAACAATTCATCCTCTCAGATTTGATCACTGCAGAAAAAAGAATAGAAAAAATCGAATTAGGATACAAACGAGGGATCAAAACTCCTGCTATTCAGCTTGAAGAAAAAGTCCTTAGAGATATTTGTAATGTTCTTAATGAAATTAAGCCAATAAGTACATTAACGATGAGTGAAGACGAACAAAAAGTGATCAGAGGTTTTCAGTTTTTAAGCCAAAAGCCTATCCTAATTGTCCTTAATTCTGATGAAAACAACTTATATAAAAACGATAACATTATCTCTCAATTAAAAGAGTTTGCTGAATGCATTGAGTTTGCTGGAAAATTTGAAATGGAACTTAGCCGTTTAGACGAAGAAGAAGCTCAAATGTTTATGGATGATATGAACATCAAAGATTCTGCGATTCATGTCTTTACAAAAAGTGCATATTCTGTATTAGGACTGATCAGTTTCTTTACTGTAGGAACAGACGAAGTGAGAGCATGGACAATCCACAAAGGTGATAATGCGCTTGAAGCTGCAGGGAAAATTCATTCTGATCTGGCTCGAGGATTTATTCGCGCAGAAACTTTCAACTATTCTGATTTTCAAACCTATGGATCAGAAAAAGCGATTCGCGAAAAAGGATTGTTTCGTTTAGAAGGAAAAACTTATACCGTAAAAGATGGAGATGTGTTAAACATCAGATTCAATGTCTAAATCTCTTTTTTCCCATCTAAACCCAACAATTAACTTAAATCTATAATTATATTCTTAAAAGGGTGATTATGAAAAAAAAAAGCAAAGACAATCTGGATCAACACAATCCTGATCTTACAAAAAAAGTAATTTTAGTTCTCCTTTCATTTTTTGTTTTAATCCTCTTTTTATCAACGCTTTCCCCTATTCCAGTCCTTGAAAACGATATTGAAAATTTCAAGGCTTATCCTTTTAGTTTTGTTGATTTACTCAGCCAAAAGTATCCACCAAGCGACAATCTTATGGGCTATGTCGGCGTATTTTTTGCTTATTATTCATTCAAACTTATCGGCTTTGTCTATGTTCAGTTTCTGTACTTGTTGATTTTACTCTTTTTAATCAATTATATTCTATTTAAAAGCAAACGATTTTCACATCTCTTATACTATCTTTGTGCCTTTTCATTCTTTCTGTTTTCTAATTCGTTTATTTTTTCCCAAAATGATCTTAATTATTCTTTTGTTTTTCACTATTATTCACAACTTCTTCTTTCTTTTTTCAATCGAAGTGGCGCCTTTCTAATCAACTTTCTGTTTCTTTTTTTGACAACTGGGTTCTATTTCGGTTTTTCCAAAATAAAGCTTTTTCTTTTATTCCTTATTCACCATTTTTTTTCTTTATTTAAAAGAAACTCAAAACCAGTCGAGGAAAAGAAAAACAAGAAAAAAGATCTTTATCAGGAACCAATTCCAGCTCCCGAAGACAAGATTGAGAAAAAACATGAAGATAAAACAAGTGACTTTGATGCTGTTTCTGATATTGGTATCAATTTCCTGTCCGACAAGAACGAAAATCGTGTTGACGACGATTCATACTTATCTAATATAGAAAATGTCTCAAAAACGATTTTTGAGACTCACGATAGCAATTTAGATCCTGATGCCGTATATGTAAAACCGCAAGTAGAGAGTTTTTTGTTTAAAAGTATTCAAACTGAAAAGAAAATTGACAAAGCTGCTTTACAGGAAGAGATTAACCAAACCTGCCAAATTTTGTTAAATAAATTACAAGAGTTTGATATTGAAGCGAAGGTCATGAATGTCAATATTGGACCAATCATTACCCAATATGAACTTCAACCAGCCCCTGGAATAAAAGTAAACCGCTTTGTTTCTCTTTCTGATGATTTAAGTTTAGCTTTAAAAGCCAAAAGTATTCGAGTACAAGCTCCAATTCCAGGACGAGGATTAATCGGCATAGAAATCCCCAATAAATTATCTGACGTGATCTATCTCAGAGATGTGTTAATGTCAGAAGAAGGAAAAAACAATCCTTCCATTTTAAATATCGGTTTAGGAAAAGATATTGCAGGAAGACCTATTGTCACCGATCTTTCCAAAATGCCTCATTTACTGATCGCAGGAGCAACAGGTGCAGGTAAGTCTGTGTGTATCAATACAATAATCGCGTCTTTACTATTCAACACTACACCTGATGAAGTGAGACTAGTCATGATTGACCCAAAGAGAATAGAACTTTCTGGTTATGAAGGTATTCCTCACTTGATTCAAAATGTTGTTACAGATCCCGATGATGCAATGAATGCGCTTAACTGGGCTGTATATGAAATGGAACGTCGTTACGAGTTGCTTCAGGATGTAAAAGTCAGAGATATCAATGGCTATAATCAAAAAATTGACGAACAATTTGGTCCAGAAGAAGCAGTCATTCATAAACTCCCCTACATTGTTGTCATCGTCGATGAATTTGCAGACTTAATTATGACAGCAGGCAGAGAGATAGAAATGCCGATTACTCGTTTAGCGCAAATGGCAAGAGCTATTGGTATCCATTTAATTTTAGCCACACAAAGACCATCTATCAAAGTGATCACAGGTGTAATTAAAGCAAATTTCCCTGCTCGTATCGCCTTCAGAGTATCTTCAAAAGTCGATAGTCGCGTCATTCTTGATTCCATGGGTGCTGAAAAATTACTTGGTCGAGGTGATATGTTATTCTTACCGCCTGGAAAAGCCAACCCAGAACGTATTCATGGTGCTTTTTTATCTGACTCAGAAATAGAAAGCTTAGTCGAATATCTTAAAACTCAACCAAAACCATTTAATATGATTCAGATGACAAAACCAGATTTAGGTGCAATCACTGAGTTTGATTATGATGATGAGTTATTTCCAGAATCTGCTCGTTTAATTGTTGCATCCAATACCGCTTCTGTATCGATGCTTCAGAGACACTTCAAAATCGGTTATGCCCGCGCAGGACGTTTAATTGATTTATTGGAAAGAGCTGGAGTAATCGGACCACATGTAGGAAGTAAATCAAGAGATGTATTAATGTCTATGGAGGATTTAGATGCTTCAAATTTTAAAAAGAGTAATTAATTTAAGTCTTTTTTTTATTGTTATTTCTCCCCTATTTGCAAATAATCAGGTATTACTGCAAAGTATTGTAAAGAAATACAAAGATGCACAAACACTTTCCTGTAAAATTGAACAAATCAACACTTTCCCTGCCCAAAAGAAAACACTCATATCTAAAGGACTTCTTTTAAAAAATGACAATATCTATTTAATCGAATTCACTACTCCCAACTATCAATTTGTAAAGTTTAGTGATAATGAGATCATTATCTACGATGCTCAAAGTAAGAGTGCTCATATTGTTCCTAAAAAATCTTTTCCTTCATTTAATCCCAAGACTCTTTTTTCAGAGATAGAACAAGGCAGATTTACATTAGACTCAAGTACAAATCGCTTTTTATTAACAATAGATTCTTTTAAAAAACAAATTAATCAATTAGAAATTGTTCTATCAAAAAATCTTGATTATATTCAAAGTATTCAATATGAAGATCAAATGGGCAATGAAGTAAAAATAAACTTATCAAAACCCGAAATTGATAAAAAAAACAAATACAATTTAAAAACCTATACTTATCCCAAAGACACTAAAGTGCTTAAACAATAAGGAGGAGTCATGATTGGTCTCATCATGGCAGGAGGATCAGGAACACGTTTCTGGCCTTTAAGCAGAAAAAATTATCCAAAACAATTTATACGTTTATTCAATAACAAATCAATGATTCAACTTACTTATGATCGTTTACTTAAATTAGTAAACAATGAAGATATTTTTGTAATAACCACTCTTGAACAACATCGTTTGGTTCAAGAACATTTACCGAATTTACCAAAAAAGAATATCATTCTTGAACCTTACGCAATGAATACCAGCGCTTGTGTCGCATACTCGATCGAGTATCTGCTTTCTCTATATAATGAACAGGAAGATTTACTCATTCTTCCTTCAGATCAACTCATCGAAAACATAGATATTTTTATCAATTCTATCCAATCAGGACAACAACTCAGCCAGGATTCTTATCATGTCGTTTTTGGAATTCAACCGACCTATCCCGCCACTGGATATGGCTATATTGAACTAGGAAACATGATCAATCAAGGCATGTTTCATGTGAAACAATTCAAAGAAAAGCCCGATCTACAAAGGGCTCAGAGCTTTTTAGAAAGCGGGAATTTCTTCTGGAATTGTGGTATTTTCTTATGGAAACTGAAAACGATACAGGAGTCTTTCCAGCAGTTTTATCCAGAGGGTATGAAAATTATTGATCAAATCAAACAGCATCATTATAAAATTGAGGCGTTTTTTAAAATCAGGTCATTGTATCGAAAACTGCCCAAACTCCCAATAGATATATCGATTATGGAAAATGTAGAAAAAAGAGCTGTGATTCCTATGAATGTTAAATGGAGTGACGTGGGCAGTTGGTATTCACTGGATGAATTAATGAAAAAAGGTGAATTTAATAACTATTCAAGTAATGAATTATTCGCGATTCGTTCTGAATCTAATTTTGTAATGACAAACAAGCCTGTTGCTTTAATCGATATCGATGATATTGTACTTGTTGAAACTGATGATATCATAATGGTCACCAGGAAAAAATCTTCGGAGAAAGTTAAAGAAATGGTAGATCTTTTGATCAGTAAAGGTAGAAATGAATTAATGTAATGATAAATATATTGATCGCCTCATTATTTAGTATTTGCATTGCCAATTTTTTAAATTTAGTTAGCAAGAAAAAAATCAATTTTATCTACTTATTTACAGGCAACTATCTTTGTGCATTTCTTTTATCGTTGATTGGTACTAATTATAATTACTCTTTTTCATTAAATTATGATCTACTTATTGCGATAATCCTTGGTATCCTATTTGTTTTAAATTTTGTCGTTTATAGCCGAAATGTACAGTTAAATGGTGTATCACTATCCGTTTCTATAATGAGAATCTCCTTAATTATTCCGCTATTATTTTCTGTAATTATTCATAAAGAAATCCTCAATTCATTTACTTCTCTTTCAATAATTCTTACTTTAAGTGTCAGTTTGTTGTTGGCAAAAGCTGATAAAAAAATATCAGTAATACAGTTAATCTTGTTATTTTTTATCAGTGGTTTTACAGAATATATATTTAAACTTCATAATTCAATTCAATTAATTCCAGATCAGCAGTTTTTAAGTATCTTATTTTTATCGGCTTTGCTATTTTGTATTCTAATCATCTTTATTAAAAAAATGAAGATTAATTATTTAGCTTTGATCTATGGGATGGTATTAGGTATCCCAAATTATTATACTTCATATTTTTTTATGAAGGGATTAAATCATTTGGATGCTGTAATATGTTATCCTCTGAACGCTTCATTGATCATCTTTGGGTCATATCTTTCAGATAGATATTTATGGAAAAACCGATTCTCATTAAAACAAAGATTGTTATATTTTTCACTCATGATATCGGTTATTCTACTAAATATGAGTATTTACCTGAAATAATTAAATATTTCTTCTTTTATTTAAAAATGCTGTGAGAACTTTTGAATAATCATTATCTGTAACAAAGTCAACATAATCATAATTGAGTTTTAAAGCTTCATTCTTTAGTTGTTTATAATGTTCTGCTACCTTTTCCAAGTACTCTTTTTTGATATCAAAAGTATTTACTTTAATCATCTCATCAGTTTCTAAATCATATAGTTCTAAAGCTGAGTTGTATTTAAAGTTTAATTCTTGAAGATCATTTACATTCACTAAAATCACATCATTCATATTATGTTTAAGATGATTAAGTGCAGAAGTGATATAATTCATATCTTCTAAAAAATCTGAGATGATGATCACACAATTCCTTTTTTTAATCTTTTCTGAAATCTTATGTAAACAATCACTGAGCGATGTTTCTCCACCATGAGTTGTGACATTGATATTTTGAATAAACTGATCTAACCAGTTTTGTTTTGACTTTGCTGGAAGATATGAAGTAATCTGATCATTGACAGTAAAAAGTCCAATAGCATCCCGTTGTGAAAGAGAAAGATAAGCAAGAGTAGTCGCAATAATTTTTGAGTAAGAGAGTTTATCAAGTTTCTTATGATCTGATTGAAACTTCATTGAATTGCTATGATCTAAAACAATGTAAACAGGTACATTCGTTTCATCTTCAAATCTCTTGATAAAGTACTTGTTTGTTTTTGCAAATATTTTCCAATCTATATGATCAATCGAGTCTCCTGAATTATAGGGTCGATGATCTGAGAATTCAACACTAAATCCATGAAAGGGTGATTTATGAATTCCTGTAATGTATCCATGAACTATATTTTTAGTATATAGTTTAAACTTTTCTATATTATAGAAAATATCAGAATAATCAATTGTTGTCATTTTTCTTGAATAAAAAAGCTAAAGGAATTAACACTACATACGAAATAACTAATATTATTGGCGAGATTGTACGATCTCCAGTAGATAATACAATATATCCAACCACTAATAAAACGATTGCCAAAATCAGTATTATGAGGTTAGTTTTTGAGAAATTGAACCTTTCCATTATATCTCCTTAATATTTCCATCTGTAAGAAATTTGTACTGATCGATTAAAACTCTCAGCAAATGGTCTGTTTTTATTTAAATCATGACCCAGTACTTTTATATTAAACTGTTCATTAATTTTTAACTCGACACCGATATTTAAATATCCATTACCTTTTCCATGAAGAAGTTCTTCAGAATTATCGTTGATACCAAAATCATAATCTGAAAAGACAGTTAAAGAAGGACCTATCGTTTTATAAAAGCCTATAAACAAGTTTAGATCTTTTTCTTCATCTTTATTTTCTAAAGAATAATTTAATCCGGCATCCAAACCTAATAGACCAAGGAATTTGAAATTTTTTGAAGCAACTGCATAAAAACCTTTCGATTTTATATCATAACGTTTTTCATCTTTATAATACCTTCCATGCCCTTGACTATCAAACCCAACAGCAATTGCAGGATAAGACAAAGTTTCATTTAATACTCTGAATTTCGCATTGAAATCTACTTTGTCATGCCAAAGAGGATCTTTGTCACCGACGAGTTCTTCAGCCCCATAGGTAAAACCAAAAGAGAACTGATCAAAGAGACCAACTGAAGCCCCAACAATCATCCCGTTATCTTTATAAATTTTTGTAAATATTTCGGCTTCTCCTTTTGTTAAGATACCAGCGGTTGGGATGCTTACTTCGTGTGTTCTTTCTGCAAATAGAAAAGCAATACATAAACAAAACATTACGATGATCATGACTTTTTTCATATTTCCTCCATTATTGGCTAATAATCTTATTTAAGATACTTCTAATTTCCTGATAATCTACTCTAGTATTGATGCATGGACCTTCTGGCCGATCATTTAATAAACCATAAACCGGGATTGGAAAGACTTCAAGTATTCCATCTACTAAATCTCTTTCACAAGCAACGGCGATGATTAATTTTGGGCGTGTATTTACAATAATCCTTCGAGCGAGTGTTCCACCTGTTGCAATTGCAATATGTATTTTAAAATCTTTAGACAATTTTTTTAGGTGCGTAATATCGCATAAACCACAATCGATACAGTTATCAATCTGATGATTAATTCTATATTTACACTCTGTATTTTGAAGACAGTGAGGTAGTAATAAAAGTATCTGTTCAGGCTTATATTTTTTTTTATAAGCTTTGATAAAAGAGTTATTTACAAAAACAAAAGAATGTCTGATTCTGTCTTTACTGATTTTAAAAAACTTACCTATAAATACATTCACTGGAAAAAGGGTATTAATTGCAATACGAATCAGAGGTAAAGCAACTTTAAAAACTTTTTCAAAAAAACAGGTGACATACAAAAATATAATGCCAATGATTACGGATAGATAAAACAGACGAAGTAAATATAGTATTGCTTTAGCAAAGAAATAATGAATTTGATGTAACTGAGGAGAGATAATTAACCACACTAAGGTTGTTAGTGCCATGATCACAATCAAACTAATTGTTGATAATGTTAAGAAAAGACCTTTTCCTTTTGTGTTAATATCAAAGTCCATGAGTCAAAACTTCTCCTGCTAAATTACGAACACCGATCTGATATTCAGATGCGCTCATTTGTCTTTTTCCTTGAGCCTGAACTTCTTTAATTAAAACATCAAAATCATTTGTTGATACAGTAAAACCTATATTTTTTATGACTGAAGTAACTGTTCCTGGAACTTCTGAACTATGATTAGATGTTAATTCAGCTTTAAGTATTTTTAACTGATTATTTCTTAAAAAGGTAAACATTCCAGGTGAGTATGAATAAGCTCTGATCATATTGAGCAATCTTTCTGCGGGAGTATCCCAATTAATTAGCAAAGTTTCACGATAAACTTTTTCTGTATCTTTTTTATTTTCAGTAGATTGCTTTATTAATAATCGATTGTAATCATCAATCGAATCCAGTTGATTACAAAACTTTAGCAATTGAATTATCTGGAGTGCACTCTCATTTGCTAAAAAATGATCTAAATCAGTAAAATTCCAATGCTTCTCAATTGAGTATCTCTTTTGAAATAAGATTGGACCTGCATCCATTTTTGCGATTAATTTAAAAATACTGATACCTGTTTCTTTATCTCCATTGAGTAAAGTAGATTGAATTGGTGTAGAACCTCGATATAAAGGAAGTAAAGAAGGATGAATGTTAAGAACACCATAAGGCGGTAATTTTCTAATTCTTTTACCAATAAAGCCACCATAAGAAAGTGTAATAATAATATCTGGATTGAGATCAGTTAAATATTGAACACAATCATCATTATTGATATTTTCGGGTTGCATAACCGGTATTTGATATTCTAAAGCGAGTACTTTTACCTCAGGAGGAGTTAAGATTAATTTTCTTCCTTTGGGTCGATCAGGCTGAGTGATGACATATAAAGGTTTAAACTGCGAATGTATTAAAGCAGAAAGAGTGGGAACTGCAAATTGCGGAGTTCCCACGAAAACAACTTTAGAAATCATGACGGATATTTACCCCATGCTCATCGGTGGTTGATTCAAGTAATTTTAGTGTTTTTTTGATAATTAATTTTCTTAACTGAGGGATTTTATCGACAAACATAATACCATCTAAATGATCAAATTCATGTTGGAGAACGATTGCAAACAAATCTTCAGCATGATAAGTTTGAAGCGACCCATTTAGATCTAATGCTTGAATAGTGACATTCTCAAATCTTTTCACTTTTTCATAGATACCAGGAAGACTGAGACAACCTTCTTCATAAGTAGTTTCACCTTCCATATTCGTAAATTCTGGATTAATCAGGATGATCGGATTTTTCTTTTCTGTTTTAGACCAATCGGGATCACAAACAAAAATACGTAAGGCAACGCCGACCTGATTTGCAGCGAGTCCAACACCATCTTTTTCATACATAGTATGAATCAAATCATTTACAAATTCACGTATTTCTGGTGTAATTTCTTCAACTGGCTTAGACTTTTCTCTAAGTGTTTTATCACCATACATTCGGATATCTAAAAGTTTTGCTTTTTTAGTCATTACTCAACTTTCCTACAATAGCACTTTTTTGAAATTCAATACGAGTTCCAGTAGTATCATCAACGCGAATAACTATAGAGTTTTTATCGCTTTTAATGTTCACAATGATACCAATAATACCGCTTGATGTCACGACTTTATCGTTAATTTCTAAAGCGTCGAGCATCTTTTGATGTTCTTTTTGTTTCTTAGATTGAGGTCTGATGATTAAAAAATAGAATACAAAAATCATCAGTGCGAAAGGCAAAAACATACCTAACATTGAGCCAGTAGTACCTTGTGCTGGAGCTGCCTGAGCTAAAATTGATAAATTCATTATTATCTCCTGTTATATTATTATATTTTAAAAATGAAAAAAGAATCTTGGAAAGAAGTATAGCAAGATCTGAATCAGCAGATTAGAAAAGATACCTGCGGCAACATCATCAGCCATAACTCCCCAGCCTTTTTTCAAACTTTGGATTTGTTTAATAGGAAAAGGTTTACTTATATCGAAAACTCTAAATAAAACAAAAGCGTAGATCGATATCATGAATGTTTTTGGAAGAAATAAGACTGAAATCATATATCCTACAAACTCATCAATAATGATTTTTGGACTATCATGTCCTAATTGATCTTCTGCTTTAGAAGAGGTATAAACACCTATAAAACTTAATAAAGCAATAATGAAGGTATAGATTAAAAAAGGGTTTGTTTTATAAATTTGTAAATAGGTATCATAAAAAATATGATCAGGAATCAATATCCAAACGATAAATGCAAAAAGGGTACCCATTGTTCCAGGAGCAAATGGAAAATACCCTATACCGAAACAGGTCGAAAAATAGATCGATAACTGATTACTGAAGTTCTTTTTTAAGTTCATCTAAACGATCCTGATAGATATGAATATAAAATTCATTTCTTACCTGACTAATCCAGTTAGAATAATAGTCCATTTGTTTTTTACTTAGTAAAATTTGTTTAATGTTATTTTTGTAATTATTAAAGGAATCTTCAGAGTCTTGTAATGCTTTTTTTCCAAAGATAAAAAAAGTATTTTCACTATTAATCACTTCTGTAAACCCATTCTCATCAATTGATGAAATTTGATCTGAAAACATTTCAGGAAATTCACTGACAGAATAATTGCCAATAACACCACTATGAATTTTTGATGAATCATCTTCTGAATATTGAGTAGCGAGTTGATCAAAAGCTTCTCCATTTTGCAATCTTTTAAATAATGAATCCATAAATTCTTTTTCAATTATGATATCATTTTCGTTGGGATCAGTCTTAATCAGAATATGACTTGCTTTAATTTCTTTATCTTTAATTTCATCTAAGCGGATGAGATGATACCCGAATTGAGTTTCTACTATATCAGATACTTCACCAACTTTCAGTGCAAAAGCAGCATCTTCAAAAGGTTTAACCATCATTCCTCTGGAAAAATAACCTAAATCTCCCCCATTTTGACCGCTTGGACAATCGCTGAGTTCTTTAGCTAATTTTTCAAACTTCTTACCCTTTTTGATTTGAGCTTGAATATCTGAAATTTTAGATAAAGCAAGATCTTTTGTTTGTTGGCTTGCTTTTACATTTCTCATAATCAGAGAAATCTGATATTTCTTGTAATCTTTTAATATATCACTTTTATTATCTTCGTAATATTTTCTAATTTCTAAATCGGATACTTGAACTTTTTTCTTAATTTGGGATTGAATCAATTGATCTTTTAACTGTTGTTCAGTGAGCATTTCTTCATAATATTTTTTAAGATCACTCAGTGTTAAATTTGCTTTTCTAAGCTCTGAATAAAACGCTTCTTCATTAGGAAACTGTCCTTTAATTGAGCTAATTTGTTTATCAATGATCATTTTAATTTTATTATCATCTACACTTAAACCAAGTTCTTTAGCTTTGACAATGATGATTTTTGCATCAATCATATCTTCTAAAACAGATGCAACATTATCATTTTCTGTCCAGTATTTAGAGCTTTTCATTTGTAATATTTGCTTCTGGATATCTGATTTTAAGATAATATCCTTACCTGCTTTCGCAACAATATAATCATCAGATGAAGCGAATAAGCTAATAAATAAACTTAAAAGAGCAATTATAATATATTTTTTCATTTTAACCTCATAATGATATTACAATATCTGATTCTGTTTTAATTTCTTTGATCAGATTTTCGTAAATATCTTTTCTTTTACTATTAATAATCTGTTTTTCAATATCAGCTTTCATATCTTCAAATGAGGCATCTTGTTGTATTTCTGATAATTCAATATAACGAACAATCATAAAGCCATTATTAAACGCCATCGTTGTGTATTGATATTGAGATAAAGTACTTAAGGTTTTATAGATCTCAGCAAAATCACCACTTTCAGTGACAGATTCGCTCATAAATCCGCCAAATTTTCCAATCTCTTCCTGAGAATATTGGATTGCAGCAGGAGTAAATTTGATTAATCCATTATCCAGCATACTTTTAATTCTGATCATATCTTCCTGATTATTGAAGAATATTCTTTGAACTTTGTACGAAGACATTTTCTTTGAAAATTCACCCTGATGAATTCTGTAATAATTAAATAATTCCTCATCAGACACTTTTATTGCTTGTAATTGCTTATTAATAAAGGCATTAGATTTTACTTTTTTTATAGCATTTTCTATTTTAAATTTCATTATTTCATTATCTTTAATAAAATCATCCTGATCTGCTTTTTGAGCTAAAAGCGTCAACTCGACCCATTTGTTGATCCATTCTCTTTTTTGTTCAGCACTCATTGCATTAAATTCAATTGTAGGAAAACTTTTTTGAAATTGTTCTAAGGTTAATACTTCATCATTAACTTTGGCAATAACAGTTCCTTTTCCAGTTTCACAGGACATTAAAAACAAAGCACTCATAATTGCGAAGATTAAATACAACTTTTTCATGGGACTACTCCTTTGATTGTGATGAGAATTTTACAATAATTTTTGGTCTGTTGACTGGATTTTCAGCATTTTTATTATAAAAATTAATTCTTGAAAAATCCATATTCTGATAATTTGATTTAATCACAAAACCATAATTTGTTTTTATTTTTGAAGTATATGCCTGAAGTAATGCTGTGACATTCATATTCAGAGTACCTGTTTTCAGCGTATCTGTTGTTGTTTGATAATAAGTATAATTTGATTTATCAAAATAAGTAGTATTTTCAGCCAAAGAAGAATTTAACACATAATTTGCGATACTGAACTTTGGATTAGTATTGGGTAAATCATCCCCTTTACTGGTTAAAACTAACTCAGCGCGATTAATTGTAATCATTCTTAAATCTTCTTCACTGGTGATACTTGAATCGGCCTGGCTGAATATTTGCCAGGGAAGATTAACTTTAAAAAACATTGCTTTAGGCGCTATATGCCAAAATGAAAGCTGGCTATTGTCATTTTCTGTAATCATACTTGCATTATGAATAAAGGTATCGGTATATGAGGATCGGGAATATGTTTTTTCTTCATTTGATGAGTTGGTATAAGTAAATGTTAACTGTGGCATTAAGTCTGAATTATAGGATTCTGAAGAATAAAATTCAACAAACTGGTTATCTCTGTTTCTTGTAACCTGTTTAATCATAATACCTTTGTTTAGGCTGTCAGCACTTACCCACTCTGAAATTAATGAAGCGGGTAATTCAAAGACTAAACTATCAGAATCTACATTAAATTCCTGAACATTCAAAGCTGTGGCATCAAAATCACCACCTGTATTATTCCAGTTGGAATCCGTGGTATTGATATTCCATGTGGCGATATTTTCTGACCAGCTTTTTGTCATTTTATAGATACCAAAGCTAATTGAGTTTGTTAGATTTCTTTTATTCTTTTTTAGACGGATTTTTACATTCTGAATATTAGAAATATTGGTTGGTAAAGAAGAAAACTTTATCATGGTACGGGCTTCGATTCCCTGATAATTTCCAACTACAAGTTTTGAATTTTCTGAAAAAACGCGTATACTGTCACCCCATGAATAAGCTAATTGAAAACATGAATCAGGAATTGTGACTTCATAATGATTAATTGTTCCATTTGGATAACCCACTAAAGAGTTCTTATTGTTGCAAGCAAAAATCAACAGTGAAAACAGAATGAGAAGAAATAATTTGAATAACTTATTCATAATACTATTATATCCTTTTTAAAATATTTTATTAGTAGTAGTAATAGGCATAGTGCATTTGAGTATAAGTCAATTAACTTTCTTATTAATTGACTATTAGACAATATGTTAGAAAATGAAATACGTTGTGTATAATTTGTGAATAAGATCCTTAAATTTTTAAACTTATTCACAAGGTTTTTTAAAAATAATAGATTGAGCAATTTATCCACGACAATACACATCCTTTCAAGTGGATATGTGTAAAACTTAGATTCAAATGAAACTAAGTCATTCTCTAAGATTAAATTACTTATACAAAAATTCAATTATAATCCCCTAATATCTTTGATGATTTTTTCGATCTGAATTCTCAGTTCATTATCATCTTTAAACTTGGTTTCAATCATTTTTTTTGCATGCAAAACAGTGGTATGATCGTTTCTTTTGTAATAAGTTGCGATATCTTTGAGTGAAATCTGAGGAATCAACAAATTAGACAAATACATGGCAATCTGACGTGGAAATGAGATAGAAGGCTTTCTAGTCTTATCAAGCATCTGAGAGGGGGTAATATTGTAGAAATTACATACTTTTTGGAAGATATTGTCCATACTGATTTCTTTAAGTTTCTCAGAAATCATATCAGACAAAATATCCTGAGCTGTATAAACATCAATGCTTTCCGGATTGATATTATTGTATGATGAGTAAGCCAGAATACGAATCAAAGATCCTTCTAAGGCGCGAACATTAGTTGATATTTTTTCTGCAATAAAATCAATTACTTCATCGCTCAGTTGTATATGTTCTGCTTCTGCTTTTTTTCGTAAAATTGCTACACGAGTTTCAAAGTCAGGACTTTTTAAGTCAGCCAGCAATCCCCATTCAAATCGGGTGACCAAACGGTTTTCAAGATCAGGTATATCTTTGGGTGGTCGGTCTGATGTCATAACGATTTGTTTTTTTGCTTCGTAGAGCGCATTAAAGGTATGGAAAAACTCTTCCTGAGAGCCTTCTTTTTTAGAAAGGAAATGAATATCATCCACCAGTAATAAGTCGATATTTCTAAATTTATTTCGGAACTGATGCATTTTATTGGAACGAATTGCTTCGATCATTTCATTGGTGAACTGTTCTGTCGTGATATAAAAGATATTATACTTTTTTCCTTCTTCAAGCAGAAAGTTGCCTATTGCCTGCATTAAATGGGTCTTCCCCATTCCCGATTCACCATAGATAAATAATGGATTGTAGGTTGTACCTGGAGATTCTGCGACAGCCATTGAAGCTGAGTGGGCAAAATTATTACTTTTCCCCACGACAAATTCTGCAAATGTATGTTTTTGATTGAGTTTACTGGCAATAAGGTTTTGCTGATAAACATCATTTTTATTTACTTCTTTTGAACTTACCTGATAAATATGCGTAAACTTTACCTGATATATTTTTTTGTATATTGCATCTGAGATTTCAGATATTAATTTTGAATAAGTTTGATTTAAATAATCAGCTGCAAATTTGGTCGGTACCTGAACTACCAATGACTGGTAGTCCATATCAATTAACTGAGTTTCGTTAAACCATGTTTTAAAACTCTGTGGATTAATATGTTGCTCAAGCTGATCAAGTATATTCTGCCATATATCCTGATCCATAGTTTATCCCCTTAACTTATTTATATATGACCGATTTACAATAAAAAGCAAACGGTCCCGACTGTGTATTAATGAATGTTTAAACATCACCCTACCCTATTATATTACACAATTTCAATCAAAATTATTCTCTAAGCCATATTTGTCAAGATTTGAAAAATGTGGATAAAGTGAGTTGAGGAATCTGATCAAATTGCTATCCTATTGATAATAATAGTTTTGCAAAAGAATAACTCTTTTTGTGATTGTGAGTATAATGTGTATAAGTTCTTTTTATACATAATTTAAAGAATTTGTTAATTAATTTTGAGTGAGTCATTTTGTGTGTGTACCTGATAGTTTTGTGTATTTCTGCTGAACTTTCCTAAGATGGTGAGTAACTCATTATTGAACTGATAAATTTTGTATCGGCTGGCTTTGATATCATTGACGAGAATTGTGAAGGTAAGCAGTTCGTAGTCACGGGTAAAAATATAACCGCATAAAGATTTAACATTGTTGATCGTACCTGTTTTTCCCCTGACATTTTTGTAAAGCGGATCAAAGCGCATAACGTTTTTGAGTGTCCCATCAACGCCTGCAATAGGAAAAGAATCATAGAAGGCGTCAAAACTTTTTGATTGACTCATGAAGTGGAGAAGTTCAGAAAATTGTCTGGGTGTTGCATTGTTGATAGGGGAGAGGCCACTGCCATCATCGATTTGCAGTTGAGCGGTATTGATTCCGTTGTACTGCATATAATCTTTTATGAGTTGTTCTGATTTGCTGGCATCATTACTGAGCAGATATCCTAAAGAAAGGTAGATTTGATTTGCCATAAAGTTATTGCTCGTCTTATTGATTCGTTGGAGCAGTTGACTTAATTCAGGAGATTCGTTGCTGATTAAGATTTGAGCATTCTCAGTTTGATTATTGATGTTTTCAACGATGAGTTTTCCTTTGATATTCATGTCCTGATTTTTTAATGTGGCGTAAAGCATTTCACCGGCGTATTGACCTGGTTGTGGAATATTAATAGATTGACTGCTAGTTCGGTTTCTGCCGATACTACCGCTGACATAAATAATATTTTGCTCATTATCTCTGCTGATGGATATTTTAGTCACTCTTTTAGTGGTCGTTATTGCTTTGTTAACGATCTTCAATCCGCCATTATAAGGATATATACTCACTGAAGGGGCTAATTTGCTTTTTCCTGCGCCTTTGACTGTGATTCTGACAAAGTTTTCGTTGATCGCAAATGCGGAAGGGAGCGCAGCATAATAAGACTGTTCATAAGTATTTCTCCAGCCTTTGCCAATAAAGTGGTTGGCAAAAGCAGAATTATCTACAATTAAGTTACCTTTGATGGTATGAATTCCCGCTTCTTTGATCTGTTTCGCCCATGATTTAAATAAGGATGATATGCCATTATCGAGATAATGTTCGCTGATACTGGGGTCTCCTTCTGCTTTAAAAATCAGATCTCCATCCAGTACGCCATTTTCAATATTTCCATGCGTATAGAAGAGATTTTTCCATTTGTAATCAGAACCTAAAGTTTCCAGCGCAATCGCTGTTGAAAACAGTTTGAGGTTTGATGCGGGAACAAATGCCGAATCTTGATTTCGTGAATACATCACTTCATCGTTCGTCGTAGATGTTACCTGAATACCAAAATTATAATCATAAGCTTCGTATTGTTTTACGAGTTGATCTATATCCTGTTCCAGTTTTTGAATGGCTGGATCGGGCGATAAATCGGCATCTAAATGAGTTTTAAAGGGATTAAATAATAGAAAAGCGCTGATAATTCCTAAACTAACCATCGAGGCGATCGTTAATTCAGTAAATATTTTTGATCTTTTCATTAAAACTTCCTGTGATTAAAATGATTGGAGCAATTCAACTAAAAAAGCCAGAGTTTTTTCAACAGAGATGAGTTCCATTTTTTCTTCAGGACTGTGAGGTGTGCGAATATTAGGTCCCATGGAAATCATATCCATGCCTTCGTGTTTTGCGCCAATGATGCCACATTCTAAGCCAGCATGAATGACATTGATTTTTGGTGATTTTTGATTCAGTTTTTCATAAACCTGTTGGCATTTTTTTAATAAAGCTGAGTCCCAATTGGGTTGCCAGCTAGGATAACCATTGCCTGATTCTACTTTTGCACCGGCTAAATGAGCGACGGCTTCAATTTTTTCTGTGATATATTGATTTCTTGAGGCAAAAGCGCTTCTTTGACTGGTGAGCACCTGAAGATGATTGTTTTCTATTTTAACGATAGCGAGATTATTTGAGGTTTCAACATATTGTGGATTGCTTTGATCAAAATAAGCGACACCATGGGGGAGAGCGTTGAGTAAGAAAATGATTTTTTGTGTACTTTCCACATCAACTGAATGACAATCGCAAACTTCTTCTTTATTGCCACAATTGCATTGAGGAATTTCAAAATCGATACTCATGCTTTTTTCAGTTTTATGATATTCTTTCATGATCTCATCCTTGATTTCTTTAAGCAATATCATTGCCTGATCAGCAAATTCAGGGCGAAGAGAGATTTTTACATAAGCGTCTCTTGGAATGGCGTTGTGAGCTAAACCGGATTTGATATCGACGATTCTGATCGCTTCCACTTTATTAATTTTGTTTAATAATCGACCCGCAATCTGGATCGCATTAGCTCTTTGTTGATTGATTTCCATACCTGAATGACCGCCAATAAGACCTGCAATACGAATGATGATGTGTTTGCAATGGTCACAGGAAATAAAGTTAAGCGGAAGTTGTATATGTGTGTCTTTTCCGCCAGCGCAGCCAATCGTAAACTCACCTTCTTCTTCAGAATCCAGATTGAGTAGGATTTTACCTTTTAAGGTATTGGCTTTTAAGAAATTAGCGCCGGTTAAACCTCTTTCTTCATCCACCGTAAAAAGCAGTTCTAATGGAGGACGATTCATCGATTTATCTTCAGCCAATGCCATCGCCATAGCGATTGCAATGCCATTATCAGCGCCTAATGTGGTATGTTTGGCTCTTAACCATCCGTTTTCGATAAAAGTTTGCAATGGATCTTTTGTGAAATCATGGTCAGAGGCATCATCTTTGACGCAAACCATGTCCATATGCCCTTGTAAAACAATCGGTAAATCATTTTTCTTTTGATCAGCGCCTGGCACTTGAATAATGACATTTCCGACTTCATCCTGAGTATATTCAAACTGATGAGCTTTTGCCCAATTGATGATCCATTGGGCGATTGCGCTTTCATTACCGGATCCGTGAGGGATTTTGCATATATCATAAAAATAATTCATTGTTTGCTGATAAAGAGCTTGTATTTCCATTTTAATCTCCTAATAATAGTATTTTTTACCATTTAAAAAAGATAAAAGAAAATTGGCAAGTATTTTCCTGATTAAACAGATAATTCTTTTATGGCTGATACTCAATGAATCAGAAATTGATTCAATTGAGTTGTTTTTTAAAAGATGAGACACTAAATAATGACGAACTCTCTAAAATTATTTTTATCAATCATTTTTGTTTTCGCTTTATATTCCTGAACAAAACTTGAGGGGAATTTATCGTTTTTCTTAATCCATTTAAACTCAAAACCAGATATTTCTCCAGATGTTTCTTCAACAAAATCAATCTCTTGCTGATTCTTTGTTCGCCAAAAATACATTCTTGTATAGGTGTTTTTATATATATTTTGTTTGAATCGTTCTGAGACTAGAAAATTTTCCCAAAGTGCTCCCTTGTCTGTTCTTAAATCTAAAGCATTAAAATTCCCAATAATCATATTGCGTACACCATTATCAAAAAAGTAGATTTTCCTGTTTTGCTTTATTTCATTTCTTAAATTTCTGCTGAAACTGTTAAGTCTAAAAACAATATACGCTTTTTCAAGTATTTGAATATAGTTTTGAATTGTATTTTTATTAATCCCAACAATTTGGGATAATTCGTTATAATTGACTTCATTTCCCATTTGAAGAGCAAGTGCTTGAAGTAGTTTATCTAATACTTCAGGTTTTCTGATATCAGAAAATGCGAGTAAATCTCTAAACAAATAACTATTAATCAGATTCTTTAAGATTTCTTTTTCATCTCCCTGATTATTAACAACATCAGGATAAAAACCATAAATAAGACGGTTTTCAAGTTGTTGTTCTGACTGTATAAATCCAATTTTATTTTCATACTCTTCCCAAGAAAGCGGATATAATTCATATTCCCATTTTCTACCAGTTAATGGCTCATTTAATTCATTCCCAAGATCAAATGAAGATGAACCACTTACTAATAACTGAACATTTTTAAATTGATCTGTAATTATTTTTAGAGTTAATCCTATTCCCTTAATTCTTTGTGCCTCATCAAGAAATATAAGCTTATGGTTTCCGATTATCGTTCTAATCTGCTCCGTTGTAGGATGTGTTAAAATTGATCTTACAATTGGATCATCACCATCAAAGAATAAATAATCCATTCCTTCTAATATGCTATTAATCAATGTTGTTTTGCCGACCTGTCTTGCGCCAATGAGAATGATTGCTTTTCCTTTAAATAATTTGTTTTTAATATGTTCTTCTAAATATCTTTTATACACAGTCTTTCCTCCCATCGGTCATCATAATGACCAAAAGTTATAACCATTTGTCATTATAATGACTAAAAGTCAATATAATTGTTTAATTTTCTTGTTTTTTCTGAATTATCGTTGTTTGCAGAACCGCCGTAAAGCAAGCTACCAGCTTGCTATCGTTGTGCATGCATCCTTGCTTGCACCTATTGGGATGTATGTTTTTTCTTCTGATAGAATCATTCACCCTATTTCAACACCAGCATCTTCTTAGTTTGCAGGACACGCCCATCGACTTTTGCGCGATAAAAGTATATCCCGCTGGATACTTTTCTGCCTTGATCATTAGTTGTATCCCATACTACAGAATAATTCTTTGCCTGTGAAAAAATCGGATTGTCTTTTTGAAGACCCGCTTTTTGAGCTAATTCTTTAAAACTCATACCTGTCTTTAGGCTTTTGACTTTCTGCCCTTTGATGTTATATATTTCGATTTCAGGTTCGCTTCTCACTTCTTCGGGATAATCAAAAGAGATGATGGTAAAGCCTTGTTTATGAAGAGATATCGGATTGGGGTAATTCTTTAGATTGTAGGAAATGACAGTGGGGATTTCCTGATTGCTTGTGCCGACATGAGGAGAACCGTATTCAAAACAGCCCAAATCAATGCGATTATTCCAAACACGCTGATTGCCTG
>CAZNKI010000043.1:0-31178 GCA_964573665.1 uncultured Candidatus Cloacimonadota bacterium | reverse complement strand
CAATAGAAGATGAAAAGAGGGCTTAATTATCAATATCGATTTTGAACAGTCTCAAGCTATTTTCGGATTGAGAATTGAGAAAAATCTTGACATATTATTAGAAAATGAGCTTTTCTGATTAAAATTGGAGGATTTATGATTAAAATAATAATAATTATCATCATCGTCTCTTTTGTAACAACATTATTTGCAGAAGTAGATAAAAATCTTTTAAGTAAAGCAAAAAACGGGAATAAGGAAGCTCAATATGAAATCGGTAAATATTATCATAAAAAGCAATCTTATCAAGAAGCATATCAATGGTATTTATTAGCTGCGGAACAAGGTGAAGTAAGAGCTCAGAATAATTTGGGAGTTTTATTTGATGATGGCGATTTTGTTCTTCAAAATAAGCAGGAAGCTGTAAAATGGTACCGGCTTGCAGCAGATCAAGGATATGCTACTGCTCAGAATAATTTAGGAGTGATGTATGCTATTGGAGAAGGCGTAGAGCAAGACGATGCAGAAGCAATAAAATGGTACAAATTAGCAGCAGATCAAGATTATGCAGAATCTCAGTATAACTTAGGCACTATTTATGAAAATGGTGATGGAGTAGCAAAAGATATTTTTGAGGCGATTAATTGGTATAAGCAAGCGACAATAAATGGACATACAGATGCCCCATATCAATTAGGGTTGCTCTTTTTCAATGGCGATGAAATTAAGAAAAACATAAGTGAATCATATTACTGGATAATGATAGCTTGTCACTATAAAGATAGTGATGTATTTGAAGCAGCCTCAGAATTGAAAAAAAATATCGAGCGTGACTTAAGTACTCAACAAATTGAAAGCATAAAAATTGACGTTCAAAAATGGATTGAAGCACATGCCAAAAAATAGAAATGTTATAATCACCTAAAAGTGAAATTTAAAAAGTAATCAGGACAATCATATATTATATCAATCAGCATATTTATAAGAAAGTAGTACTCAAAGAGTGAGTCATAATTTTAATAATTACTTAAGTTCATTTTGATTGACATAAGCATTTATTCATCAAATATGACTCAAATAAATGATCACAAGATAATAGGAAACAATATGTCAAAGGAATTAGAGCAAATATTAAAACAGATTAACTCAGGGAATGTATTAGATATTGCATCTGGTGCAGGGGAGTTTATCCATTATATCAAGGAGATGAAGAATATTGAATCGATTACGGCAATTGATAGTATAGAAAAAATGGAAGAGCATATCAGAGCGCGTTTTCCAGAAGAGCCGATCAATTTTTTAAAGATGGATGCAGAAATATTAAGCTTTGAAGCAAAGACTTTTGATACAGTGTGTATCTCCAATTCACTTCATCATTTCAAAGATAAGGAGTTAGTTGTAAAAGAAGCGCTTAGAGTGTTGAAGCCCACAGGTCAGCTTGTTATCAATGAAATGCGATCAGATGAGTTAACAACGGCACAACAATCTCATGACAAGCTTCATCGCTTTTTTGCACGATTAGATCAAAAAAGAGGAATGACTCATAATGAGACGATGAAAGGTGAAGATATTCACTCTTTTCTCAAGCAATTTGATCTTCAAATTGTTGATCAGTGTGAATTCTCTTTTCCTATACCAGAAGAGCAAAAACAAGAGCATACTCAGTATTACCTGCAAATCATTGATCAGAGAACAGAAATGCTTCAAGAAGATCCCGATTATTTGAAGATTAAAGAGGAAGCAGAGGCGTTAAAATCTCATTTACTTAGTTATGGCTTTGCTCAAGCGACCTCAATGTTATTTGTCTTAAAGAACAGGTAATTGCTTGAAGTTTTTAAGTTTTGTCAGTCGATGGATGGGAGAGCTACTAATCGGAGCGATCGTAATAGGATATTTTGTTCCTGCATTGTCTGTACTAAAACCAATTGTTTCTCCTCTTCTGATGTTTTTTTTATTTAGCAGTTTTTTAAGCATGGAATTTCAGATCCACAAGTTTATTCGTAAAGAGTTACTCTTTTTTCCTGTTCTATGTTGGTTGATTCTTCCATTGGTCATTTATTTTGCCAGTTTAAATCTTAATTTGAATTATCGAATTGGCTTATTACTAATTGTAATCACTCCTCCTGCATTAGGGAGTCCGATCCTTGTAAGGCTTGCAAAGGGTGATTTGGAGTTTTGTGTTGCCAATTTGGTATTAT
Source organism: uncultured Candidatus Cloacimonadota bacterium (assembly GCA_964573665.1). Lineage (GTDB taxonomy): Bacteria > Cloacimonadota > Cloacimonadia > Cloacimonadales > WRIO01 > JAGOCT01. Next base: position 29,001 of record CAZNKI010000043.1, on the reverse strand, counting down.
ATAATTTAATCTCCTCAATCACTTATGCGCTCCTTCCTCATCTCTTTTTTAGAGAAATATCAAAGAGTGTATCATCGTTTAACATTTTTTCACAAGTGGCATTATTTATCTTTATGCCTTTACTATTGTCAATAATTGTGAAGAAGACCTATTGGTTGAAAGAGGGTATTCAACGATATTTAGATCCCTTAAAAGGTGTCATACAACTTTTAATGATTGCCATCGTGATTGCATCTTCTTCCGCACGAATCAAGGAAGTTCAATTGGAAGAAGCGTTTATTATCTTTTCAATGACATTAGGGATTTCATTTTTCTTGTATATATTTTCATACTACATTTGCCGAAAAGACAAGGTGATGAAATATACATGTCCAATCAGCAGTGGGCATAAGAACACGTTGCTTTCAATAGTCACTGGTATGAATCATTTTAACCCCTTAGTATCACTACCTTCAGTATTTTATCTTATATCACATCATATCTGGAACGGACTAATAATTTATCTATCAGGGGATAGTAAAAGGAAACAGTAGTAACTGACGATTATAAAAATCTTTGTTTTTAAAAGATCATTCAATATTCTTGACAAATTTATCTATGATTTTCAAATGAACTCAGCCGAGTAAGTTAATCTAAGCTGAAAAAATCAGTATGATGGCTTACCGATAGGGTATCACGGGAAACGGTGATGCCTCTCATTATTAGAAAGGCGAACAAAGATTTCGCCTCCATAAGGAGGAAGAATGAAAAGAAATGTTTTTTTACACTTCGTTATCATGTATTTTTTTATCATCAGCTTATTTGCACAGAATGATGGGAAGATATTTATTTTTCATGCAGGAAGTTTAAGTAAACCATTTAAAGAAATTGAAACCGCATTTGAAAAAAAATATCCACAGTTTGATATATTAAGAGAAGCATCGGGAAGCAATAATGCTGCGCGAAAAGTTTCAGAGTTGAATAAGCGTTGTGAAATCATAGCCAGTGCAGATTACTTTGTTATTGATGAGTTATTAATTGACACTGGAAATGCAGATTGGAACATTCATTTTGTAAGTAATGAGATGTCAATCATGTACACGCCAGAGAGCAAATACGCGAAAGAGATCAATTCAAAAAACTGGTATGAGATATTACAAAGACCGGGAGTAGAATATGGACATAGTGATCCGAATGCAGATCCATGCGGATATCGTACATTATTAACATGGCAACTAGCAGAAAAACATTATAAAAAACCTGGTTTATTTCAAAAATTAAATAAAGGCTGTAAACCTTCCAATATCAGAAGTGCAGAAGTAGATATGATTGCATTACTAGAATCAGGCCAAATTGATTATCTATTTATCTACCGATCAGTCTCAGAACAGCACAAAAAGCCCTATGTAGTGTTAGCAGATCAGATTAATCTGAAAAGTAATACTTACGCGGATTTTTATAAAAATGCCAGCGTTAAAGTTCGTGGGGCAACAGAGGGAAGTTTTTTAACAATGACAGGAATGCCAATGGTTTATGGATTCACCATTCCAAAAACCTGCGAGAATAAAGAAGGGGCATTATTATTTGCTCAGTTTTTATTGTCTGCTGAAGGCAAAGCCATTATGGAAGCCAATGGTCAGCCCGCATTAAAACCTGCTATTGCTACAGGTAAAACCAAAAGTTTACCAAAAGAATTATTAAAGTTGGTAAAAATCCGATGATTAAATCAGTTCATGGGGAAACAAATGCTTGAAGTAAAAGATCTAAGTTTAACCATCAAAGGAAAACTATTATTAAACAAGATCAATCTTGAAATTAAGAAGGATGAATATTTTGTCATTCTTGGTGCGACTGGTAGTGGAAAGACGCTACTACTAGAGTCAATTGCTGGTCTAAATAAGATCCAAGGGGAAATTTGTTTTGAAGGACGAGATTATACCCATAAACCTTTAGAAGATCGAAGATTTGGTATTGTATATCAGGATTTATCATTATTTCCGCATATGAATGTCTTTGAGAATCTGGCATTTCCTCTGAAGATGAAAGGTCAATTTAGCAAGAATAAAGTGACCGATATGGCAGAACAATTATCAATTAGCCATTTATTAGATCGAGATATCAAGCATTTATCTGGCGGAGAAAAGCAAAAAACAGCTATTGCAAGGACATTGCTTTCTCAACCCGATTTACTCCTGCTTGATGAACCTTTTTCTGCTTTAGATGCTTCATTTAAAAAAGAGATGTATTCATTTATCAAGAGTATTCATCAGCAATATCAATTAAGTTGTATCCATATCACACATAGCTTTGAAGAAGCAATGGCACTGGCTGACAGGATTGCCATCATTCAAAATGGAGAAATATTACAGGTAGGACATCCAATAGATATATTTAAATCTCCAAAGAATAAGTTTGTTGCAGAATTCGTTGGGACAGATAATTTAATAGAGCTAGAACATAAAGACAACAAATCATACATAAAAGGAATCGACATTGAATTATGTGAATATCTACCAGACAAAAAGAATGTTATCATTCATTCTCACGATATAATTCTCAGCAGAGATATCCCGAGCAGTTCTGCAAGATTCTGTTTAAAAGCTGAAATCATTGAGATTAAAGATATGCTTATGTTCACAGAAGTAAGAGTGATATTAAATGATTGCAAAGATATTTGTATTCATATCAAAATCACTCATCATTCACTTGAACAAATGATGTTGAAAGAACATGATCAGATCTTTATTTTATTTAAAGAAAGTGCACTATATTTCTTATGAAAACGAAGTCATTATTTATCATCTCCCTCATTATCTTATCAAGTATATTGATATTGTTTATCATTTTACCTATTTTAAAGATGCTCATATCATCGAATTTCACATTACTTTTTGAAAGTTTCAAAGACACAGAAATCATGAGTTCAGTACAATTATCCATAAAGAGTGCTTTAATATCTACAATAATTGCTTTAATTTTTGGAATTCCATTAGCATATCTGTTAGCCAGAGCCAATTTTAGAGGCAAATCAATAATTGAAGCAATAATCGATCTCCCTGTTATGATCCCACATACAGCAGCGGGTATTGCGTTATTAAGTGTTTTTGGTAGAAGGTTTTTTGTAGGGTCTTTTTTTGATCGAATAGGATTAACGGTACCTGGCACAGAAATCGGAATTGTGATTGGAATGTTGTTTGTCAGTCTCTCATATTTAGTCAATCATTCAAAAGAAGGATTCAAGAAAATCAATCCTAAGCTAGAGAATGTAGCAAGAAGTTTGGGAGCAAACTCATTTAAGAGTTTCTTTTACATTGCATTACCTTTAGCCAAAAGAGATATACTATCTGGAAGCATTTTAATGTGGGCTCGAGGAATATCAGAATTTGGAGCAGTGGTTATTCTTACTTATCATCCAATGACCGCCCCAGTGCTCATCTTAGACCGATTTAATGCATTTGGTTTGGAACATGCGAGACCAATTGCCTTGCTTATGATTATCATTAGTATTATATTATTTTCAATATTGAGAATGATCAACAATAGAAAGGACTAAATATGATTCATCCACAGGAAGCAATAGAAATCATTCAAGGGATCAACATCAACCGTCAAATTGAGACTGTGATGTTGAGTGAAGCTTATCAAAGGCATTTATCAAAAGATGTCTATGCGCGGATAGATTCTCCGCCATTCAGTAAATCTGCAATGGATGGTTATGCTATAATTGCTGAGGATGATCGCGAAGAGTATGAAATCCTTGAAATCATTCCTGCAGGGAAATGTCCAAAATATCCTATAAAACCAGGATATTGCAGTAAAATAATGACAGGCGCTATGATTCCAGAAAACTGTACAAAAGTCATCAGAGTAGAATTCACGGAAGAAATTGGAAATGTCATTCGAAAAACTCAAAATGAACCTTATGAGAATATTATCAAGCAAGGTGAAAATCATAAAAGCGGAGATATCCTTTTAAAAGCAAACATGCTCAATGCCCAGCAAATTGGTATTTTAGCATCAGAAGGGATTGCTCAGGTCGAAGTATATCAGAGACCAAGAGTTGGCGTCATTTCAACAGGCAGTGAGCTTAAAGAACCTTGAGAATCCTTAGAAAAGGGTTCAATTTATAATAGTAATTCTTCCCAGTTAATCGCACAAATACAATCCATGAGAATTGATGCAAATTATTATGGAATTGCAAAAGATGAGCATCAACATACCACAAAGATAATTCAGGAAGCTTTGAATGAAAATGATATTGTAATTTTAAGTGGTGGTGTATCAATGGGAGATTTTGATTATGTGCCACAAATATTGAAGGAAAATGGAATTGAGTTACTGATACAATCTATTGCCATTAAACCTGGGAAACCAACAGTTTTTGGAACAGGAAACGGTAAATATGTATTTGGATTGCCGGGGAATCCTGTATCTACTTTTATACTATTTGAAGTATTTGTCCGAGGATTCATCAATCGTTTTATGGGATATGATTATCAGCCATTTTCGGTTAAAGGAATCATGAGACAAGGAATCAAGAGGAGAGATACATCACGCTTTGAATATCGTCCTGTGATTTATCGAAATGGAGAAATATTTAGTGCCCAATACCACGGATCAGCACATTTAGATGTATTCTCACAAGCCAATGCTTTACTCTGTCTGGGTATTGGTTGTAACGAAATCAAAGAAGGAGAAGAGATTAGTGTTCGACTCATATAACAGAGATATTCATTATTTGAGAATATCAGTTACAGATAAATGCAACCTTAGATGTGTATATTGTATGCCAGAGGAAGGAATCCTACACAGAGCTCATAAAGATTTTTTATCAGTTGAAGACATAGTAAAAATTGTCAAAGCGTCATCAGAACTTGGATTTTGGAAAGTCAGATTAACTGGTGGAGAACCGCTTTTAAAAAAGGGAATTGTCGAAATGGTACGTCAGATTAAAGCTATTGAAGGTATCAGATATATTGGAATGACGACGAATGGTATATTACTCCCACAGTTTTCTCATTTACTCAAAGAAGCGGGTTTAGATGGCATAAATATCTCACTAGATACCTTGAATGCAGAACGTTTTGGCAGATTAACACGAAATGGAAAATTAGAAGAGGTATTGAAAGGAATCGATTCAGCGATAAATGAAGGATTCACAATAAAAATCAATATGGTGGTTATGAATGATACCGAAGATGATGAAGTGCAACGAATGAGAGACTTTTGTCAAATGAAGGGGATAACACTTCAATTAATTGGTCAGTATTCACTGGAAGAAAATAAAATTGACAATTATGCGTATGATCGCCCACCTAAATGTGGTCATTGCAACCGTTTGAGATTAATGGCTGATGGAGTGTTAAAATCATGTTTGCATTCTAACGAAGAAACAAGAATTGATATGAATGATATCAAGAAATCAATACTAGAAGCTATTCGATATAAACCTTTAAAAGGCTCAGTATGTACCAATCGAAATATGATGGAAATAGGAGGATAAATGTCACATCTCACACATGTAAATGAAAATGGGCAAGCACATATGGTTGATGTCTCACATAAAAAAGTTGTGAAACGCACAGCTATTGCAGAGGGAAGAATAATGCTTGCAAAAGAAACCATTCAGTTAGTCAAAGAAAATCAGCTAAAAAAAGGGGATGTGATCGCTGTGGCACGAATTGCTGCAATTTTAGGTGGTAAGAAAACCTCAGACTTGATTCCTCTTTGTCATAATATTCAGATTGATCAGATAGATGTTCGTTTTGAGATTGAGGAAGATGGCATCTTTGTACAGGCATGTGCGATATGCACGGACAAAACAGGAATAGAAATGGAAGCGTTGAATAGTGTCAGTATCGCATGTTTAACCATTTATGATATGTGTAAAGCCGTTGATAAAAATATGAGAATCACCGATATTCATTTAGTCAAAAAAACAAAAGAAGAATTATTGAGGAATACATGAAGAAGGATTTTGAAATCTTATCAATCAATATATCATCAGCAAAGGGATTACAAAAAAAGCCAGTAGATAAGGCATTTTTGAAAGTAGATCATGGTATAGTTGCAGATGCTCATGCGGGAAACTGGCATCGCCAAGTATCTTTGCTTGCTATTGAAGATATCGATACAATGAGAAACAAGGGAATTGAGCTCAATTACGGTGATTTCGCTGAAAATATCACTGTGAAAGGGATTAAACTCGACGAACTGCCCATCGGTACACAACTCTATTTAGGAGAAGCTGTCTTAGAAATCACTCAAATCGGTAAGGAATGTCATCATGGATGTGAGATATTTCAAATCGTTGGAGATTGCGTGATGCCTCGAAAAGGTGTGTTTGCTAAAGTAATCAAAGAAGGAGAGATCAGTCATGAAACTCACTGTCATTACATTATCTGATCGTGCATCCCAAGGTATTTATGAAGACATATCCGGCAAAATAATTATTGATATGATCCACGAAGCATATCCTGAAGCAGAACTTCATAAAATAATCATTCCAGATGATCAGGAAGTTTTACTCAATTCATTAAACTCAATGCTTGATCAGGACTTTGTCATCACAACAGGCGGTACAGGATTATCAGTGAGAGATATCACGCCTGAAGTCTGTGCTTCTTTTTGTGATAAAGAATTACCTGGTATCGCCGAAATCATCCGTTCAGAATCATATAAAGAAACGCAAATGGCAATGTTGTCGAGAAATTATGCTGGTATGAAGGGCAAAACGATTATTATCAACTTCCCAGGATCTACTAAAGCAGTAAAACTATGTTCAAAAATCGTTATTCCTATCCTAGAACATGCGATCATGATGAGAGATGGCATAGGACATTAATCACGCAATTTTTCACAGAGTTTTGTAATTCTTGATAATCGGGTTGTTTCCTTTTTTGCTTCTTCGATCCATTGGACATATTCTTTTTGGTGCGAGTATGACATTGCATCAAACTTTTGAAGCAGATTGTCATTCTGAAGCGCTATTTGAATATCATGAGCAAGATTAACGGATCTGGGCAAATCATCTTTATGGAGTTCAACTTGAACATAATCCCCTGCATCCTTTTTAATGCGCTTACGAATTGCTTTGGGAATACCAATGATATGACATTGAGTGCCCATTTTTACTAAAGATCCTCTATATGACTCACCATCAAATAAAGCCATTACTTTAACCTGAGCTTTTGTATTAAATTCTTCTTCGACTGAATAAGGGAACTCTATATAGCAAGCGTCCATATCCTCATGTTTCAGAATCAGTGCTTTGAAATTAAAAGTTTTCAAGATTGACCTACTATGTACTGATAGTATAGAGCGACAAATATTGCCCCGATGACGATCACAATGAAGGAGAAGAAGAGAATTAAGAGAATGGCAGAAAGAGCTTTTAAAAAGTTTTTAAACAGAGATTTTCCATCTGAGAATATTCGTTGATAATAGATTAAAATAAGCAATAAACTGATCCATGAGTATACTCCTGAGAAGTAATTCCAAGTCAAAAGCTTGAGTAAAGAAGAGAATAACCAGCAAAAGGAGATAGTATAAAAGTTGATAATGACATGTTCAGGTATCGTATATTTATGTTTATAATAAAGCAATCTACTTCCCAAAGATGACATAAGAATAAACATCAGAATTACTAATTTTGTATATTGTCTTAAGTCAATGCTCTGTTTTACAGCGTTGATTTCTAATATCGTTTTATTGTCATCAACTGGTTTTCCAAGAATTACAAAAATCAAGCCATTGAGAATTAAAACAAAAAACAAGAATTGAATCGCCCCAGAATATTGAATTCTTTTTCCATTGATATAATCAAAAATCATCTTCTTCGGATTTATTAAGAGAGCTTTCATCGTAAAAAGCATTTTATTATGTAGTGTAAAGTTATTAAAGAGAAGCTCTCTTGAGCAAAATTTCCAATCAATCTTTTGAGTGGAGGTATCTTGTCCGCATTGTTCGCAATAATTAAGTTTGATTGGATGACCACAATTCAGACAGGTATTTTCAATAATGTCATTGCTCAATTTTCAGCTCCATTTCTCTCCAATGAGGTGCTGAAAAATTAAATTTCTGATAGATAGGGTAGCCGTCATCAGTCGCATTAAGGTAAAGTTTATTAAGTTTTAGCTGCTTTGCCTCAAGAATGATCTGCTCCATAATTTTACTACAAAGTCCCCTACCGCGATATTCTTTTTGAGTGTACATATTCAAAATGTAGCCTATTTTTCCATCTATATTGGTAAAAGTAGGTGGAATGACCTGAATGACTAAACCTCCAAAGCTTACAGGCAGTCCTTGATATTCAGCAATAAAGGCGAGGAACTCACCTCTTGGAATCGCTGAAGATAAATACTTTGTAAGTTCAATCTGTAAGACTTCGATCTGTTCTTGACTTTTTTCGCCTTGAATTTCCAGCATGAAGTTCACCCTATTCTTTACAATCAGAGGGATGTCTTCAATATTTGCGATTCTAACATGTACTTGATTATTCATTTTGTTAATTAGAAATAGATTCCTACGCTAAAATCCGTTTTATCTTGCTTATCTTGCATTTCTCCACCAGGGAATATACTCTTATTAAATTCAACAAAACCATTGTCTAAGATATTAAGTTTGATTCCATATCCATAAGTATGACCTTCAATTGATCCATCTTTATCACTATAATATCCGTTTCTTATAAAGAAAGTATCTAATAATCCGATTTCTGATCCATAAGAGTTTTGTTGTGAGTCACCACAAATTGTTTTTGCGTATAGTAGTTGAGCTGAAATTAAGTATTTACAGAATTCTTCAGGTAAAGGGGAATTGGATAGATAACCATGACTTTTTAATGCGCCAAAAACACCAAAACCAATTCTGTCTTCTTGTAAAATGGGATCTATATTGTTTGAATCCCCATACTGGATTTCGGCAGCTTGAATGTTGGTTGATGAATATCCCATTGAACTTTCAATAACTAAATTATTCATTTGCAAGGCTTTCGCAATATCCACTTTTCCAGCAACTCCAAGATTGATAATATTTTCTCTACCAACTACAGTAAATTTTGATTTTATTTTAGTAAAAGTAAAACCGATACCTAATTGGAAGAAATTCGGTTTAAAGCTATTCAAAGCGTCAGTATTAATGGAGAAATTATAACTACTTGCTTTCTCATAACTATGAAAGTTCCCATTAATTTGACCTTCCTCATCAACGCTTTCTTGTATGCCATAATCTATTGATGTACCTGTATAACCATCGCTATTGCTTAAAGGAAAACTAATCCCTATTCCTTCATATCCAATATTGATATATCGGGAAGAAAAGGTCATATCATCAATACCTTCAACATCATCAAGCCATTTATCGTGTAAGGTGCTGTAAGTCAGACCATTTTGAAAAGATGACAGCGCTGGATTTGACCAAACTGAAAAGGCATTTTCATGCCATATATCAGCGACACCCGATTCATAACCCATTCCTGCATTTACAGTTGAAGGATTAATGCTTAGAAAAATACATCCAAATTCTGTTGATGCAAAAGCATTTTGTAAACTGAGAAAACACATAAGCAATAATAATACTAAATTAATCTTTTTCATATAACCTCCTTATATAAAACACTCTTTGAAAATATTGTTTCATAGGAATATTTATAAATTTGTACAAAATAACCATATCCATCTATCCCTTTATAAAAAAACAGATTGACAACAATAATCAATACCAGTATCAAAAGACTGAATAATGTGACAATCTTAAATCTAATTGAGATATAGGGCTTTTTGATCAAACTCATTTAACGAAACAAGGCCTTAATGATTTTCTCTATAAGTTTGAACTAGACTAATAGTATGATCAAATAATGAGGTATCTCCAATAGGACCATGCCCTGGAATCACACTATGTACATTTGGATATGCTGATTTAACTTTTAACACCGTTTGATCCCAGTGATCAACATTGGCTTCAGCAATATTTCCCAAACCATTTGATTCTTGAGCTTTAATTAAACAACCCCCAAAAAGGATATCCGATTGAGGCAGATAGGTGCAAATATTATCAACCGTGTGACCTTCTCCAAAGTACTTACAAATAATTTCTTCTCCTTGAAAATGAATCACATGATTGTCTAAAAAACTGGTTTTAGGTGGTGGAAGTTTTAGCTCTTTGCATTTATCAACTGTCATTTTATTTGCCAAAGAAGGAATACCTCTTGAGTAAATGTAATCTATTCCTCCCATACAATCATTGTGGTAATGGCTAACAATCAGTAAATCAATTTGCACATCGAAATGATTTTCTACATATTCCACTAATTGACGGGTTTTTTCATTGTTAGTCGGCGTATCAATCATCAGCGCTTTGTTATTTTTAATATAGAAAAGCCCATTTGATGAAAATTTTCCATAAGTACTGATCGAATCCCAGCTAATATGCACATAAGCATTTTCACCTATTTTTTTGAGCTCAATATCATCATTAATCACGATATAATCACTATTTATCCCATTAACTTTTAAGATAAACATGAATGCTATTAATAATATTACAAATCTCATAAGATCTCCTTTACTATATTTTCAGCATAAGGATTTTTCTGTCAAGTGATGAACTGATTAATCTTTCTCACCCAGATCAAATGATCATATCCTTGACCCCAAAAATCATAGAGTTGTACTGAAGGATCCCCTAAAATCTTTTTCCAGAATTCTTGTGAACTTCGATATCCGCAATCCAGGCAAAAAGACGTTTCACGATTTTTGTGTAAAATTTTAAGAATTTGTTCAAACATCATTCTGCCATATCCTTGCTTTTGAAATTCAGGGAGGATCATAAAGCTTTTAATTTCAAAACAGGGATTTTCAAAATTAAAGTGATCTGTGATTAAGTGCTCAGCAGGTCCGTAAGCCAGTACTGCTATAATCTGGTGATCATTCTTCAGCTTATAAAAATGGTTTAATGAATATTCATGCAATGATTGATTTAGTTTATCAATTTGAAGATGAATTTCGTCAAGCATCAGATCATGCTTTTCAGAGAAAATCCCATCTTTTTTGAAATTGTCTGTAATTACACACTCTAATAATTCCGAGATTACTTTCAGATCTTCTTTTTGAACAAGCTGTAAAATTAGATGATCATTCATCATGATTTATTTTCTTTCTCAAGCTTTTTGAAAATGATAAATGAATACAATATTGGATAGAGTAATAAGGCAAAAGCGATAATTGTCAAAACTAACTGATATATTTCTTGTTCGAGAAAGATGCTTTTCGCAATCATAAGAACACCAGCTAGGAGAAACATTCTTCCGCCGATACGATGGGTTCTGAACCAGACTTCTTCACTTGCCAGAGTCCAGGGAGTTTTGATGCCAATAAAGTAGTTTCGGGGTGTTTTTGACATCAAATTTCCAATAAAGATAAATAATAAGCCAATGATCAAAATGATCATGCTGAACTGATTACTTTCAATCTGATAAAGAGCCAGGACTAATGAATACAAATGGATTAAACCTAAGAATCCCAACAATCCACAGGACATTTGAGGAAGAAGTTTATCATAGCGATCTTCATTTTTCTTGTATTTCGGTTGAATACTTGAAAAGAACATCATGATCAGTAGAAGAATCGTATTAAATATAAATCCAAATAGAATCGCTGACCATTTCCCAGAATAGTCATCGATTTCTCCTTTAAAATTCCAATGAGTTGGCACTTGAGCATCAGCGGGTATTACAGAGGCAAAAATTACCAAAGACAACAGATAAACAACATAAACGATCATGCTTGCTTTAAATTGTTTTAACTTATTCGTTTTCATTCTCCTTTTTTTCTGACAGATTCATTATCCAGGTGATAAAATCCTGAAACACACTCGTATTGATTCGATAGTATATATACTGACCTTTCTTCTCTGAATAAATCAGATCAGCATTTTTCAAAATTTTAAGATGATCACTTAATGAGGGTTTGCTGATTTCAAAATATTCAGAGATCTCTCCTGCGGAAAGTACACCTTTATCCTTTAATAGTTGAAGTATCTTTCTTCTGTTCTGATCGGCGATTGCCTTAAAAAACTGGTCATTCATAATCCCTCTTCTTATTATTTAGCTAATTACCTAAATATCTATACGTCTGATGCTGTCAAGAAAAAACTTGCCTAATTTTATCTTTATTTTATATTGTCATTAAGCTTGAGGAATGAAGTATCGGACCAAAAAGCAAATAAATTCTGTACTGAAGGAGAGGGATTATCCCAATCTTGAAGAGAATCAGAACGCTCTGGCATCTCTCTTTTTTTGTACAAGATAAGGGATAATTGATGGAGAGCAGAATTGCACTTATTGGAATAATCATCGAAAACAAGAACTCAGTTGAAAAAATTAATACGATACTGCACGACTATTCAGATTTTATTGTTGGAAGAATGGGTGTGCCCTATCATAAAAGGCAAATTTCTGTGATCAGTGTAATTGTTGATGCCTCCAATGAAATAATTAGCGCACTTTCCGGGAAGTTGGGGATGATCCCTCATGTCAGCACGAAAACAGTTTATTCCAAATCATTTACAGAGTAATTAAAAAAAGAGATAAAGGAAGGTTTGTATGTATGATGCAAATTCTCAAAAAGCCGCAGAATTTATTGATCATGAAGAGATCATGGAGACTTTGGCTTATGCCAAAGCGAATGCGCATAACAAAGAGTTGATTGACCAGATTTTAGAAAAAGCAAGTCAGTTTAAAGGGATATCACATCGTGAGGCAGCTGTTCTTTTAGAATGTGATCTTGAGGAAGAAAATCATCGAATGATGAGTTTAGCGAAAGAGATCAAGCATAAGTTTTATGGGAATCGAATTGTGATGTTTGCGCCATTATATTTATCAAATTATTGTATCAATGGCTGTGTCTATTGTCCATATCATTTGAGTAATAAGCATATTACCCGTAAGAAACTCAGTCAGGAAGATATTAAGAGAGAGGTAATTGCGCTTCAGGATATGGGGCATAAGCGATTGGCACTCGAGTCTGGAGAAGATCCTGTCAATAGTCCGATTGAATATATACTAGAAAGCATTAAAACAATTTATTCGATCAAGCATAAAAATGGAGAAATCCGAAGAGTTAATGTCAATGTGGCTGCTACGTCAGTCGAAAACTATAAGAAGCTTCATGATGCAGGAATTGGCACATATATCCTATTTCAAGAGACATATCATAAAGAGAATTATGAAGCATTACATCCAACCGGACCCAAACACAATTACGAATATCATACTGAAGCGATGGATCGGGCAATGGAAGCAGGAATTGACGATGTCGGCATTGGCGTCTTATTTGGACTAAATCTTTATCGATATGATTTTGTGGGAATGCTGATGCATGCAGAACATTTGGAATCACGTTTTGGTGTGGGACCTCATACTATTAGTGTCCCTCGAATAAGACCCGCTGATGACATTAATCCTGATGATTTTAAGAACTCAATTTCTGATGAAATATTTGAAAAAATTGTAACTGTTCTTCGTATTGCAGTACCTTATACGGGTATGATTGTATCGACCAGAGAATCTAAAGAAACCCGCGCAAAAGTCTTAGAGCTTGGAGTTACCCAAATCAGCGGTGGATCATCCACCAGTGTAGGCGGTTATTATGATCACGATAAAGAGGAGGAAGACTCCAAACAGTTTGATATCAGTGACAACCGTACACTTGATGAGATTGTCCACTGGTTGCTTTCACATGGTTTCATTCCAAGTTTTTGTACCGCATGCTATCGAGAAGGCCGTACTGGAGATCGATTTATGAGTTTGGTTAAATCAGGTCAAATTGCCAACTGTTGTCAACCCAATGCATTAATGACTTTGAAAGAATACCTTGAAGATTATGCTGCTCCTCAAACAAAAACTTTAGGAGAAAAAGTGATACAGGAAGAACTTTCTCATATTTTAAGTGATAAAGTGAAAGGGATTTGTGTCAGCCGTCTTTCTGAGATTGAAGAAGGTAAAAGAGATTTTAGATTTTAGATAAAATTATCGGGGTATTTTTATTGTGAAATACCCCGACATTATAATTATTTACTTAATTAACAGCATTTTATGGTTCATAGTGCCTTGATTGCTTTTAAAACCACAATAATAAATTCCTGAAGATACCTCTACTCCGTTAGCATTTTTACCATTCCAGTTGATCTGATGATCTCCGGCATTTTTAAATTCATTGATCAATGTACATACTTTTTGACCTTTTGCGTTATAAATTGTCAATTCGACATCAGATGGAGTCGCCAGATGGTATTGAATCTGTGTATTTGGATTAAAAGGATTAGGATAATTTTGAATCTTGTTTTGAGGGATAGAAATCTCAGATGGATCATTTGCTGTAATCACATGAAGTGTAATGTTTTGTGAAGTAATTTGACCTTCAGTGACCACAACATCTGTAATCGTTGTATCCTGATAAGTATCAAGATGCGCAATAATATTGTAAGTGCCTGGTTCCAATTCTATGTAGTAAACTCCATTTTCATTAGGAGAAACAATATGAGTACCAATTGTTAAAACAACCTCGCTCACATTGCCATTTCCGCCTTCCAGACTCACGATTCCGTTGATGCCTGAAGGAGTTTGCTGTTCGCCAAGTGTGCCGTCAAAATTGATATTTTGGATAAATAAGGAATTTGGGCTTGTACGACTGTCTTCCCAGGCAACCAGCGCTTGATTATTGAAGAATGCACTGGCATCTTCATGAATGATTTCACTGCTGACGCTTTTCAATGTGACAAATTGATTTTCCCACACAAAATCACCTTCCAAATTGAGTCTGAAAGCTCTTAGATTACTATCAACAGCTGAACCATTGACCGCAGAAGTGAAAATAACGACTAATTCACCATTCACGACATTTGCACGGGTAGCAAGAGGAGATTCATTACCTAAAGAGATAATAACATAGCCTTCATCTCCATATAATTTATTGCCATCGGTATCAAACGCTTGCACTCTCATGCCTCTCTGATTTTGATTTGCATCAGTATCAGACCAAACCACATAAGAGATCTCATGGATCGGATCATAGGCACACACTGGATAAAAATGCTGAGTCGTTGTCGAAATACTTGGTTGGATTCCATTGGCAGTAAACTGAACAGTACCATCGCTTAAAACATGCTGAATATAGACATTTCTCATTTGATCATTATCACGATCTTCATACCAGCACATGATAAATCCGCCGTTGCCATCATTGTCACTAGAAAAAACCTGTGTCCAGCTGGAGATACCACCTAGATCGGTAATTGTGGCAGGATTTGTCCATACAGGATTTAGCGTTGAATCGTATTTTTGTGCGTAAACATAGCGTAATACGGCGTAGAAAGGTCCTGAATCTTTAGCATATTTCAGAATAAATGTATCATTATCCTGAGGAAGAATTTGAGGCCAGGTCATTCTGTAGGCATCTGTATGAATAATCATTGGTTCTGTCTGAGCTAAGTTTCCATTAGCAAGAATTTTTTGAAGTTTGATATCATCACCTGACATCCATGCAACGATCACATTATCCTGATCGGTGATGCCGACGGTTGGTGTATAATCTTCTGTGGCATCATTACAGAGAGCGATGCCATTAGCTCCCCAGAGCATTTCACCTGTAGGAGATACTTTGTACACATAAATATCCAGATTACCCGTTCTTTCATCTAAAAAACTGAGGATCGCATTATTTTGAGAATCTACTTTCATATCCCAATCTGTTAACCAGCTCATCTGAGGATTATTGCTGATGAGCAATCCTTCAGGTTCAAAAGCAGGGAGTCCATTAAAGGTGTATTTTTGAGCGCGAACATTGTAGTTTCCATTTTCACTTGAAAACCATGATACCCACACATCACCATTGGGTCCATAAGCTACTTTCGGTATTACTTCTTCATAGCTCGAATTTGTTACTTTGAGATTTAAAGCTGCATCATTTGACCATTGACCATAAATCAATGACATCGTTAGAATCAACAGCATCGCAATACTAAATTTTTTCATGAGTTCTCCTTATTTATTATTTTTATATTCTTTAATTGTGACGGAACTGCTCCAGTAGATTTCGAAAATTTCCATCAGTGCAAGGGCAAACTCCTTGTGCTCGATGAGTAAAGTAACGAATTTTAAATCATTGCTCATCTTGTTTTGTAAGGCTAAGATAACAATTTTGCTATCGAAAATAAATAATTTAAATGGCAGTTTGTTTGCGATGCGAACGTATTCGCCTTTGCTTTGAAAAAATTCAACTCTTCGAATGAAATCTTTGCTGTCATCGATTTCGTATAATGATTTGATCACAACACCTTTTTCTATACTTTCACGTTCAGACTCTCTGAGTTCCATGTGGATTTCATTAACATCAGTAATGTCAATATTCATTGCATAAGGAGCTTTGTTGAAGGCATAAACGGATTCTTTGGCATTTTCTTCCAGATTTTGAATGGTTTGGATAATTGAGGAAGTTGTGGTTAAAACTCTGATAAACTCAAAGGGATTTTCATTTTGTTCATTTTCGCTAAACATTTTCAGTAATGTTGGTTTGATATCTTCAAGCAATTTCTTTTTTTCATCAATTTCATGATTCAGATTCTGGATAACTAGTTCAGGATCCACTGCATAATATTTTTTAACAGAACCTAATTGTTCGATACACATGTTATTTTTAATTAGATTTGCAATGATTTGATAGGCTTGTGTTCTGGATACGCCGACACTCTTGGCGATTTCAGTCGCTGTGCAGTTTTTATTTTTTATTAAATGAATATAGACCTTCGCTTCGCTTTCATTAACGCCTAATCGGATTAAATTCTCTATCAAACTCATCATAACTCCAATTTGTAATATTGATTCTGACAACAAATATTATATAATAAAATATGTTGTCAAGAGATTTATTACAAAATATATTTTTAACTTAATCTACCGATTGTGACACCGCCGTAGCACGATCAACCTGATTGCGTATTTGGCAAGCTGATTATTTGCTAAAAGAACATTGTTGCAAGTCGTTCATCAAGGAGACTCCACGCTCACTGAGTTTCGCTCTGAGTGACAGGTTATCGTATTTGCATTCTGTTTAATTAAGATGCATTTTCATTTTTCCATAAATACACGCTAATAATATCTATTGACAATTATATTTATCAATATTTTCATTCTTTCAAATGAAACTGGAGGTTACAGATTGAAATCACGCGCATTTAATATTATCAAAAACTTTATCGTCAGAAAGCCAGCCTTTATCACCAATAATATTTTACTTACTTATCATTGTACACAGAAATGTCTTCAATGCAATATTCCATTTATGCAGTCAGATCCTGCTTTCATGAAGGAAGAAGTGTTTAAAAAAATAGTTGATCGGCTGGAATCTACGGGATCTCAGATCATTACACTTTCAGGTGGAGAACCTGCCTTGCATCCACAACTGGATGAGTTTATTGCTTATGCTAAAACAAAATCTTTTAAAAGAGTTCATTTGCTGACAAATCTATATGGACCTGATGAATTGATTGACAAAACGATTGATCTTATATTTAAAAATCAGTGTTCCCTTTCGACTTCATTTGATGGATTTGGAGACGTTGCAGATGACATCAGGCAAGCACAACAAGTATCAAACACTGTAATGAAAAATATCGATAAGATTAATGAGCGAAATAAGCAATTAAAGCAACCGATTAAAACCTTTATTAATATTGTCATCAGCCAGAAAAATCTTCATCAGATTAAAGAGATTATTGAATATGTAGAAAAAATTGGCTGGAATTTTAACATTGATATCTACCGTTTTTCATCAAAGTCGCATCGAGAAAACGAATCGATGAAACTTGCCGAATATAAGCAGATTAAAGAACTGATTGATCATGTAAAGAAATCGCCGAACTTAAAAACACCCTTCTGGTTATATGATGGCTATGAAGCTTATCTTAAAGATGATTTTATGAAAATCTGTCCTTACCTGAACTCGCCAACATTTGGCAGTAAGTTCTTTATTCAGCCCAATGGAGATGTAAAAGTGTGTATTGGTGATCCCATAGGAAATCTTTATACTCAAAGCCCCGAAGAGATCTTTAAGAGCGAGAAATGGAAACAGAAGCAATCAGAATTCAAAGCCTGCAAAGGGTGCTGGAATTCATGTTATACGTTGAATGCCAGTATTAAACCTTATTTTAATTTAAAAGTGCTTCGCCAGATGAAACGATTATAAGTTTTTGACAAAAACCCTTGACAAATATTTGTAAATTAGATAAATGGGCTTATGTCATCATTCACGGGGGTGAATGGATTCGACAGGGATAGTGTGGGCTGTTGATGCGTGCCGAGGAGCTAACCTTCTCGTTAAACTGGTTGGAATGCATAAATGCAAACGAAAATTACGCTTTAGCTGCTTAGTCGGCTACGGTCTCCATGAGATGGCAACGTGCTCAGAAGAGATTGTTATACATTGTTGCTACTGTTAACTGATGCCTGTAGGTTGATGGGAAATTCACAGACTTGGCGGATCAAAGTTTTGATTATTTTATATGATTTGCTGAAAACCAAAAATAACTACGCCCGTAGAGTTGGCAGTTGACAGATCTTTGGACGCGGGTTCAATTCCCGCCACCTCCACCATTTAGTTTCATCATTGGACGATGCTCAATCTTGAGGTTCATTATGGCTGGTAAAACGATTAAATTGCATATTACTGATCAGGACAAAAGAGATATCAAAATTACTGAACTTAGTATTTGGACATACAAAGCTTACATCGGAAAAAGAAAATATGTAAAAACTCTTCAATCTAATGAGAAAAACTGTAATTAGAAATTTAATAATATTTTTAAAATGCCTGTTTTATTGAAAGTAAATTATAAATTATTGGTTATTGTAGAAAGGATCAATATTCTATTATGAATACTAAATTGGGTTTTTGGTTTAAAGTGGGATTGATAATTTTAATAAGTATTACAATATCAGACCTATTACTAAAGTTATTATTTTACTATTTTCCTTCTGCATTTATTGGTGAAATTTTTCTTTTTGCACTAACAACAATACCAAGACTGGTAATTGTGTTCTTACTAACTTTATTTATTTTTTTTACTTATTTAAAACTGAAAACAGTATTATCTAAACGATTTCGCTATTATATATATATTATTTTATTTTTAAGCCTGTGTTGTTTTGATATTTTTGGGGTTGTATTAATATCCAAAATTATCGACAATACGCCTTTACGCCGTTCAATATTACCAAAAAAATTTGACAAGATCAAAATGGTTCATGAAGGGTATTTTAAGGATAACAAAACTTTAGTTATCTTATCACCTGATAAATCATATAAACTTATAAAATATTTCAATGAACCGCTTATGTCCTTTGGGAGTGGTGCAACGGTAATTGGTGTGTATGATAATAAAACAAATAAACTCATTGGCGAACGAATATATGTTGAAGAAAAATTTAACTCGAATGTTAGCTGGAAAAGTAATAATGAGATAATCTTTGGTAATTCAAAAAACAGTAATACTAAACTCAGTTACAAATATTTAAAAGTGTCCCGTAAAATTAAAGTGATTGAATACAACTAGACCAATTACAATCTATTATCTCAAAGATAAAATTTATGATATCTACACCTTGATAATATAGAGCCTGTACTGCATTAGGGATGAAAATAAAGAACCAAGAGATTAATAAAAGATTCAAAGGCGAAAATAAAGTTAATGCATTACAAACCATTAACTAACCTCTATGAATTTCTTTATTGGTACACAATTTCAAAATTTTTAAAAATATCTGTCCATTTAGATTCAAAACTATCAGATAATTTTGCTTGTTTTATTGCAATAAAGTTGAGATAGATTGTCCCTTTCCCAAATAAGATCAGATATAATTGAGATTCTGGATTCTTATCATTATTATAATTCTCCGCTTCTATTTTTAACAAAACCTTTTTCTTATTATCATCCCTTTCAATTACAGTTAAAACTGAGGTTTTAGATTGCTTTTGAGCTAAATCTTTACAAATATTTATTAATAAATCCATATTATACCCATTATCTTTGAAAGACATCATAGTTCCTAATATTGACCAGTTTTCTTCATTTTCATTATCTGGAATAATTTCAACAAAATTTATTCCTGCATCATTTTGATCAGACAGAATTTTCCAATTATACTCGTCTGGCCATTCCGCCTTTAACATCTCATTCTGAGAATCTGCATAACATAACAATATTACTAAACTAAAACAAATCAGCAAAATGATCCTTTTCAAAACAACCTCACTTATTAGTTATTTAACAATATCATTTTAATAATTTTTCTTAACTCTGTAAATAGAATCAAGCTCAACTTCATTATGAATACAAGCAGAGAATGTTTACAAATTCCATTATTAATGATCGAATAAATTATGTCAATAATTAATTGATAATGGGTTTTTAGAATTCATAACGCTATTAGTTTTTTGAAGTATTTTTTAAGCAAATAACTTACTCAATTGAAAAGTACAATCAAAATGATTGTACAACGTTAACATACTAGGATGCATGTACAATGACTTATAAAATCATTCAACACAAATTCTATAATCACCCAGATGTAGATCAGATATTTAAAAAATATCAACCTAAATGCTTTTTGAAATCGATGAAGTGTTTTACAAAGTTGTAATCGTCATGCATAAGCAAAGAAAATATTGACAAATATAAATACCATATCTAAAATGTTCCTAATAAGAAATGGAGATAATTATGATACCTGATTATAAAATTTTAATACTTCCCATATTATCTTTTCTTTAAGATCAAAAAGAACATCGTTTTAGAGATATTGTAGCAGATTTGGAGAGTTCAGAATGACAGAAGAACAAAAAGGCGAAATCATCATCTATCAGACAGAAGAAGGTCAAACAAAGATAGACGTACGATTTGAAAATGAGAATCTTTGGCTTACTCAAAGTCAACTTGTAGAATTATATCAGTCCAGTAAATCAAACATAAGTGAACATGTTAAACACATATTTGAAGAAGGGGAATTAATAAAAGATTCAGTTGTTCGGAAATTCCGAACTACTGCTTCAGATGGTAAAGACTATAATACTACTTGCTATAATCTTGATATGATTATCTCATTGGGATATCGTATCAAATCCCGTATCGCCACAAAGTTTCGTATCTGGGCAACTGAGCGGCTTAAAGAGTATATCATCAAAGGCTTTACCATGGATGATGACCGCTTGAAGCAGGTAGGTGGAGGCGCTTACTGGTACGAATTACTCAATCGGATCAAGGATATTCGTTCTTCTGAGAAAGTAATGTATCGTCAGGTGCTTGATTTATATGCCACTAGCGTGGATTATGACCCTAAATCGGCTGAATCCATTGAATTTTTCAAGATTGTTCAGAATAAACTACACTATGCAGCACATGGTCATACCGCTGCTGAAGTGATTTTTCAGCGGGCTGACAGTGATAAGCCTTTTATGGGTTTGACCACCTTTACAGGAGAACAGCCATTATCAAAAGACATTAATGTTGCAAAGAATTATTTAACAGAAGAAGAGCTGAAAATCCTCAACAATCTAGTTTCCGGTTACTTTGATTTTGCTGAGATTCAGGCTATGAAACGCAAACCCATGTATATGAGCGACTATATCAGGCAACTTGATAATATCCTGAATGCTACAGGAGAAAAAGTGCTTTCCAATGCAGGTGGAATCAGTCATCAGGAAGCCCTGGAAAAAGCTAAAGCCGAATTTAAGAAATATCAAACTAAAACCCTCACACTAGTTGAGCAGGACTATCTGGAATCAATCAAAAGCATTGAAAAAAAATTGAAAGACAAGGATACAAAGCTAGTTTAAAATAGAAGATCTCATACATGAACTGTGTCGCTCAAAGGGAGAAATATTTTGTTATCCTGCACTTCTAATGAAAAGGCTGTAAAAGAACTTTAATAATTTTTAAGTGGTGAATTATTGATGATGACTTGTTTCCTAAATCCTGAAACTGTTCAAAAATGTTATTAGTAGAAATAAAAATAATAATTGACAAGTATAAATGCCATATCTAAAATGTTCCTAGTAAGAAAGGAGACATTTATGATACCTGATTATCAAACGATTATGCTTCCATTATTGTCATTTCTTTCAGATCAAAACGAACATAGATTTAGAGATATCGTGTCAGGTCTGGCAGTAAAATTCAATCTTTCGCAAGAAGATCTCAGTCAGCTTCTTAATAGTGGCGTGCAAACTGTTTTTGAAAATCGTGTTGGCTGGGCAAAAACCTATTTAAAAAAGGCAGGTTTAATCAATTATCCGAATCGAGGTTTCTGTAAAATAACTGAAGCAGGATTAAAAACGCTTACGACTAAACCTGATAAGATAAATGTCGATTATCTGAAAACATTCCCTCAATTTAATGAATTCTATTATAGTGAGAGAAACGAATCATTTGTTACGGAACCATCTGCTTACATCGATACACCAATAGAAAGAATGGAAAAAGCATCTATAGAATTAAACTCAGCGATAAAAGAAGATCTTCTGTTTAAAATTCTAGAACAATCTCCATCTTTCTTCGAGAAAATGGTTGTTGAATTGATTGTAAAAATGGGCTATGGCGGTTCATTGCATGATGCTGGGATTGCGATTGGCCGTTCAGGAGATGAAGGTGTTGATGGCATGATAAAAGAGGATAAATTAGGATTAGACATGATTTATATACAGGCGAAAAGATGGAATCCTGATCATGTTGTTGGAAGACCTGATATTCAGCAATTTGCTGGAGCATTAATGGGAAAAAGAGTAAAAAAAGGAATCTTTATCACTACATCAAGGTTTACTAAAGAAGCCGTTGATTACTCCAATACTCTTGAAACAAAAATAATTCTTATTGATGGCAAGACTTTAACAAATTATATGATTGAATATAATGTCGGATGTACAGACCATCAGGTCTTTACAATTAAAAAAATTGACGAAGATTTCTTCTCATAGTATCGAATTATAGTCATTTCACAAGATGAGCTTGATAGAGTTAATCTAATTTGCGAGATGGACATGTTGTTTAGGGTGTCACATGACAATTTTTCAGCAGAAATCAACATATGACCGAATTGATTAAAAGTATATTGAAATCATTAGGGAAAAAGTTTTTTCTAAGTTCTTTAAAGATTATTGAAAGATTCCCTATGATATATAAAGTCATCTAAGTTAAAAATTGAAATCTTTCCTATAAATTTCAGGATTTCTTATGGCAATATCATTTGTTAAGACGAAACTGTTCACAGTTTTTCTTTTCTAATTCTCATTATTTGAATGGTTTATCGTTTAGGTCTTAAAGAAAAAGTGGTTAAGCCCTTTTAAAAATGATTATAAACTCGCTTGACTATAATTTAAGACTTCAATATGAAAAATTCATTAACTATTTGTTAGATAATAGAGCATAGTATTTTTTGAACGAATCATCCCGACTTTACTCTCTCGCTCACTACTTTGTATAACTAACAAGCTAAAACTGTTTAACTTTAATTACTAAACTTAATATTTTTTAAAATATCTATTGACATAATCCAGCACTATATCCTATTGACTATTTTTGACCGAACAGTCAGTAAAATATTTAAAAGGAGATCTCTTATGTCTGAGAAAGAAATCCATGAAACAAAAGCCAAAATTCTCAAAGCTGCTGAAAAACTCTTCGCAGAATTTGGCTTTAATGCAACAAGTGTTGATAAAATTGCTAAAACTGCAGGACTAACTAAAAGCAATATCTACTACCATTTTAAAAGCAAAGAAGAAATTATTACTTCTTTAATGATCAATCTGATTGATGAGACAGAAGCTAAAATCCAAAAACAAGATAATCCTGCTCAGAATATTCGCCAAGAAATTGAAGAAGAAATTATCTTCCTTAACAAAAAAAAGAAGCTACTCACCGTCATGTTCATGGAAGCACTGAAAAGAGGAGAAGCAGACACCACCTTGTTTAAATGTGCTGAAATGGTCATTAAACATGAATACGGCATTCTTTTTCCTGATAATGATACATCAAACGATAAAACTGCTTATCTGACATATGAGTTTTTCAGCGGATTTCTCCCTCTTATAAGCTTCGTTGTTTTTCAAGACAGTTTCTGTAAATACTTTCATTGTGATAAAAAACAGTTAATGCAACATTTTCTTGATACTTTCTTAAATACTCATTTTAAAAATCACCCTCAAATTACAACTCAGGAGACAATATGAAAAGTAACACAAAAACTCTTAAAGGATCATTTTGGGCTGTATGCTTCTTTTACCTGCTTATTGCCTTTGAATTCTTCTATATGGCATCACCCTTTGCTGTTTATTTTTACTCAGTTTATGTTCCAGGACTCTCCTTTTTCAATAATAGTCCTGTCTTCGGTTGGTTAAGTACCACTTTTCTTCCACATTTTGTAATGGATACAAAGTCTTTCTTTTTAAACTTTCATAATTATATCGGAGCGTTCTTTTTCTTAATTGGCTTGATATTCTTCTTCATTGGTGCATTTCAGATTTACTACGCAAAGATTATGCGTAAAAAAGAAGTTACTGGAGGCATTTATAAAATTATCAGACATCCTCAATATTCAGCCTTAATTGTATCTGGTTTTGGTTTACTAATTCTATGGCCCAGATTCTTAGCATTAATCATGTACATTTGCATGTTGTTTGCTTATTTTATTCTTGCTAAAGTTGAAGAAAAGGAATGCTTAAATAAATATGGAGAATCTTACCAGAAATATTTTGAAAAGACAAATATGTTTATTCCATTCAAAATTAAATTTGGGAATAATCTGTATCCAAAATCAACCATTAATAAAAGAATCTTTACTATTCTTTTATTCCTGATTGCTCTTGCGATAGGTATTAGTTTAGGAAACTTATTACAAAGTTATTCTCTAAATAATCTTTATGCAATTTATGAAAACAATAACGCCTACATCTCCATTAAAAAATTAAGCGATTTGGAGTTAAACAAAATTTCAGAAATAATGAGAACAAATCCTATAACCAACAAAATTCTTTATACCGATAATTCTCAAAAGCACTTGATCTATATCCTTCCTGAAACATGGCATATCCCAGAAATTCCTATGAATCCAGTCAATGGCGTATCATGTCATTTAAACCCTTCTGAATATGATCACTCTGTTTTTAAAATTGTTATTACCCAAGCTGATGTTAGAAACAAGGCACATACAAAAGGAATGCAGATTATTACGAATTTAAAATCCAGAAAACCTGTTATAGAAATAATTCTTGATTTGAGAACTGGCAATGTAACTCCAAAACCGATCATGATAAATAAAACTATGTATCAAAACATTCCTGTACCCGTATATTAATAAAGAGGTGTATATGAATTTAAAATTTATTCTGCTGTTCAGCTATCTAAGTGTATCTTTATTGGCTTATTCAGAACAACTTAACAAACTATCTGATTCTTCCCTGATTTTTACTTCAGGTTTAGGTGAAAATTTTCAAAACAGCTACAACAAAAATAATCTGTTATATCTGGGAGCAGGTATAGGTTTAACTGTTATTTGTGTAATGAGCGATTTAGATGCTAAGATGCTGGAAGCAACTTCTAAAATGAACAGACATACAACTGAACAAATAGGCTTTCCAGGGATTATTGGGGGATACATATTTCCTGTAAGCATTCCTGCAGGTTTGTACCTACTTGGAAACGACGAAAAAACCACATATGCTTCTTATTCAGCAGGACAAGCTGTCATCATATCAGGGATATCAAATGCCATGCTTAAGGCAATAACAGGAAGAATAGGACCCAACCCAGACTCAAAGGATAAAATTAAAGACAGCCGAGATTTTAAATTCGGCTTTTTGAGAAGAGGTATTCACTATGGCTGGCCATCAGGACACATGATGACAAACACAGCTATGGTTGTTGCAATAAATTGCATTTATGAAGACAATAAACTGGTTCAATTTGCTGGCTTAACCTGGCTCGCTTATCTTACTACATGCGTTTTGATTGATGAAGGGGGTGATGTTCATTGGCTATCAGATATTATAACTGGCAGTTTAGTGGGATATGCTATTGGAAAAACAACAGGTAATTACTTTAAAAACAAACTCAATTGCAACACTACAACTGTAAATAAATACTCTAAAAATAAACTGGAAATTGTACCATCCATTAATCCTAAACATTATATTACACTTTCATACATATTTTAAAGTGTTAATTGACCTCCACAAAGACTCATTTCATTTTAAATCATCTAAAACTAAAAAAGTTTTAAACGGAGAAGGGGTGCTTATATATTAACATCCTCTCTCCGATACTTTTTTGCATTTATGAGAGCTTTGAATTAGTCATGGAGCCGGTTCGGCTCGAGCTGTAATGCCGATTTATAAAGGAATCAATAACTGAGAAATTACCTTTTTTTTCTTCTAATTCAAAGCTCTCATAATGTAATGTTCAAAGAATAAAGATAAGTTACAGACTGATTCATTAAAGCTAAAAAATAAATGTATTCTTGATCTTTTTTTGAATAACTGCTTTTCAAGTTATCCTCTAGGGTGTCACTTTACAATAAGTAAATCAGCCCATGACAATTGTTTAGTTCAATCAACTAGAGTAAAGAAAAATTTTATCCTTAAACATCAGAATTTGAGAAATTGAAAACCAATAGATTTCCGCAATCTGAGATTTTTGTTGAGCACTGATAGTTTTGACCAAAGGTATCTATAATAGTTTTTGTCCAGAAATTCTGAGCGTGTTGATTTTCTTTTTTAGCATCGGTGTGCAATTCCCATTTCCCTTTGTGTAGCGTCAGTATTTCAGCGAAAACTTTTTTTCCTAATCCAATATTTCTGAGAGGCTTGATGACAAAGAATTCATACAATTGAAAATCGATGTTTTCTGAAGTATAAGGCGGTGTTGATACAAAGCAGAATCCAGCGGGAATATCATCGTAATAGATCAGATAGGGAAAGAGAATACCTGGTTTTTCCCACCATATTTGCTGGATATTGAACTGATCCATGAGGGTTTTGACATTCTGATCTTCCTCAAATACCCCATGGATATTCGGCAAATTCTGAAAATGCCCTGCTAAATCATGCAGATAAAGAGGATAAAGGTTTTTTATAATATAAGAATTCTGATGATCAGACAATACAATTACCAATCTGTTGAGATCATTCTTTCCTCTCATTTTAACTCCAACTGATCAATTTTTCTGAGAATATTTTCGCCCCGCATTTCAGCTTCAACAGATGAAAATTCCTCTTTTTGTACATTTCTGTAGAAATGCCCGTTTTTCAGGAGATGAAGAGAATCGCAGGTGTCCGTAAGTGTAGAGAAAATATGAGAAGAAATGATGATGATTTTACCTAATGATTTCAATTTCAGGATAATCTCTGTAATCAGCAGATTATTGTGAATATCGACGCCATTGAAGGGCTCATCAAGGATAAACACTTCATTGTTTTGTAACAGCAAACCCATTAATGCGAGTTTTTTTCGCATTCCTGTAGAATAGGTTTCAGCAAAATGATTCAAAGGGAGATCAAAAATATTCTTTTCTTCGGGATTAATGAGATTGAGTCCTCTGGATTGGCAGACAAACAGCAAATACTCTTTTCCTGTGATTCGACTGAGCATATAAGGCTCTGTTGGGAGAAATCCCAGATGATTTTTCAGTTTACTTTGGTAGTACTTAACTTCGCCTGAATAATTTTCCAAACCTGCCACACAGCGAAAAAGAGTGGTTTTGCCTGCACCATTTTCTCCAATAATACCATAAGCTTTTCCCTTTTCGAAGATAAAATCAATCTCTTTTAATACATCATGATTACCATAATTTTTACTGATTTTCTTTAATTCTAGCATTCAAGGATTCCTTTCAGGTTCTTCTTTGACTCAAAATAAAACCACGGGATCGTAAATAATAGCAAAGGAGGTAACCAGATTGTCATTAAAATCACCAAAGATTTACGAACACTGATCTCATGGGGAAAAGAGGAATATTTGCTGGATACACCTGTAATGACTAGTAATAAGCCCAAGATATGAAATCCCAGAATAAGATGAATCTTAGCAGGAAAGAAAAAGAATAACAACATAATGGAAGGCAGAGCCAAAAGAGACGTGTATAGTAGCGCAATTTTGCCTTTACGAAGCAGGAAACGCTGCGCGTCCAAATGGTTGATCCAAACAAAGAAGTAGGGTTCAGGAGCAATGTTAAATAGAGTGCAGTTTATAGAATATACAATCACCGAAAACAAGCCAAGATTGAAATTATTGATTTTCACCGAAATAATAGTTAGGATCAGAGCGAATACAAACACAAACCAGGTTTTTCTAAAACCAGCAGTAAACTCGTATGGATATTTTGAACAGGGTGTGGGAATGCTCACAGAATATCTTGTTTTAAAACGAAACAAAGCCATCAATGTGGAGAGAATTAATAATAACAAGGTTTCTCTGATGTAGCCTTTGAAGTAAAAAATGACCATAAAAGGGACGATTGCTAGGATATTCTCAATGAGTCGAATCATCTTTATGAGCTTGGATGTGATATTTTGATGCAAGAAATCCATTCTTTTGGGATCACTCAATCCACTGACAAGACTCAGCGCTAAAAACAGATAAATCCATGAGGCATAATGATTTTTGGCAAAAAGATAAAAGGAACATCCTCCAAATATTGCCAACATCACAAAATATCCTACGATCGGATGAAAACCCCAGTCGATAAGTTGTCGATTGATTCTTAGCCATCGCAGTTTGAAATAATATTTTAGCAAAATCACCTCTGAATATTTGATTTTTACGATGATACATAGGATCAAGCTTTTGTCAAGCTGAAAGGGAAATGTTAGCATACCCAGAAAAATTAAATAAGAATTGTACTAAGTTAAATTTCATTAAAGGAATATATCTATTTTTAAAAAACCCTTCATTTCTTTTCTTGAAAAAAGAAACGAAGCAAAG
>CAZNKI010000042.1:0-32990 GCA_964573665.1 uncultured Candidatus Cloacimonadota bacterium | reverse complement strand
CCCCTTCCATTTTCCTTATTATTGTTATTTTTAGATGGGTTTTCTTAGGCATTAGTAAAATGTGATCTTATGGGGCATGAATTTTATCATGCCCGATCACACCTTACTTCAGGTTATCCCTAATAGGTTGCTCCCCAGCAGAGCCTATTTCCGTTTCACCTGATAATATTTTTATAGCAAAATTATCGTATTTAGTCAAAAGTTTTCTTTGTCACTCTATGTGTTTTTTAAAGAGATCTTAATCTGAGGACAAACATACAATGACAAGATTTGCGGGTGATTTGTTGTGCCGAGATGGATGATAGATGCAAGTGGATGAGCATTTCCGATGTACTGTTCTGCGTTAGACTGATTATTCCGTCAAGACTACAATCTACGATCATCTGTCACCCAGAGCGGAACATCGTGAAGCGTGGGGTCTCCTTGATGAGCTACTTGCATCAATCATCTTTTTCGGATTTACGGCATTCCGCAAGCTCCATTTCGCAAATCCCTACAAGTGTTAATAGATGATACTCTATGATTTTTAGATTATAGAATCTTACTTTTTCCCATGTCTTCAGTGATTTCTGTAGTTTATGGTTGTTTTTTATTCCTATGGTTTTGATAACAGTAACTATATCTTTTGTCCATTTCATTGGCAAAGTAAAAGGGGGCACTTAATAAAATACTTGACGACAAAAGCATACTTTAATAAATAGCAAAAAAGAAAGATAAGAAAATGAAAAACATGATGAATAAAGATGAAATTTGGGTGCAACAGAGATATCAGAATGCCTGTGTTTTAAATGTAATGCAGATGATGCTTCGTCAAAGAAATATTAATTGTTCCTTGGAAGATATTAGCAAAATTTGTATGATGCATGCGATGATTAACAGGGATGATGATGTCTTTAGTGCTGGGTTTTTAGCTTTTCAAGAAGCGAAAATATATAATCTTTTGCTCAAACGCTATCAGCTTCAATGGGTGGATTGCCTTGATGAAAATATCGACAATTATTTAACAGGTATCAGTCGTGCATTGACTAATTCTGGATCAGTATTACTCAGTATACCATCAAACAAACTGCCTTATGGCGCACAAATTCAAAATGCTTCACGACATGCCCTAATGCTCTACGCCATTGATGAATCGGGTTTTCATTTCCTTGACAGCGATGGCGGATGCGATCGTAGTAAGACCTATTCATACCAGCAGGTAAAAGCACAGGTGGATTATTCATTTACACAAAACGATTTTCAAAAGATGATGCTTGAAGATCGTAGTGAATACCGTTATGCTTATATTACAGATGATTCTGTTGACAGTAAAGTTTTTTGCCCTTTGGCATTAATCGTCCATTCAATCAAGGTAATGGATGATTATGAATGTATTGCCAAACAAAAATTAGATGCGTTGATTAACTCAGATGATCAGTTTCAGAGTCAATTTTATGATTTTACTTACAAAATGATTCGCCCTTTAGTGAACGATTTTACTCAAAGTTTAAGTCTTTTTGATCAGAGACATCCGCTGATAGATCAATTAAATATTTGGAAAAAGAAAACTTTCCAACAGATGCGACAAGTGAAAGAAAACGAGTTTGAAAAGACTGAGATCATCGCATTATTGAAGGATGATGTAATTCATTGTAACAAAGAAATTATTCATTTTTTAAATCAATTATTGGAAGAAGAACGCAGAAAATGAGCACACAGACATTATCAAAACATTATGAACGAAATGTAAAAAGGTACAGTCAATATCATCTATGGGTCAGTATGATGATTATTGGTCCCATACTTATTCCTTTTATGCTTTTTAAAGGATTGAATTATACTCAAATACTCACATTACAGTCCATCTCTGCTGTTTCAGTATTTTTATTTGAGATCCCCACAGGCGCTATTGCTGATAAAATCTCACGTAAGTTTTCTCTGGCTTTAGGCTCATTGTGTATGGCATTAGGACTGATCATCTATATATTATGTAAATCCTTTTTTGCATTTTCAATTGCTGAGATCATCTTTGGTTTAGGGATTACATTTACCAGCGGGGCAGATTCAGCATTGTTGTATGAAAGCCTTGATCGCATTGGCAGAAAAGCGGATTATCAAAAGATTGAAGGATATTCTAATTCATTGGTTTTTGTTGGGCAAGGGATAGGCTCTATTGTGAGTAGCATGATCTATACATGGTCTGTATATTCACCTTTCTGGGTCAGTGTCGGCTTTATTTTACTTTCAATCTTCATTGCTTTTTCTTTTTATGAACCTGAACGCTTAAAAAGTGAACATTCATATCATAAACATGTGGGAGAGAGTTTAAAGATTTGCATTCAAAGCCCTCGATTGTTCTGGCTTTTGATCTATTCAGCTTTTATTGGTTTTGTACTTCGCATTTCATTTTGGTTGTATCAGCCTTATTTCAAAGCAGTGGATATTGATATATTCTGGTATGGGATGATTTTTTTCTTTTTTAACATGGTTGCTGCATTTGCGTCGAAAGTACTTGGAGAGAAATTTTATGAACAAAGACCTCGTCGTGTAATGTTGGGTCTTGCTGTTTTAATGTGTATCTCATTTCTAATCCCTGCTTTACTAATGATGCCCCTAATGATTGTTATCCTTGCTCTTCAGCAGATCGTAAGAGGAATGTACAGCACCACTTCCCGTTTTTACATCAATCATCAGGTGAAAGATGAACAAAGAGCTACTATCATTTCAGTAGTGAGTCTGACTTCAAGTCTTGGTTTTGCGATTCTATCCCCGATTGTGGGTTTGATTCTTGATCATCAGGGGACTCAGATCACTTATTTATCTGTAGCAGTCTTTAGTATTGGCGCAAGCCTGTTTTTATTTGTATATCGAAAAGTTCAGAAAGATAAGAAAAAGAAAAATTCTTCTGTTTCTATCTAAGAATTGATTAGTTATATCGCGATTTCTTCTGTTGAAAATGATGAAAAAACATCATAGAGTGTTGAAAAATCAGCAAAGAATGTGTTTTAGTGCTGTTTATTGAAATTAGTAACAAACTGAAAGACATTAGATAAGGGGATTGATAGCGCATTGGCACAAAATATGCCTTATATATAGATGTGTGTTAATGAATGTACACACTCCCTCACCCCCCTTAAACAAGGTTGCATCTTTGCCAGCCTTGTTTTCCTTTTTTATATATCAGAACTTAAAAAAGTGCTATGATTAAGAGGATAAATGTCGTTTTTATATTCAAGGAATCTAATTAAAATGGCATTTACGGCTCGAGCCGAGCCGGCTCCATGACTAATTCAAAGCTCTCCTTGTTTAAAAGACTCAGAAGTTAGCATCAAATATCCTCTAAAAAAAAAAGATAGACATAAATTTCTCATTGATTTTTTTGGAATTGTAAAGAATTCTATAGAAGAGAGGTATTGTGAAAACAAAGAACTTTTTATTTGAACTGGGAACCGAAGAAATACCCGCAGGATACATTGGTAATGCTGTCCAAAAGTTAGAAGAAAGCTTTATTCAACAATTTAACGATTTAAAATTATCATATACTCAAATTAAAACATACAGTACGCCTCGCCGTATGGCTGTACTGGTTGAGAATCTACAATGCCAACAGGAAGATGAGATCATCGAAAAAGTGGGTCCAGCCAAAAAGATTGCAATGGATGAAAACGGTCAATTAACTAAACCCGGCTTGGGTTTTGTTCAGGGAGCAAAAGCATCACCTGAAGATGTGTTTATCAAAGAAAGCCCAAAAGGTGAATATATTGCCGTAAAAATTGAAGTCAAAGGGCGATCAACAGAAGAATTGCTTCCAGAAGTGATTACCTCATGTATTTCTAAAGTGGTGTATCCAAAATCAATGCGTTGGGGGGCTCGTTCGATCTTGTTTGCCCGTCCTATTCGTTGGATTATTGCGCTTTATGGGCAAGAGATTATCCCGCTGGAATATGCTGGTGTGAAAAGTTCAAATATTTCACAAGGGAATCGTTTCCATTCTATAGAATATAATGTCCCAATAACAGATGCAGAATCATATTTGCAAAATCTTAAACAGGCTTGGGTGATTGCCAATCGTGAAGAACGAAAATCCATGATCTCAAAGCAAATGAAAGATTTATTTAAAAATTCTACTTCTCAGATTCAAGAAGATGAAAGATTATTGGAACAGGTGACAGATCTGATTGAATATCCAACAGCGGTGATTGCCAGTTTTGACGAAAAATATTTGAGTTTGCCTGAAAAGATTATAACTTCAACCCTTACTCAAAATCAGAAATACTTTGCAGTTTTAGATAGTAATCAGAAATTAAGTCAGCAATTTGTTTTCATTTCTAACGGGAATCCAGAACACTCAGAGATTATTCGAATTGGAAACGAGAAGGTGGTCCGAGCGCGTTTGGAAGATGCAGAATTTTATTATAATGAAGATCGTAAAAAGAAACTGGATAGTTTTGTCGCTAAACTTGATACCGTAGTATTTCAAGCAAAGTTGGGGACCTTGTTGGAAAAGACTCACCGAATTGAACAACTTGTAACCTATCTCTGCGATCATATGAATCTTGATACTGTTATCAAAGAGAAAACTCTAAGAGCTGCTCATTTATGTAAAGCGGATTTAGTGACTCTGATGCTTGGAGAAAAAGAGTTTACAAAATTGCAGGGGTATATTGGAATGAAGTATGCCATCGAGAGTCAGGAAGACCAATCTGTTGCTCAGGCGATTTATGAACATTATATGCCCCGCGGTCAGAATGATGGTTTACCTTCCACATTGATCAGTGCCATTTTGGCAATTGCTGATAAGATGGATACTGTCTGTGGGATTATCGGAGTTGATCTGATCCCTACAGGATCAAATGATCCATTTGCATTACGCCGTGCTGCAAATGGTGTGGTACAGATTATTGAAGCGTTTGATTTTAATGTTGATCTTGTCGAACTTATCAATTACTCGCTTGATTTATTGAAAGAAAAACTCAGTGAAGACCGCCATAATCAGGAGATACTCTTAGATTTTTACAAGCAAAGAATGAGATGGCTAATGGAACAACAGGATTTCGAATTTGACCTGATTGAAAGCATGAATCATTTGAGCTGGGCTAATCTCAGTGATATCAAATGCCGTCTCAAAGATTTGAAGTCTTTTAAAAATCATCCTGAAGTGAATAAACTGATATTAGGTTTCAAACGTGTCTCTAATATTATTGAGAAGAGTAAGGATACCGATACTGTTGTCACCTCATTATTAAAGGAAAAAGCAGAACAGGAATTGTATCATCAATATTTAGGTTTAAAAGAAAAATTTGAGAGTTTACTCATAGATAAAGATTATCAACAAATATTTACTGCCTTAATCCCTTTTAGCACCTATATCGATCAGTTCTTTGATCAGGTATTGGTCAATTGCGAAGAAATGGAAATTAAGAAAAACCGATATGCTTTATTAAGAGAGATCAGGGCTTTATTTCTACAAATAGCAGATATCAGCAAAATTCAAATAGAAAACGAATAATATATAAATAATTAGGAGTATGACAATGGATATCGTCAAATCATTCAGAGAAAAAGCTGCCGCTTTAAAAGGGTCAATCGTTTTACCTGAATCTCAAGATGAACGCATGCTTAGAGCAGCAGAGATTATTGTAAAAGAAGGTTTGTCAAAGATCGTGTTAATAGGTGATTCAGAAAGTGTATTAGAAAATGCAAAAAAGATTAATGTTGATTTAAGTGACTGTGAAATTATTAACCCTAAAGAATATGCTCGTCTCAATGAATTTGTTCAGTTTTTTTATGATAAAAGAAAATCAAAAGGGATCACTGAAGATCAGGCGATGAGCACTGTTCTTGATCCTTTATTTTTTGGAGCATTGCTTGTTCAGTTTAAAGTGGTCAATGGAATGGTTGCTGGCGCTGCAAACACGACAGGTGATGTATTAAGAGCGGCATTACAGGTGATTGGTGTAAAAGCGGGTTTAAAAACAGTGTCCAGTTCCTTTATCATGGTGACACCAAACTTTATGGGCGAAGATCGTGTTTTCCTTTTTGGAGATTGCGCTGTGGTACCCAACCCAACTGCAGAACAATTAGCTGATATTGCTATTTCTACTGCGACTACCCGTTCTGCATTAATTGGTGATGAACCAAAAGTGGCATTATTATCTTTCTCAACAAAAGGAAGCGCAGAACATGAATTGGTGGATAAAGTACGTGCAACGTATCAGATTTTAAAAGATAGAAATGTTGATTTTGAATTTGATGGAGAATTACAGCTTGATGCCGCAATTGTTCCAAAGGTTGGCAGTAGTAAAGCGCCAGGCAGTAAAGTTGCCGGACAGGCAAATACCTTAATATTTCCTGATTTACAGGCAGGGAATATTGGGTATAAATTAGTTCAGAGATTTGCCAATGCAGAAGCGATCGGTCCTGTTATTCAAGGGCTTGCAGCTCCTGTTTGCGATTTATCCAGAGGATGTTCTGTTGAAGATATTGTCAACACAACAGCATTAGTTTTATTAATTTCTCAAAAATAATTTGCCAAGCAAGAAAAAAAACTTATTATAAAAGAAAGGGTATACACATCTTGCTTTTCTCTCCGCTGATCTTTTATAATATCTGAATATGGTGAACAGAAAAAAAGATAAATGAGGTGAAACATGGCGATTAATTTATCAAATCGTGCAAAAGCAATTCCTCCATCTCCTACACTTACGATCTCAAATCGTGCGAAAGAGATGATGGCACAGGGAATTGATGTTGTCAACTTCGGTGTAGGGGAACCTGACTTTAACACTCCAGAGTATATTAAAGAGTCAGCAAAGAGAGCAATTGATGGCAATTTTACACGTTATACCGCCAATGCGGGTATTCCTGAGCTTAAAAAAGCCATCTGTGAAAAGTTTCAAAAAGATAATCATCTGAGTTATACTCCAGAACAGATTCTTGTTTCCCCAGGAGCAAAAGCTTCAATCGTTTATACCTTGATGGCAGTGATTAATCCTGGAGATAAAGTACTTATCCCTTCTCCGTATTGGGTGTCCTATCCTTCCCAGGTTGAACTTGCTGGTGGTGAATGCATTTATGTCGCAACAGAAGAAAGTAATAATTTTAAAGTCACAGCAGAACAGATCAAAAGTATATTAAAAGTTCATCCAGATATTAAACTGCTGATGTTGAATTCTCCAAACAATCCAACAGGGGCTGTTTATACCAAAGAAGAATTATGCGCTATAGCAGAAGTTTGCGTCACTCATCAAATACTTGTCATTTCAGATGAAATTTACGAGAAATTAGTTTATGATGGACATCATCATACTTCTATTGCCAGCATATCAGAAGAGATAAAAGCTCTGACAATTATCATCAATGGCGTATCAAAAGCATACGCGATGACAGGCTGGAGATTGGGTTATTGTGCAGGTCCTGTAGAAGTGATCAAAGCCGCTGCCCGTGTGCAGGAACATGCCAGCTCAAATGTTAACTCAATAACTCAAAAAGCAACAGTGACCGCTTTAACGGAAGATGATGGCTCCATTGAGAAAATGAGAGTTGAGTTTGAAAAACGAAAACATTACCTGATTGATGCCCTTAATCAGATTGATCATGTGACTTGTATTGTTCCCAAAGGCGCATTTTATGCAGTTCCAAATATTTCATACTATTTACAGAACAACAAAAAAGGCTTTAAAAGTTCGACTGAAGTGTCTCTCTATTTACTCGAAAATTATCATATCGCATGTGTGGCAGGTGATTCGTTTGGTTTAAATGATATTATTCGTTTTTCATATGCCAACTCGATGGAAAATTTAATCAAAGGTGTTGAGCGCTTTGAAAAAGGTTTAAAGTCATTACTGTAAATTTATAGGAGTGAGTATGCGCAATTTTTTAAAAGAAGAAATTCAGTATCGTTATGAGCGAAACCGATCTGGAAAATTTGGTGGATGGAAAGGTCTAATCATAAAGATATTGATACTCATACTCATGATACACTTTTTTATGTCATTTAATAAAGACAGTGCAAAAAATATTTTGTGGTTTATCTCCGGGGGTAATGAAGATTACTCTGGAATGAATCAAAATAATTGATAAGAGGAAATATGGATCTTGTAATCATCGGATCAATCGCATTTGACGATGTCAAAACTCCAAAAGGAGAAGTTAAAAATTCTCTTGGTGGATCAGCTGTTTATGCGGCAATCGCAGCGTCAAAATTTTCACCTTCAGGAATAGTGGGTGTTGTTGGCGATGATTTTAATAGAAGTATCATTCATGATTTGAATCATGAAGGCATAAATACAGAGGGTATAGAATTTGCCAAAGGCAAGACTTTTCACTGGTCAGGAGTTTACAGCAATTTAAACAAAGCTGAAACACTTGAT
Source organism: uncultured Candidatus Cloacimonadota bacterium (assembly GCA_964573665.1). GTDB lineage: Bacteria > Cloacimonadota > Cloacimonadia > Cloacimonadales > WRIO01 > JAGOCT01. The sequence continues at coordinate 24,639 of CAZNKI010000042.1, read as the reverse complement.
ACTCAGCTGAATGTATTTGCTGAGTTTGACCCCAAAATACCTGTATCCTATCTGAACTGTAAATATCTGTTTTTAGGAAATATACATCCAGCGCTTCAGTTAAAAGTCATGGAACAAATGACTCAATGTGAACTGATTGCCTGTGATACGATGAATTACTGGATCGATACCACACCTGATTTACTTCGAGAAGTCGTAAAAAAAGCAAACATCATTTTTATCAATGAAGATGAAATTAAATCTCTGACTCATTGCGAGAATATTTATGATGCGGGCGATTCTGTTTTAGCAATGGGTCCTCAATTGGTATTGATCAAGAGAGGTGAATATGGAGCAATTGCGATGGCAAAAGATTTTCTCTTTTATATTCCGGTTTTCCCAGTAAGAAATGTTGTCGATCCGACGGGTGCCGGTGATTCATTTGCTGGCGGATTTATGGGTACACTTGTTAAACATCAAAACTTTAATGAATCTGTGATTAAGGAAGCGTTAGTTAATGGGACAATCACAGCCTCGTTCAATATTCAGGATTTTAGCTTTAAATATTTGAAGAATGCTCAAATATCAGAAATTGATTCAAGAATTAGTCAATTAAAAAAATATATGGAAATGTAGGGAATTATGGATTACAAGTCATCAGGCGTAGATATTGAAGCAGGAGAAAATGCGGTTCATCGCATCAAATCCTTAGTAAAAAAGACCTATAACCAAAATGTGCTCACAGAATTGGGATCTTTTGGCGGTTTATATCAAATTGATCTATCAAAATGGAAAGCACCCGTTATGGTATCAAGTACAGATGGTGTAGGGACAAAACTCATCGTAGCTCAAATGGCAGAAATCTTCGATACTGTTGGACAGGATCTCGTCAATCACTGTGTCAATGATATCTTTGTGCAAGGGGCAGAGCCGCAATATTTCATGGATTACATTGGTTGTGGACAGCTTGTTCCTGAAAAAATTGAACAAATCATCTCTGGTATGGCTAAGGCTTGTCTTGAAAATGAAATGTCGCTGATTGGTGGAGAGATGGCAGAAATGCCGGGTATTTATCAAAAGGATGATTTTGATCTTGTGGGTACAATTGTCGGATTGATTGAAAAGAAGAATATCATCACGGGAGAAGGCATTAAAGAAGGTGATGTGATTCTTGGCTTAGAAGGTAATGGCTTGCATACTAATGGTTACTCATTGGCACGAAAGATCTTTTTTGATGTCTTGGGCAAACAGGTAAATGACTATATCCCTGAACTCGGTGAGACCGTTGCTCAAGCGCTGTTAAAGATTCATCCGTCATATTATCCACGCTTAAAGAAATGGGCAAATCCCGATATAATTCATGGAATGGCTCATATTACAGGTGGCGGTTTACCCGGAAATGTCAAACGCGTGATTCCTGATGGTTTATGCGCTCAAATCGATTCGAAGTTATGGGAAATTCCTGCAATATTTAAGTATATGGAAAGCGCTGCAGGGATCAATCATGAAGAAATGTTCAAGGCATTTAACATGGGCATAGGTTTTGTCGTCATCGTTCCAGAGAAAAATGCAGAAGAAATTTGTAAAAACAGCAATTCTTTCAAAATTGGTTCGATATATAGGTCTGAAAATAAAGAAAAAGTTCAAATTATTTATTAATGCATAAAAAAAATAAAAAAATAAATGATCAGAGAATAGAATATAGTGATTGACTAAGTTGTTGATGATAAAAGAGATAAGAGAGGGATAATGAATCTCGAAAAAAAAAATGATTAAAAAAATTGACAATCCTGTCTATTGCTATATTTTTTGGATATTGTACTATGTAATAAATATATAGTACAATAGCAGGAATTCTCCATAGAGAATATAATGTGTTAAAAAATAAAATCCATAAAGGGAGGATGATTAATGCAAAAGAAACTGCTTATACTCATCACAATTATTATGTTAGTAAGCGTTTCTCTTTTCTCTGCAACCACTGGTAAGCTTGCTGGTCGAGTAAAAGATAAGGATGGCTCTCCAGTCGCTTATGCCAATATTATACTTAAAGGCACTACTATTGGCGGTATGACAGATGAATCGGGAAAATTTATGATTATTAACATATCTCCGGGCACTTATACAGTTGTCTGTCAATTAATGGGATATGCAAATTATGAGTTAACCAATGTTAAGATTAATGTCGACGAAACAAGAACAATTAATATTGTTATGCAGAAAAAAACAATTCTTATGAATGAAGTAAGAGTAATTGGTAAAACTGAAATGGTCTCAAAAGATCGTGCAGGTTCATCAATAACTAAAAATTCAGACGAATTGAGCAATATGGCTGTTTCTACTGTCGAAGACGTGATTGCACAATCTGCAGGGGTGACTCAAAAAGACGGACAACTCTTTGTACGTGGTGGTCGTGCCAATGAGGTCAATTTTACAATTGACGGAATGTCAGTATCTGACCCCGTTGACGGTGGTCGTGCTTTGTCAATGGACATGGACGCCGTAGCAGATATGAAAGTAAGTACAGGTGGTTTTACCGCTGAATATGGTAATGCTCAGTCAGGTATTGTAAACATCGTAAGTAAAGATGGTTCAGAAAGATATGAAGGTAAGCTTGAGTCAACTACTGATCATTTACTTACTGATGGCTCAAATATGGATGAAGTAAAATTTGCATTAGGCGGTCCGGTAATTCCATTTGTTTCCAGAGAATTTTCTGGAAAGTTTACCTTTTTCCTCAATGGCGCAGCATCATGGACCGATTCAAGATTCAGAGATTATTATATTTCTGATCCAAACAAAGATCTGAAATATATCAGTTCAGGAACTTATGACCCTTATGATCCTTATAAAGACAGAGATGAAACTTTAGGATTTGAAATTGGTGATCGTAATTATAATGATTATAATATAAATTTAAAAACAAAATATGTTGTATCTCCAACTTTGAATTTAACATTAGCTATTCGTGGAGATCGTTCTTTAGCAACACCTTTTGCTTACTCATGGAGATATGCGCTTCAACATTATGCTGAAAGTGAAACTAATCAGAAGCAAATCATGGGTACAATTGACTACACTATCGGAAATAACAGCAATTTAAAAGTCAAAACAAGTTATTATGAGAAAACTCAAACTCAAAATCCACGTGGAATTTCAAAAGACGATTATATTAGATTAAGTACAGATCCAGCAGATTATGCTCCAGAATATGGTCTTTATGGATATACAACACTTGACGATAATCTTGATGGTATCTATGATCAGGGATTCAATGAATCAAGCTTATGGCAGTATTCAATTGATGGTTTGACTGACCCTCGCGATATTCCGAATTTTAGAGCTCCAGGAACTATTTGGGATAATTTTATTGATGATACCACAAAGTCAATCAACATTAGAGCAGATTATGAATATCAAATGAACGAAACAATCGGCTTTAAAACAGGTTTTGAAATCATTAAATATTCGATTGAAAAGAATCAGTTGGCTGGATTTACAACAAATTACAGAAGCAGATTTAATGCATACTTAGACAATGGCAGATTAAATGGTACAATAGCGCCTGCAGACAGTGTTCTCGATGAAGAAACTAATATCTATACCTATTATTACACCGCTCAGGATTATACAAATGCAGCTTTAGCTTCATCAGGTACCAGAGATGGTTACAAAGCTGATCCATGGCAATTTGCATATTATTTACAAGATAAAATGGAATGGGAAGGTATGATCGTTAATGCAGGTGTACGTCTTGACTTTTGGTATTTAGGTTCAGAATATTCAATTCTTACTGATAATAATACCTATCGTACACGTACATTTGATAAAGATGATCGTCTTCAAATGATGGTTTCACCTCGTTTAGGTATTTCTCACCCTATCTCAGAAAGAGATGTTGTTCACTTTGCTTATAACTATCAGAATCAATTACCTCCTATGAGATTTATTTTTACATCCAAAGACACAATTGATGCTTATTCATCAAATGGTGTGACTGTAGGTAATCCTAAACTTGAACCACAAATTACGATTACTTACGAAGTTGGTTTACAACATCAGTTAAGTGAAGATTATGTGACTACTATTACAGCTTACTATAAAAACTTTTATAATTATGTAAGTACCCGTAAAGAAGCATCATTAACAGAAGCGAGCGTTTTCTGGTATAATTATATTTCTGAAGATTACGGTAGTGCAAGAGGTATTGATATGAGCTTATCCCGCAGAATGTTTAACTATATTTCTGCAGATGTTTCATATTCATTAGCATGGGCACAAGGAAACAATTCCAGCACGATTATTCAGGACGAAAATACCAGTCTTAGAGAATTCCCGCTTGACTGGGATATCAGACACAATTTTAACTTTAATATGACTTTCAAAATTGATAAAGATGAAGAATTTATCGTACCTTATACAACATGGATTCTTCCTATGGATGATTTTACTGCAAGTCTGAGTTTTAATATTGCTTCAGGCCAACCATATACAGCTGTGAATTCAAATGACTCAGCGCTTGATACCAATGCAAAACGTCAAGAATATACATCAAATGCAGATTTAAAATTAACCAAACGTATTTTTGTATCAGAAAAAGCATTTTTCAGATTGAATTTCACAATTGAAAATCTTTTCAAGAAAAGAAACATCAATGCTGTTTATGCAAAAACTGGCTCACCATATTATGATGGGGCAAGTAATCTTGAAATTGATGGATATGTATTTGAAGAAACTCAATATCTTCATGATTTATTCACTAATAATCCATCAAATACAAATAATAATCGAAATTATATTTTCGGAATCTCTTTTAATTTCTAATTTTCAAATGGAGGAAATAATAAAATGAAAAAAAATCTAATACTGACATTAATCGTGCTCTTTGCAATGAATATCTTATTATCAACTGCAATCTTCGCACAAACAGAAACTGCAACTACAGATACAACAGCCCAGGTCGCTGCTCCTGCTGAACAAACAGCTCCAGCAGAAGCAAAAAATGCTACTTTAGAATATTATGCAAGAAAAGTTGCAGGAAGTTATCTTGTGGATTTATTTATTAATGGTGGATGGGTAATGTGGCCAATGCTTATACTCACCATTTGGGGTTTTGCTATTGTTATTTGGAAGCTTGTTCAATTATCTTATGCACGTATCAACTTAAATCTTTTCTTAAGCAAAATTATTCCTTTAGTTCAGGAAAAAAAATATAAAGAAGCAGCTGAAATTGCAAAAAATACTCGCGGTCCTGTAGCAATAGTTGCACATGCCGGATTATTAAAAGCAGAAATGGGAACAGAAGCATTAGAATCAGCAATTGAAAATTCTTCAACAATTGAAATGGCATTCCTTGAAAAAGGTTTTATTCATATTAATACAACCATCAACTTAGCACCAATGTTTGGTTTCTTTGGAACGATTCTTGGTATGATTCAGGCTTTCGATTCTATCGCTAAAGCGGGTGAAGTTGATCCTACGATTGTTGCGGATGGTATTAAAGTAGCGTTGATCACGACTCTTGCTGGTCTTGCTATCGCTATTCCTGTACAATTCTTAAATAATATTCTCTTAACAATGGTTGATGGTTTAGTCATTGATATGCAAAGAGCTGCTGATAAAATCGTAGAAACTTATGTTGAGAAGAAATAAGGAGGACTAATGTTGCGTCCTCATAAGAAAAGAGATTTAGGCGGAATTCCAACGGCATCAATGTCGGATGTGGCGTTTTTATTGCTGATTTTTTTCTTATCAACTACCAAATTTGATATGAAATATGGCTTGGGATTAGTCCTCCCTGCTCCTTCAAATGAAGAAACTAAGAAAGTCATGATTAAAGACGATAACTTAACGAAAGTGCTTATTAATAAAGAAGGACAAGTCCAGGTCAATGAAAACATTGTGCCTATAAGCGAATTAAAAGATAAAATTAATGCAATGGTGACGGCTAATCCTAAAATGGTGATTATGCTTAAAACAGATCGCCAAAGTAATTATGATAACATGATTGTTGTTCTTGATCAACTGCGTTTAGCAGGAGCTCAAAAAATCAATCTATCAACCAATTAGGAGTTAAAAATGGCAAAAATAAAAAAAGCTTCGCGTCCAAAAGCTGAGATACCAACAGCGTCTATGTCAGATATTGCCTTTTTACTTCTAATTTTCTTTATCGTCTCAACAGTATTTGTAAAAGGCAAGGTGATCAAGGTTACAATGCCTAAAGCAGAGAGTATCGATAAAATACCACGATCACACGCAGCAACGATTTATGTCGATCGTACCGGAAATATCACCATTGATGACTATACTGTTCAGATCCCTCAGGTTCAGATCGTTATGATAAAAAAACTGCAACAGGATTTTAATGTGATCAGCTGTTTTAGAACTGATAAAGATACGAGCTATGGTGTGATGGCAGATATTATGAATCAATTGAGAAATGCCAATGCCTTAAGAGTATCTTTTGAAGCGAAAAGAAAGAGGTAAGGATTATGAATAACCAATTATTAGACTGGAAAGATATTGCAAGCAGTTACTATGATAAATGCTTGTCACTCACCATTCTCTTTGTTTTATTCGTCTTTATCGTTTTCCCGAATTTTGAAACAAAGGTGATAAAAGCTAAAGAAAAAGTGCTTGATGCCGTGGAGATATTACAGAACATGGATGACAAAATCGAACAACCTAAGGAAATGGCAAAACCGATTGTCAATATTGAAATCGTTGAAGGTTCAGATGCTGATGATGTATCAATTGAAACCATAGACTCAATTGCTGAGACAATTCTGACAGAAGAAGTTCGAATTGCACCAACAACAGAAGAAGTGGGAAAAACAGACAGATTTCAAGTATATGAAGAAGGTCCAGTAATCGCTAATTATGTAGAACCAGAATATCCAGCATTTGCAAAAAGAAGCAAAATTCAAGGAACAGTAGTTTTGGATATTGAGATTTTAGCAAGTGGTAATGTAGGGGCAATTGAAGTTAAAAAATCCTTACTTCCAGGACCTGGAGGTTTAGATGAAGCCGCAATTGCAGCTGTGAGAAAGAGCAAATTTCAACCAGCGAAGAATGCAGGTAAACCAATTGGTGTATGGATCACTCTTCCAATCGTATTTAAAATTGAAAAATAAAAAAGTGGAGGATTAGAATATGAAATTTTCCAGAACAACACTTTTAATCATTGTAATCACAATGATGATGTGTGCTGGTTTACTTCATGCAGCTAAAGCCGACCCAGGCAGTGGTAATAAAAAGCTTGACTTGACTAAATACCACAATGTTGGGAATATTTGGCTTCGTGTAAGTAATTATGGTTTCTTCGGCTCAGGTGATGATATCACACCACCTTGGCCTTCTCTCGAATATCCAGGTGGAAGTGGTGTGGACTATTTGTACCAGGGTGCATTATGGTTCGGCGCTAAGAAATTCCGTAAAAGTGCTGATAACAGACAATATTATTGGAAAACATTTCCTCCAACCAGTGCTAGCAATGAAGTAATTTTTAGAGAAGACCCAGCTTGGGAAACTTCATCTAAAGTACCTGTAGTTGATACGCTGGTGACTGTTGGATTTGATGGCGATGCGGATCTTTATGAGTTCCTTCCTGCTTATAATCCTTTAGAGTTCTCAGTTGCTAATTATTCAATTTACAATCCAAATGATCAGGTAGCAACAGCATCAACCCGTACGCATCGTCGTGCTTTTGATGATGATGGCGATGGAAATATTGATGAAGATCCGGTTGGGTTTGCATTTCCTTTCCGTAAGTCAACTGAAATGCCAGCAGCTTTTTCAAGCTTTGGTTACGATCAACCAGGTGGTGGATATTTGCATAATGTTCCAGATCATCCTGGAATCATCAATGAAAACATTGCAATTTGGTTCCCATTAGGCTTTACTGATTTAAGTTTTGATGGTGAAGGCGCATCACGTTTCAACTTTGCATATCCAAGTGATGATGATGGTGATGGCTTGCTTGATGAAGATGGCGCTCCTGTTTCTGAACAGGATTATATCTCTTATTATTATGATTATAGCCCATTTAAAGCATTTTCTGATAAAACTCAGCGTGATTATGGCAGTAGAGCTTCGACCAATGATCACAATCCTCTAAATGTACGTGTCAGACAGATGAGTTATCAATGGTCTTACGAATATATTAAAAATATGGTTTACGTTGAATTTGATATTACAAATATGAACCCTCGCGACACACTTTATGATTGTGCGATGGGTATTTATATGGACTCAGACGTTGGACCTCAAGCATGGGGTTCAGATAAAGCCAGAGATGACAAATCAGGTTATATAAGCGGAAAAGGTGCAGAATTTGCTTTTACTTTTGATGCTGATTTTGATAATGGTCAGACACCTGGTTATGTTGGTTCACGCGTGTGTTCACCAGATCCTGAAGCAGATCTTGAATTTGCATGCTGGTTTTGGGCAGTAGGCGATGGTCCTGATGATTTCAAACCATTACAGCATTGGAATTTATCAGGAAAAACAGCTAACGAAAAGTATTGGTTACTTACAGGAAGAAATCCAAATACATCAAAATTTACACCTTTAAGATATCCTCCTCAGAGTGCTGGTGAGAGTTATACTTTTATTCAACCAGAAGCAAAAGATACTCGTTATTTATTTGCATTCTACGGGAATCAAAATGGTATTGCAGCTCCTGCAGATTCAGCGAGCTGGAATCTTGCGCCAAAGAAAACGATGAAGATCGTTATTGCCGTATTCCCTGGTGATACTATTGAAGAATTAAAAGAATCTGCACGTTGGGCAAAAGAAGTTTATGGCGTAGCTCAAAATTTAAAAACAGTTATTCTTCCAGATATTGAGTCACATTATAATCCACCAGAACCACCAACCATTCCGAAGTCTTATATTGAAATGAAGAATAATTCAGAAAATAAAGTTGATCTTCATGTCTATTGGGATAACAGAAGTGAGTTTACTCATGACATTATCACCGTAGGTAAAGAACAATTAGGTTGGAATAACCGTACTGGATATGATAGTGATTCTACTGGAGTTGATATGAGTTTAATTCCAGAAGAATTCAGACATACTCCAAATGAATTAGCTATAGTCAACCCTTATACAGCTTGGAGATTAAGACATGACTTCCAAGGCTATGCAGTATGGCAAAGAGAAAGAAACGGATTGACTAATCAATGGCGTCTTGTAAAAAGATGGGATAAAAAAGATACTGATCAGGATTGGGCTGATTACAACGTAAACAGTAATATTCCTGGTAGAATTGACTTTGGTGGTGATACCGGTATTGAATATGGACTTCCTAACGCAGTTGTTGTTGATTCTACAAATACAGAACAATGGAATAAATACTATAAAGATTATTATATTCTTGATGATTTCTATTTCACAAAAAGAATTCAACATGGAGATCTTGTTTCAGGAAAACCAATTTATAATCGTCTTACTGCTGTTGAAGCAATGAATTTAATTCCAAATTACTCAACCTTACCTTTACCATTAAGTGATGATCAGTTAAAACAACAGGCTTTATTGTTTAAGCATGAAGATGTGAGTGAAAAAATGTATCTTGAATTGTATGAAGATTCAATGATACCTTTACGTGGTCACTTAGGACAAAATAGTTTAGATTCAAATAATATTGAAAATGCAGATAAACGCAAAGATCGATTATCCAGAAAATATTATTATCATGTTGTTCCACGCGTACCACAAGGTTTTGAACATTACTGTTCAGTCACTGCCTGGGATAGAGGAATGCCTTCTAAGAATTTACAAGCGCTTGAAACAGGTAAAGATGCAAATATGAAAGTATTCTTCCCTGGTCCAGCAGCATCATCAAAAATGAATAATATTTATGTCGTTCCAAACCCATACAGAAGTGCAAGTGAGTTTGATGGCAGAAGAGATAAGGATACTAAAGGCGATAAGAGCAGAAGAATCTGGTTTGTGAACCTTCCAGAAAGATGTAATGTTCAGATCTATACCTTAGCTGGTGATTTAGTTGACGAATTTGAACATAATGGTGAACATTTAGTTGATATCATCTCTATATCTAAAGCTGCACCTCAAGGTCTTGCTTCCGGTGGTATTCATGAATGGAATTTATTAACCAAAAACAACCAGATCCTTGCAAGTGGTGTTTATCTTTTCTCAGTAAAAGATAGAGCAACTGGCGATGTCAAAGTTGGAAAATTTGCGGTAATAAGATAAGGAGGAACCATGAGAAAATTATTAATCCCTTTAATCATCCTGACTCTATTACCAATAGCAATACATGCAGAAGTGTTTGGTAAAACTGGTACAGCTTCACTTCAATTCCTTAAATTAGGTATTGATGCACGTGCTATCGGTATGGGTGAAGCTTATACCGCTGTTACAGATGATGTGTCCTCTTTGTATTGGAATCCAGCAGGCATTGCCAAGAAATTTGGGAATCAGATAATGTTTTCACATACAAACTGGCCAGCAAGTATCATGCATGAATTTATTGGTTACACCACTGAAACTGATTATGGTATGATTGGTTTACAGGTGTCTGTACTTCATATGGATGATATGGAAGTTATGGATGAATTTAATTTTGGACCTACAGGAGAAAAATTTACAGCAAGTAATATCGCTATAGGTCTTACCTATGCTAATTCTTTAACAGATAAATTCTCATTTGGTGCAACTGGTAAATATCTTAGAGAAGATATCTGGGAAGAAAATTTCAATTCTTTCTCAGTAGATTTAGGAACACTCTATAATACAGGTTATAAAAACTTAACCATTGGTATGTCCTTAAGAAATTTTGGTCCTGATGTTAAGTACGAAGTTGATTATGATGGTGATGGGCTTATCGATGAAGATCCATTTGATTTATTTGATAATGATGGTGATGGACTTACTGATGAAGACCGTCCTGAAACTGAATTCAAAATCCCAATGAATTTCTCTTTAGGAGCATGCATTGATCTTATGAGAGAAGATAATCGTTACTGGATCGCCTCAGCTCAGTTGGATAACTGTGTTGATCGTAAAGAAACATGGAATCTTGGAACAGAATACAATTATAATAATATGTTTCTTCGTGGTGGTTATCAAATCGGTTATGATGCTGCATCATACTCTTTTGGTTTTGGTGTAAAAGTGCCAACCAGAATTGGTACCTTCAATGTTGATTATGCTTATACTGATATGGGCAGATTAGCAGAAGATTTTATGAGTTCAGCTCACCGTATATCCTTAAAAATGGAATTCTAATTCTTAAACATAAAAGGGTGAGCTTGAAAAAGCTCACCTTTTTTCTTAATCAAGATTTATTGGAGATAAAATGGAAAAGTATGATATTGCAATAATTGGAGCAGGACCAGCCGGATTAAGTGCAGCGATTTATGCAGCGCGTGGCGGATTGAAAACGATTGTTTTTGAGAAAGCGCTGATTGGTGGTCAAATTGTTGTAACTGCAGATGTTGAAAATTACCCTGGTTTTGAAGATAGTTTATCAGGTTTTGAGCTCATGGAAAAAATGAGATTACAAGCCTTGAAATTTGATGCTAAGATCGTTGAAGAATCGGTTAAAGGCATTGCATTTGAAGGCTTATGTAAAATGATAGAAACAGAAGATCATCAATATCGGGTAAAAGCGATTATCATTGCCACAGGCGCACATCCCAGAAAATTAAATATTCCTGGTGAAGAGAAATTTACAGGTAGAGGTGTTTCTTACTGTGCCACCTGTGATGGAGCCCTTTATCGCAATAAAATTGTTGCAGTGAGTGGCGGTGGTGATTCTGCGGTTGAAGAAGCAATATTTCTAACAAAATTTGCGCAAAAAGTATATATTATTCATCGTAGAGATTCCTTGAGAGCTGTTCATGCAATTCAACAAAGAGCTTTTGCAAATCCAAAAATTGAATTTATCTGGGATACAGTGATTCAGGAAGTAAATGGTGAGAATCAGGTGAAATCTCTGAAACTATTTAATAGAAAAACAAATGAAAATACTTCATTAGATGTTGATGGGCTTTTTATCTATATTGGAATTATTCCAAATAATGAATTGTTTGAATCGCGAATTCCTTTGGATAATCAAGGTTTTGTTATTACAAATGACGATATGGAAACAAATATTGAAGGTGTTTATGCTGCAGGAGACATAAGAGAGAAGTTGTTGCGACAAGTCGTTACTGCGACAAGTGATGGAGCAATTGCTGCTTTTGCTGCTGAAAAATGGATTCAAGAAAATATACAAAGATTTGAGGCTTATCATGAATAATGTAGATTTGAATATCATAATTGATTATGCAATTGAAAAAGAACAGGAAGCAATTGATTTTTATAATGAACTTCTCTTACAGGTAAAACTCCCTAATATTCAGAAAGAAATACAAAATATTGTACTGATGGAGCAAGGTCATATAAACTATCTAAATACGATGAGAATCGTCGATCAGGATTGTTTTTCCCAAAATCAAACACAGAGACTGAATCTCAGTGATTATTATGAAGAACCCGTAACATTTAAAAATATGGATTATCCAACATTGTTATTGCTTGCGATAAAAAGAGAAGATAAAGCAAAAAAACTCTATATGGATTTGGCTTCATATTCAAGTGATATCAAAGTGAGAAACATCTTTTCTACACTTTCAAAAGAAGAAGAAAATCATCAAATCTATTTTGAACAGATATATAATGAGAATGTATTAGTTAACAATTAGTATGAAATTTCATTGTAGAATTCTTTTTTTTTTAATACTTATTGGCTTATTCTTTTCCTTATTTGCTCAGAATATCAATCAAAAGAAGAATGAACTCAATCAAATAAAAAAACAGATTCAAACGAATAAAAAAAAAGCTGAAGAAGTTGAAAAGAAGAAAAAAGAAGCGCTGAAGAACAAAAGTCATATCGAAAAAAAACTCGCAGAAAGCAGTAAGATTGTCAATCAATTAAAATCAAATGAGAAAGTACTAAAGAAAAATATTGATTTAAAAAAGGATATGCTTGATCAGACAAACACAGAAATAAATCATTTTTCAGTCTTTACAAATCAGGTAATCAAAGAATTAGTTCTCATAGAAACTCAGGAAAAATATTCTGATTACTTCTCTTCTGATAAGTATCCGTTAGCTATACTGATCAATCAAAGTAATCGAAAAATTAACTCATTATCTATTCAAAAAGCAGTCATAGAAAATGAAAAAAATAATACTGAAAATGAAATGAAAAGTCTACATTTTCAAACAATGATCGAAAGTAAAAAAGCCAAAACATTTTCTTTGCAAAGTTCGCAGTTTAAAAAAGATATTGATAAATATGAGAGAGAAAAACAAACTTACATAAATCAGGCAAAAAAATTACAAAAAACTGCTGCTTCTCTCGAAAACCTCATAAAAAAATTAACTCCAAAACCAGAAGAGAAGAAGAAATTTACATATAAATTTCCTGGCTCTGGTATTATGTGGCCTGCAAAAGGGAAAGTGATTAGAAATTTCGGTATTCAAACTCACGAAAAATATAATATTCAAACCGTAAATAATGGGATAGATATTGCCTTAAAATACGGTAGCTCGGTTAACGCAGCTGCTGATGGAGAAGTTGTATTCTCTGGCGCATTTTCAGGTTCAGGTCAAATGATAATCATCGATCATAAAAACGGATTTCACAGCGTTTATGCAAATAATAGCCAATTAACCGTGAATAAGGGCGATCGTGTAAAAAAAGGACAATTGGTTGCATACTCAGGCAATAGCAGTTCAACAGATGAGGCCTCTTTGCATTTTGAACTGAGAAAAAATGGCAAACCTGTTAATCCACTTTCTTTTTTAAAATAAGATAAAGAGGGATAATGAAATTTATTCATCAGACAGATAAGATCATTGAGTTAGAGAATCAGATTTTTTTACATCACACAGGAAATATGTATGGATTGGGTGCTTCTGTAACAAGCTTGGAAGGCATTCAGAAAATAGATCAGATCAAAGGCAGAGACAGTGAAAAATCATATATTTGTCTGTTTGATTCAATACAGAGCATCATTAATGAAAAGATGCTTGATTTTTCTCAGAAGAAATTCATTCGATTGCTCAATAAAGTATGGCCTGGGAATATCACTGTTTTATTGCCTGTGACGCACGAAAAGTATCTCGGGGTAAATAGAGACGGTTATATAGCTGTTCGTGTGCCTACGAGTAGTTTTTTGAGAGAATGGTTGTCAAAAGTAGGTCCTATTATCAGCAGCAGTGTGAACAAATCGAATGAGAAAGCTATGGATCATTTAGATGATATTCTCAATCAGTATAATAATGATCTTGATTTTGCAATCATTGAAAAAGATTTATCTGTTTCTATATCAGGTCCTTCGACTTTAATCAAGTTTGAAAATAACCATATTGCCGTGCTACGTCAGGGAACTATTCTCTCTGATCAACTCATGGCTTCGCTTCAGGATTTAAAAATTTCTTTTGCCTGTATTGGGAACACCTGTCGTAGTCCTATTGCAGAATATTATGCAAAGCAAGTGCTTGTGGATTTACCCTATCAGATCAAAATCTCATCATGTGGTTTAAATGAATCCGGGCATCCAATATCAAAAAACTCTGAGCAGATTTTAAAAGAAATGGGAATACAATCAGCGCTTCATCGTTCAACTCAGGCAAATCAAGAAATTCTTAAAGAAAATGATTATGTTTTATGTATGACAGATGATATCAAAAAGAGAATGATTGAATTGTTTCCAAAATTTTCTTTTAAAATATTAACGCTTGGTGAACTGAGCGGGCTAAATACAGATGTGGATGATCCTTATGGAAATGATTATTCCACTTATGAAAAAACAGCTCAAATAATCAAAGAAATGATTGATCAACTTCGCATTAAATTGATCAAACAAGAAATCTAAACAAGGAGAAATAGATGCCTACAATTTTCTGGATTGCTGGTGAAAACTCAGGTGATTTACATGCTTCGTATGTCATAGAAGCTTTAAATCAATCGACTTATAATTATCAACATACTGGCATTGGCGGTTATCAAATGCAGACAAAAGGACTAAAAGCTCTCTTCCCATTTAACCGTTTCAATGTTATGGGTTTTACCGAAGTGATCAAACACCTTTCCTTTTTTAGAGATGTAGAAAAAAAAATAAGAAAGATTTTTGAAACTCAAAAACCAGATCTTGTTGTATTAGTCGATTATCCTGGATTAAATCTTAGAATTGCTCAAATGGCTTATGATTTCAATATCCCAGTATTTTACTATATCTCTCCTCAATTTTGGGCATGGAAACACCATCGTGTTAAGCAGTTATCAGATTATACAAAAAAAGTAGCTTGCATTTTGCCTTTTGAACCAGAATTACTCCACATTCACAGGGTTGAAGCTGAATATGTGGGACACCCAATAGTTGAAGAGATAAAAATAGACATTAGTAAAGAGGACTTTTACAAGAATTTTAATCTGGATCCTCAGAAAAAAGTGATTAGCTTTTTCCCTGGCAGTCGATTGAATGAAGTAGAAAAATTACTTCCGATATATCTTAATACCATTAAATTGATGAATCAAGATCAATATCAATTTATGATTTCAAGAGCTTCTACAATTAAAGAGAGTACCTTTTATGAATTAGTTAATCGTCATTTTAATGATATATCAAAATTAAAGATTGTAAGTTCTAATAACTATGAAATGATGAAACACTCAGATTTTCTTGTCTTAAAATCTGGTACTTCCACACTGGAAGCTGCTTATATTGGGACACCCTTTGTCATTTGTTACAAAGCAAATCCGCTTTCTTATCTGATAGGGAAAAATATTGTTAAAATTAAATACATTGGATTGCCAAACATCCTGCTTGATCAAGCCTTGATCCCTGAATTAATCCAACAGGATGTGAATCCAAAAAATATCAAATCTCATATTGAAAAAGCTTTAAATAACACCAATCTCTATGAAAGTCAGAAAAAAGAGATGGAACAGATAAAGAAGATTCTCGGAAATAAAACAGCTTCTACAGAATGTGCAAAATTGATTGTCACACTCATTAATGAAAAGTGATGAAAAAGAACAGTTTTCTTGCGCGAATGATGATATTCATTGAAAAGTACATTGCCTGGGCTTTTCTCAGTCTTTTACGATTGACATACAGGTATCAGGTATCTGGCGAGTCATACAAAAAACAACGAGCGATATTTATTATCTGGCATCAGAATATCATTCCGCTTCTCCTTTTACGCACTTATGAAGATATCGGAGTGATCATTTCTTCTTCGTTTGATGGTGAATTAATTGCTGCTCCTGCGACCTTGTTTGGATATCAAGCCATCAGAGGATCCTCTTCAAGAAACAGTATTTCTGCTTTAAAAGAAATGATTTCTTTTTCACGAAAACACTCAATTGCTGTCACTCCTGATGGTCCCAAAGGACCTGCGCATAAGATTAAAGAAGGCGCTTTGTTTTTAGCTCACATGACAAAACTTCCCCTAATCCCTGTTGTGCTGAAATGCAATAAAAAATGGCAGTTCAATTCATGGGATCATTTTATTCTGCCAAAACCATTCTCGATCAATCAGGTGCTTTATTGTGAGCCTATTTATATAACAAATAAAGAAGATATCGAAACTAAAGCGATTGAAATCGAAGAACTAATGGAAAAACGATATAAAGAACTCTGATATTATTAAATATAATAGATAAAAGCACAAAATCAGATAGAATTTCCATTAATATTTTATATTTAGCTCTCCGCTTGCCCCTTACTTGCCCTCTACTTGCGGTCTTATTTGATATAAATCATTTTCAGAAGACAGATAAAACAAGAGCTTTGAATTAGTCATGGAGCCGATTCGGTTTGAGCCGTTAATGACGAAAAATAGAAAGACACAATTATCAAAATTACTTTTTCATCTAATTCAAAGGTCTTGATATGCCTTTTTAAACAAGAAGAATTCAAGAAGATTACATCGTTTGAAAATCGCAGCCAACAATGTGGGTTATAAGTTATGAAGTTTTCTTGCATTTTAAAATAATATTTATAAGTGGCATAAAATTGCAAAAATGCAAAAAGAGCTTGACAAATCTTTTAGAATCTATTATTTTTCATAAATGAGAGGTGTGAAATGGAAATGAGTGAAAGATTTGAAAAGTTTCAGCTGATTCAGTTAAGCAAAGAAGATGAATCAGTTAAATGTCCATTGATTGGTACAAGAGTTCCTGCTGGATTTCCGTCTCCAGCTCAGGATTATATTGAGGATCTTCTTGATTTGAATGAATACTTGATTGCTCATCCGGCAGCGACATATTTTATCAGAGTCGAAGGAAATTCTATGCTCAATGCAGGGATTCATTCAGGAGATATATTGATTGTTGACAGGGCATTGGAAGCGACAAGCAATAAGGTGGTCATTGCAATACTGGATGGCGAATTAACCGTGAAAAGGCTAATGATCGATCAGCATGGGAATTATTTGCTGCTTGCTGAGAATAAGGATTATCAGCCGATACGCATTAATCAGGATATTCAGTTTTCAATATGGGGTATCGTCACCTATGTGATTCATAAGGTGTGAGATGATTGTTAGTTTTAAGCCACTGGAAAAAAACAATCGACCTGTTTATGCTCTGGTGGATTGTAATCAGTTTTATGTTTCTTGCGAACGGGTTTTTCAGCCAAAACTCGAAGGCAAGCCTGTCGGCGTTTTATCAAATAATGATGGTTGTCTTGTGGCATTATCACCTGAAATGAAAGCCTTGGGTATTCAACGCGGAACGCCTGCATTTAAATTGTCTGAGATGCTTGAAAGTGGGAAGATTACATTGTTTTCTTCAAACTATACCTTGTATGGAGATATGTCATCCCGTGTGATGAGAATTCTTTCACAGTTTACTTCTGATATAGAGATTTATTCGATTGATGAAGCTTTTCTTTCTTTTAAAGGTATGGAGAATATGGATTTGACGGCTTATGCACGGCATATTCGGGAGACAGTGATGAAATGGACAGGAATTCCTGTTTCTATTGGTATTGCTACGACGAAAACTCTGGCAAAAATTGCCAATCGTGTGGCAAAAAAATACAAAGGCTATCACGGTGTTTTTAATATGATCGATCATCCTAATATGGATAAAATCCTTTCGAGTATCGATGTTGAAGATATATGGGGGGTTGGTCGGCAATATGCAAAAAAAATGAATAAGATGGGCTTTATAAAAGCGCGGGATTTACTGACTCAGGAAGAATCATGGATAAAGGAACATTTTACGGTGGTTGGTCTTAGAACCGTTCTTGAACTGAAAGGATTTCCCTGTATTGAAATGGAGCAGGTGCAGAATCATCGCAAGCAGATAGTTTCGTCACGATCATTTGGAAGGCCTGTAGAAAGCCTTGAAGAACTCGAAGAAGCGATGTCTTCTTTTTGTTCAAGCGCTGTTCAAAGATTAAGAAAACAAAAATGTGTGGCAAAACAATTGTGTGTTTATATTTGCACCAATCCTTTTAGAAATGATCCTCAGTATGCTAACTTTCTTTATCAGAGGCTCAATGATTATTCAGCTTATACGCCTGACTTTATCAATTTGGGTAAGAGTTTGTTGAAAAGAATTTATAAAGCTTCTTATTATTACAAAAAATGCGGTGTAATGATTAGCGAAATTATTTCTGAAAAAGATCTTCAGCCCACCTTTTTTAATATTCCTTATCCTGAAAGAAAAGATAAACTCATCATGGACTGTATGGATAAAATTAACGAAAAGCATGGCCGATATAAAATTACTTTTGCCTCTAATGGGATTAAAAAAAAATGGAGTATGAGAAGAGAAATACTCTCTCCTCAATATACGACTTGCTGGGCAGAATTGCTCAAAGTCAAAGCCTGATCAATATCATGATGAGAGCTTTGAATTAGTCATGGAGCCGGCTCAGCTCGAGCCGTAAATGCCGATTAGTAAAGGACTCAAGAACAAAGAAATCACCTTTTTTTTCTAATTCAAAGCTCTTATGTTGAATTGATAAAATTTATCTGACTGAACATTGTTGAAAAAACTAATTGACTTTTGGTAATAATTATGTATTTTATAATAAAAAGATAGAATTGAATGGAGGAGATCATGAACGATCAAAAAGGTCAGATTCCGAGAAGTTTGCCTGTTATTCACATGAACAATCTGGTCATGTTCCCATATCTGATGCTTCCCTTGGTGATATCTGATGAAACGATGATTAAAGTGATCGATTATGCTGTTACCAATGATAAATTACTGGCTTTTTTTCTTGAAAAGGATCTAAGCAAAATAAATGAGGAGATTCATGAAATTGGGACAGTTGTTTCTATTCTGAGAATGTTAAAAAATCAGGATGGAACAATAAGTCTCCTTTTACAGGGGATTTCACGCATAAAAGTTGAGAGGATTACTCAACACCATCCCTTTATGCTGGTGGAAGCATTAAATATTCCAGAAAATCTTGAAGAAAACAGCAGGATAACTGCGAACAGAAAAATCACAATTGAAATGCTTGAAGAATATATTTCAGAAGCCGAAGACATGAATAAAGACCTGATTATTGGACTTAAATCGATAAGACAACATGGTCGGGTATGTGATATAATTGCGGGAAACATCCCTATTGATCCGCTTGCAAAACAAAGGATTCTTGAAAGTGACGATTTATTAAGAAGGTATGAATTACTCAATAAAGAGTTAGCAGAATTGCTCAAAGTTAAGAAAATTGAAAATTCAATCAGAAACAATCTGCAATTGGAAATCAATGAAGATCAGAGAAAATATTATTTGCGAGAGCAATTGGAAATAATAAAAAAAGAATTGGGAGAAATGGATGAAATTGACCTTGAAGTCAATAACTGGTCAAAGAAAATCAATGAAGCAGACTTGCCAAAGCATGTACTTGCTGTTGCCAAGGAAGAACTAAACCGCTTAGCGATTACTCCTCCAGCATCCAGTGAGTATAATGTTATCCGTACTTATCTCGATTGGCTGGTTCAAATCCCCTGGAATAAAAAAAGCGAGGATCGTCTGGATCTAAAGAAAATAGAGCAGATCTTGAGTAATGATCATTATGGATTGGAAAAGGTTAAAGAACGTATTGTTGAATTTATTGCTGTGAAAAAGTTAAAGAAACAGATGAAAGGTCCTATTCTTTGCTTTTACGGACCGCCTGGAGTGGGGAAAACTTCTATGGGGAAATCAATTGCACATGCGATGAATCGTGAGTTTATCAGGATATCTCTCGGTGGTATTCATGATGAAGCAGAAATCAGAGGGCATCGTCGTACATACATTGGTGCTATGCCTGGAAAAATTATAAACGAGATCAAACGCTGTGGAACCGCAAATCCGCTTTTTATGCTTGATGAAATTGATAAAGTCGGAAAAGATTTTAGAGGAGATCCTGCATCAGCATTACTGGAATTGCTGGATCCAGAACAGAATAATTCATTTACTGACAATTATCTCAATCTGCCTTTTGATCTTTCTGAAGTATTTTTTATCACTACAGCAAATTCATTGGATACGATCCCTCCAGCGCTGAGAGACAGAATGGAAATTATAAGCTTTTCAAGCTATATTGAAGAAGAAAAAGTGGAAATAGCAAAAAAATATTTGATTGCAAAAGAAATGAGTAATAATGGTATTAACTATGATAATATTTCTTTTAAAACTTCTGCTGTAAAGGAAATTATTCGATATTATGTTCGTGAATCAGGTGTTCGCTCTTTACAGAGAGCCATCGCAACAGTGATGAGAAAAATTGCCCGGAAAGTCGCAGAAGGCGAAACAAATAAATTTACCGTAACGCATAAAGATATACATCATTATTTAGGCAGAAGAAAGTTTCTTCATGAGCTGGCAAACAGAAAGCCTGAAATAGGAAAAGTCACAGGACTTGCATGGACTTCTTTTGGCGGAGAGATTTTATTTTGTGAAACCTCTGTTATGCCAGGAAGGGGGCAAATGATACTTACCGGCTTACTCGGAGAAGTGATGCAGGAAAGTGCAAAAATTGCTCTGAGTTATTTAAAAAGTAATCATAAAAAATATAAAATAGATATACAGGAACTTGAAAAACTCGATATTCATATTCATTTGCCTTCAGGGGCTGTACCAAAAGATGGTCCTTCTGCAGGAGTCACTTTGACGACATCTATTGCTTCCGTTTTGATGAAAAAGAAGGTAAATCATGCCATTGCAATGACGGGTGAAATTACTCTCTACGGACAGGTGCTCCCGATAGGCGGTGTCAGAGAAAAATTCCTTGCTGCAAAACGAGCGGGAATTGAGAAAGTACTCATCCCTTTTGCTAATCAGGATGATTATGAAGAATTGGCAGATGAACTTAAAAAAGGTATTGACATTCGCTTTGTGAAAAAAATTGATGATATATTTGAAGAGGTATTTATATAGTGTCAATATCAAAAAATGCTTACACTCAAAGTAGTGATGTTTTTGAAGAAAATCCCAATAACTTAAATATTTTACTCAATACGGAAAAGTCATTTATGCCAAAAGCAGAATATGTTTTTCGCACATTTTGTCGTATTCTTGGCTTAAATCCTTCTTTTCATTATCATTATGCTACTGAAGAAATCCATATCTACTATGGTGAATATACTGAGAGAGATTATCCGCTAAAAATCTACCACAACCCTGATAGTGTGAGTTTTTATGAACAGATTCATGCCTATGATCCAGAAAAAGTTAATTTTTATCGATTAGGTAAAGAATATATTCCTTTTCTCTTTTCTCCTCCTGGTCCGATTTTCTACAACAGCGAAGCAAGTATTCGTATCAACAAGGATATCATCTCCTCTGCTTTCTATTTCTTAACCTGTTGGCAAGAATATGCAGATGACAAAATTATGATTCCTGGAGATCGCTATGATTACAAATCTTCGCTTCAGTATTATTGGAATTTTGCTGAACTGCCAGTAGTGGATAGATATTGTTTTATGTTCCAGATTAGCCTTGAAAATGTCTTGAAAAAGTTTGCCAAATTTCGTAAATGGCCGAACAAAAGCTTATTTGCAATGACAATCTCTCATGATATTGACTATTGGGATTTTTGGACAAAAGATTATCTTGATCTGAATATTCAAATGAATAAAAAAAGAATCAAAGACACTCCAGTAAAATCTCTATATAAGATTATCGGCCATTATATCAACAAAAAATTCTTCTATGATCCTGCATCAATTATAATGAAAATCAAACGAATGGAGTCCCTATTCTATGCCAAATCGACGTATTTTCTGCTTACGGGTACGCAAAATCTCGATAAAAGACAGGAATACTTTTTTGATCCTCAGATTCGTGAAGAAATTTCCAAAATAATGCATGATAATGATATAGGTTTACATGGCACAAAAGTCGCTGCTTATGATCAGGATACTTTGACAGAACAACTGATAAACCTAAAGAATGCGGGTTTTAGCTGTTATGGATACAGAAATCATTATTTAAGTTTTGACTATCAAAAATCCTTTCAAATACTTGAAAATGCGGGATTAAAATATGATGCTACTTTAGGATTTTGGGAAAATATTGGCTATCGTGCGGGCATATCTTTTCCATTTTTCCCCTTCAATATAAAAGAAAACAGACCCTTTCGCATTTTAGAAATTCCTCTCGTACTTATGGATACGACAATTCACTCAAATAAAGCGATGAATTTATCGTTATGGAAGTCGATGATGAAAATTAAACGACTAATTCTCGCATCAAGAAAAAATAACTCTCATTTTTCTGTTCTATGGCATAATACTGTTTTCGACCCGATTGATTATCCTGGTTGGTCACGATTATATTATAAAATTTTAAAATATGCTTATAAAAAAGATGCCTGGATCTGTTCACTCAAAGAACTTTACGATTTCTGGCTAAGTAACTAAAAAAGAAAGGGCACTTCATGAAAAAGAATACCATTATTGTTTTTTTAGTATTATTTGTTTTCACAAATTTGTTATCACTTAAGGCACCTGATGCAGAAAAAATTAATACCCGGAAATCCTTACATCAAATAGAATGGATTGATTCCTATGATTATATGAGTCAGTCAGATGCGAATGAACAGGTGATGAACTATATTAAAGCCGAAAATGAATATACAAAGACAACAGCAAAGAAATTCAAACGATTAACTAAAAAAATATACAAAGAAATGAAATCGCAAATCAGAGAAAATGATACCTCGATTCCTTATAAAAATGGAGATTGGCTTTACTATTATGAAATCAAAAAAAATCACTCGTATGGTTTGAATTATCGCGTTAATACTCAAACCGGCGAGAAACAGATCCTGATTGATGAAAATCAGTTGGCAAAAGGTAAAGAATTTTTTGCTTTAGGGACATACTCCATTAGCTTAAACGATTCTCTTCTGGCTTATTCTGTAGATTATGAAGGGTCTGAAAATTATCTGCTAATGATTAAAAATATTAAAACGAATCAGCATTTCCCAGAACAGATATTCAATGCAGAGAATGTTGTTTGGTCTAAAGACAATAAATCCTTCTTATATGCTTTGCAGAATGATAAATTAAGAACTTCTCGCATTATGAAACATCATTTAGGTAGTGATCCAAAGAATGATGAAATAGTGTTGGAAGAAAATGATGAAGCTTTTTATTTATCTGCTTATTATTCAAGAAGCAAAGAACATATCTTCATCAGCTCATCAAGTAAGACTACATCTGAAAATTGGATGATTGACACTCTTCTGGATATAAAGACCCTTAAGCAAATCAATGTTCGAAAAACCAATGTAGAGATATTCCCAGATCACTATCAGGATGACTTTTATTGTCTTTCAAATGAAAATGAAGCCAATTACCAGTATTTCAAGTTCAATATTGATGATTATAATGACAAAGAACTCTTATATTCAGGGAACAAAAATGTAGTACTGAATGATGTTCAGCATTTTAAAAATTATCTGGTATTGTCTGAAAGAATCAATGGACAAAATAGAATTAGAATCGTCAACAGACATAATGCCAATACTTTTATGCTCAATTTTGATAATTCTGTTTATTCTGTCCTTGCTCATTCAAATCCTGATGCAAACAGCGATAGCTTAAGATTTGATTTTGATTCATTAACACAGCCATCAGTCATTTATAGTATTAATATGAAAGAAGTTGAGCAAAATACGGCTTATTCTGACAAATATTACAAAAAACTGAAAGTGTATTCACCCAAAAAATCATATAATCCAGAATTGTATAAAGAAGAAATCAGATATGTTGATATTGATGAAAATACCAGAATCCCATTATTAATCGTCTATCGTAAAGATAAATTTGTGAAGAATAACCCATGTCTTTTGTATGCTTATGGCTCTTATGGTTTGTCAGAAGATCCCTATTTTTCATCAGCTCGTTTGAGTTTGCTTGACAGGGGATGGGTTTATGTGATCGCCCAGATCAGAGGTGGCGGAGAGTATGGTAAAACCTGGCATAATCAAGGTAAACTACTTCAAAGAAAAAACACATTTAGCGATTTTATTGCTTGTGCCGAGTTTTTGATAAATAACAAATATACCTCTCGTGAAAAACTGGCAATCAATGGCGGAAGTGCTGGAGGTATGCTTATTGGTGCCGTAATTAATCTAAGACCTGAGCTTTTTAAAACTGCCATTGCTGATGTTCCATTCGTTG
>CAZNKI010000041.1:0-33072 GCA_964573665.1 uncultured Candidatus Cloacimonadota bacterium | reverse complement strand
CGCTCCTATATACTGAATCTCTGCCATTGCTACGAAGATATCAGGACTACGTCCCCAAATATTGAAAATCTGAAATGGCTACGAAGATATCAGAGCTAACGCTCCTATATGCTGAATCTCTGCCATTGTTACGAAGATATCAACACTTGCTCCCATGACTTCATCATTTCTGCAAACAAGGATGCATGTAGAACGAAGAAGATAAATTGCATTCTCTTGACAAAGGAAAGCGTTGTATAAAATGGCAGAAAAAGGAGGACAGATGTTTATTTTGAATTCTAAGTATGTGAAATCTCTGGAAGAGGTGGACAAATATCTTGAAGCGCATAAGGCGTTTTTGCAAAAATTCTATGCCAGTGGACATTTTATCTGTTCTGGAAGAAAAGTGCCTCGAACAGGTGGGGTCATACTCTGTCGTGCAGAGAGCAAGGAAGAAGTGGAAGAAATATTAAATCAGGATCCTTTCAAACAAGAAGGAGTTTCTGAATACGAAATTATAGAATTTGTCAGTTCAATGTTTGCAGATGGGTTTGAGGCTTTTGTATAGAAAATGAAACATGATTTAAGTCAAGGTTCTGTTTTTCATCATTTTATCCGTTATCTGATTCCTGCGATAGCCTCAATGATCGGATTGTCTCTTTATATCCTGGTGGATACGATTTTTATTGGTCAGGGTGTCGGTGTGGATGGATTAACTGCTTTGAATATTTCACTACCGATATTCACTATGTTTATATGTATAGGCAGTATGCTTAATATGGGCGGATCGACAGCTTTTGCAGTTTCGTTAGGACAGAAGGATGATCAACAGGCGCATGAGATTTTTACTTTAACCTTGATTATGGGTCTTGTGGCAGGAATTTTGTTTATGGTTATCAATCTGGTATTTCTGGATGAGTTATGCCGATTTTTAGGTGCTTCAGACAGGGTCTTTGCCTATGTGCGAATATATAGTTTAATACTAATTTGTTTTAGCCCCGCTTTTATCATCAATTCAGTACTATCTGGATTTATTCGTAATGATCATGCTCCAAGGTTAGTGATGATTTCTGGCTTATCAGGCAATTTTATTAATATCGGATTAGATGCTTTGTTTATCTTCGTATTTCATTGGGGGATTGTCGGAGCAATTCTTGCGACAGTGATCAGTCCCGTGATTTCAATATTAATTCTACTTTATCACTTAAAAGATCCTCATCATCATTTGAGATTAGTTAAAGTCACTCAAGTGATATCAAAAATGAGGAGAATCCTAAAGAATGGGTTTCCTAGCTTTCTCGATGGGATCGCTCCAGGAATTGTCATCTTTGCATTTAATCAGGTGATATTAGGTTTGAGTGGGGATTTGGGAGTTGCAGCCTATAGCATTATTGCGAACATTGCGTTTATTGGCAGTGTACTTTTTATTGGCACAGGTCAAGCCATGCAAGCTTTGAGCGCTCATAATTTTGGTGCAGGTCATTCCAACCGTGTGCGAAAAGTATTTCAATTAGCATTAATTACATCTTTTGGAATTGGAATTGCCAAAATGCTTTTGATCATGGGATTTCCACAGCAAATCATTCAAATGTTTAATTCTCAGGATGTTAAATTGATAAAGGTGGCCACTCAAGGTCTGATGTTGTATTTTCTATCAATGCCTTTTATGGCTTTAAATGTGATTATCGTGATTTACCTTCAATCAATTGAGAAATCTGTTTCAGCTTTGTGGATTACATTGTGTCGTACGATATTTTTAATCATCATCGGATTGCTGATATTACCCAAATATTTTGGACTAACTGGGGTTTGGCTGATTGTGCCTGTTGCCGAATTGATCACAATGCTGATCGGTGTTGGCTATTTGGCAAAAATCAGACATCTCCCATTAATCAGACAACATTAGAGGTATCTGAGAAATTCTTCATCTCTCAATTGTGCATAGAGTTCAATGTATGGTTTAATCGGACTGGAAGCGATTTTTGTAATCAGCACTTCTTCGATTTGGAACAAACCTACTGATTGTGTCATTTGTACCAGGATACGGATGGGTTTTTCTTCTCCTTGCAGAATACTTACTTTTTCTATTGCTCCTGCGGAATACTTATGGATATCGCCGACACGAGGTTTATCACTGATCAAAGTGGTAATTCTTGCTCTGCCGTGTTCCATGTCACATCCATCTCCGACCAGAACCAGACCAGCTTCTAGAGAATGAATTTTTTGGGTTGCCATGTGACCAAAAATCCCTTCTAAGGCAATGGATCTTACCGCCACTTTTAATTCAATTTCTTCAGGTGTGTAAATCTGATCTAGTATTCGGTCAATATATGGTTTGGCCAGCTCGAGACTGATTAATTCATGTTTATCTCTGGTGATTGACATCCCCAGATCATGAAGAATTGAGGCTAAAAAAACACCGAGTCTGGATTCCTCAACAGAAGCTACTTCTTCCTTTTCGAGACTCATTTTTATGCGATTATCGACTAATAGATTGAACATTTTCATTGCATTAAGTGCAGCTTTTCTCATGTGTACCGGACCATGATCATTGTAGCCAAGTCTCCTGATGGAAACTGTATTTGCGTATTCCTGCATGGCTTGCAGTTCAATATCATTGAAAATTATTTCTGCTGCTTGCAATGTTTTTCCAGATAATATGGCGAGAATTTTATTCTCCAATGAGAGTTGTTTTGCTGATTTATTCATATTTTCTCCTAAAATTTTTATTATTTGTGAATATTATGTGCTCTTATTTAGTTTTAATTTTCACGTCTATTATTGATAATATAGCATAAATAAACTTAAAACCAAATCTGTCAAAAAATAAATCATTTTTTATTGACTTAATGAGATAAATTCATTTAGTGTGAGACTAAGAAGAAATAATGATGGGAGCTGACATGCGGGAGATAGATTTAAATCTGCTTCAAACCAAAGTGAAAGACGCTTTTATTCATTCAAATTATGTGTTAAATGATGATATCAGAGATGCTTTAAAAAAAGCTTATCAGAAGGAAGATTATCCCAAAGCAAAATCGGTACTGGAAGTTTTAATTAAGAATTACGAAATTGCAGAGCAAGGAGTCTATCCTCTTTGTCAGGATACGGGAGTTTCTGTGATATTCTGTCAGATTGGCCAGGATGTACGGTTGATCAATGGGTCTTTGCAACAGGTGCTCAATAATGCAGTTGCTGAGGCTTATGAAGAAGGATATCTCAGAAAATCTTTAGTCAGTGATGTGCTCACACAGAGAATTAATACAAAAGATAATACTCCTGCGATCATACATTATGAAATAGTGCCCGGTGATCGTTTACGATTGATTGTGATGCCAAAGGGTGGAGGATCTGAGAATATGAGTACTTTGATCATGATGAAACCTTCAGATGGGGAAGAGGGAATTATTGATGCCGTCATTAATCACATCAAAAAGATTAAAGGGAGTCCTTGTCCTCCATTGGTCGTTGGGATTGGTATTGGGGGCAATTTTGAAACTTGTGCCCTTTTAGCCAAAAAAAGCTTGATCAGAGAATTGACAGAGATCAATCCAGATCCCTATTTGCAGACATTGGAGGAAAAACTGTTGAAATTGATCAATGAAACAGGTATTGGCCCTATGGGATTAGGTGGAAAAACAACAGCTTTAAAAGTCAATATTCTAACAGCACCCTGTCATATCGCTTCTCTTCCTTTAGCGATCAATATTGAGTGTCATGCCCATCGATATAAGATCATTGATTTATGAGGATATAATGAAAATTATCAAAATAAAAACACCAATATGTGATGACGTACTCTCTCAAATTGAACCAGGAGATCAGATACTGATTAGCGGAACTATATATACAGCCCGTGATGCGGCTCATAAAAGATTAGTGAGTTCTATAGCAAAGAACGAAACATTGCCATTTGATCCCAAAAATCAAATTCTTTACTATTGCGGACCAAGTCCAGCCAAAGAAGATTATCCCATCGGTTCTGCCGGACCTACGACATCCTCGCGTATGGATGTATATACGGAAGAAATTCTTGCTTCCGGAATCAAGATGATAATTGGAAAAGGAGACCGATCAGTCTCCGTCATAGATTCATTTAAAAAACACCAAGCCTTATATCTGATTGCTATTGGCGGGGCTGGTGCATTTTATGCAAATGCTATCAGGAAATGTGAGCTGATCGCTTATCCTGATTTAGGTGCAGAAGCGATTTATCGATTGGAAGTTGAAGACTTTTTATGTTTTGCCAGTGATCAATTAAAATAATAGGGTATTGTTTAGGATGGAGTATTTATGAATATTCAGGATAAAGATGACTTTGTCAAAAGGATTTTTGAACATTTAATTGATCCTGACTCTTTTGTCATCAAGAGTGATTTTTCTTTTCAATTTTTAGAGTTTATTAGTACATTAACCAATAATATTATTTGGCTGATGAATCGAAAATTTGAATTTACCTATATTAGCAAAACTGTTGAAGAACTAACAGGATATTCTACCACAGAATTTAATGCGTCAATCTTTCCGAAAATACTCAATGCCAGCGGAATGTCATTGATTAAGCATATCAAAGAAATGATCTATAATCAAGAGTTTGATGAAGAAAACCAGTATATTAAAATAGATTTTGAACAAACAAATAAAGATCAAAAAAAAATATGGACAGAAGTGACATTTCACCCATTCTTTAAAGCCAATCATTACATTGGAATGATTGGATTTACTCGTGATATTACCACGCGTAAGAGATCAGAAGTGGAGTTGATCAAAAACCGAAATCGATATCTGACTTTTTTTGAATCTTCACCTGTATGTTTATGGGAATGTGATTTTTCTTTGGTAAAGATCTATTTGAATTCTATTCAGCAATTATTTGATACTCAACTGGAAGATTTCTTTGCAGAACATCCGGAAGAAGTCGTAAATGCCTTAAAAATGACGAAAATTCAGGAAGTGAATCACACTACCTTGATTACATATAAAGCGAATAATCTGCATGAATTTATCGACTGGATCAGCACCATTCATGAAGGAGAGTCTTATAAACTGTTTGAACAGATACTTCATTCTATCAATAAAGATGAAACTTCATTTGAAGCTGAGGGAATTCATTATAAACTCAATATGGAAGCAATGAATATCAATCTTCGGTGGACTGTTGTGCCTGGGTATGAAGAACTATACAAGAAAGTGATCATTTCTGTATATGATATTACTGAACGCGTGAATGCACAGTCTGCTATTCTCAGAACTCAAAGGAAACTTAAGAAGATCAATCGGCAGCTCAAGGTTTCAGTCGAAAATGAAAAGAAAATGGCATATCAGGCGAATCTTGCAAACGAAGCGAAGAATAGATTTTTATCAACCATGAGTCATGAGATTCGAACTCCACTCAATGGAATTTTGGGTATGGCTCAGTTAGTGAAACAAACAGATCTTGATGCTGAACAGCATGAATTGATGGATATTATTCTTAAATCAACTGAGTCTCTTGAGTTGATCGTGAATGATATTTTTGAATATACTAAGGCAGTGAATGAGGATATCACCCTCCAGAATACCAATGTATATTTATACGAAACAGTCATGAATTGTGTAAAGTCTTTAGCTTTTAATGCACATAAAAAGGGGTTAACTTTAATTTTAGACTGGAATTATCATTCACCGAACAAGATTTTAGCAGATGTGTCGCGATTGAGACAGATTTTTCTGTATCTCATTGATAATGCGATCAAGTTCACTTTTTCAGGTAAAGTGAAAATCACATTGCATCAACCCAGCAAGATTGATAAAGATCGATATTTGTACCATTTTTCTGTAAGTGATACAGGAATAGGCTTTTCAGAAGAGTTTAAAGAGAAGATATTTGAGCCATTTTATCAGATTGATAACAAGTCATATCGCAAATTTGGGGGCACAGGACTTGGATTGGCTATGGTAAAGCAATTGATTGAAATTCAGGATGGGCATATTTTTGCAAACAGTAAAATCGATCAGGGATCACAGTTTCATTTTTCTATTCCTTTTCAGATCATAGATGAAAAGCCAGCCATACGTTTTAAAGAAGAGATTCAGTGTAAGATTTTGATTTTTGAAGATGATGAGGATAAAATTGACACGATCCAGTCATTTTTTACTAAAACAACTGTTAATGTATTCTACATGAAGAGTGATCGGATATTGGACTATTTTCAGCATATTGCTCATGAAAAGTCTGATTTTAATCTGATTGTACTGCACAACGAATATATGAGTGAGAATTATGATCAAATAAAAAATCTTTATGAAAACGCAGAACATCAAGAGATTAAGTGTCTTATGGTTTATAAACTCAATGAATTTTCTCAAAGTGCCGATTATCATTTCTTGCCCATTATCAGCACGATTACAGAACCTTTAGATTTAATAGAAATGTATCAAATCATAAAAAAAGAATGTGAGAATAAGAATGAAAATTAAATTAATGATTCTAATCGCTTTTATATTACTTTTTGTAAGTTTAGCCGCTCAAGACAACCCGGCGATCAAATCTGTTTCTGATATAGTGAACCATCCTGAAATTGATCAGGCACTTGATAAGATATTAATGAGCCGGAAAGATCTGACTTTTAATTTTTTCAGAGATGAAAAAGATCCCTTCCGTTTGCAGATTATTGATGATTTATTTAAAACTCCGATTAATACCTATATTTACAGTGATTCTATTTCAAATCAAGTCAATCAGATTTCGAGATTTCTTGATGATAAAAAGGTTTTTTCACAAAGTATTGCCTATACATACAGACTTTTAGATGTAACTTTTGAACAAAATCAAGTAGAACGTTTTCCTATTCAAAAGTTTAATAAGAATAATAAAAAGCAAATGAAAAAGCTTACTCAGTTAGAGCTGGAATTTGTTAATTATATTGCAAGTGAGCTTGTATTGATCAACGATATAAACAATCAAGCTTATCAGCATTTTTCTGACGAAGAGAAAAAATTGATCAGCAATTATTTTACTCAGGAAGATTCTGAAGAAGAACAGAATTCTGATTATTTAAATCTGAAATTATTAAGAGAGAAAACCATTGAATCTAATGAAAGAGTAAAGAAGATTTATCAACTAATTGCCAAAGTAGATTTTTCAAAAATTGCGTATGCTTCTTATCTCGCAGCAGAAATGATAGAAAATGTCCATCATCATTATATTCCAAAATTAAGTGATGATTTTAAGATGAAGCAGAGAGAGTTTGTTTCTGAACTTGGTAAGATAATCATTAATCCTTCAAAAGATTGTCAGTTAGATGATGCTGTTTTTGTGTTGGATTTTAAAACAGATAATATTTATACGCAGGACAAAGGTCAGAATTTGCTTTTTCTAATGGATTATTATGGCAATGATGTTTATAAAGGCAAGGATTTTTCACAAGGAGGGTCATTTATGACCTTGCAGTATTTTTTTGATTTTACTGGTAATGATGAATACAGAGGACGAAATCAAAGTCAGGGATCTTCTTGTTTAGGGACAGGGATTCTTTTTGATTTTAAAGGTAATGATGTATATGAGTCAGAGAGCTTAGTTCAAGGTTGTGGAAAACTTGGAATGGGATTGCTTATTGATAATGAAGGCAATGATCAGTATTTTTGTTCACTCTATGGTCAAGGATTTGGTTATACCAAAGGTTTAGGATCTCTGATCGATACCAAAGGAAACGATACATATATTGTTAAGAAAACTCATGTCGATTGGCTCAGATATGACAGTCATTATGAGAGTCTATCTCAAGGCTGTGGTTTAGGTATTCGTCCAAATTATTCTGGAGGAATCGGGTTATTAAGTGAAGGCTCTGGAAACGACACCTATATTTCCGATATCTACGGACAAGGAACAGCATACTGGTATGCATTAGGCGCATTAGTTGATCGTGCAGGCAATGATCAGTATATCTCTCATCAATATGCTCAGGGATCAGGAGTTCATTTGGCTTTTGCATCATTAATTGATTACTCTGGTGATGATTTATACAAATCTAAGGGTGTCTCTCAAGGTTGTGGTCATGATTTAGCATTTGGTGGATTACTCGATTTGAGAGGTGATGACAACTATGTTTGTTATGATTTATCTCAAGGTGGGGGAAATGCGAATGCGATTAGTTTTTTCATTGATTATATGGGAAACGATGGCTATATAGCCCGAAAAGATAATGTCATGGGTTATTCTGATCTGAGAAGAAGTTTTGGCTACATTGGCTTGTTTTTGGATATGAGCGGTGATGATTTTTATGGAGCACCGATTGGTGGTAACAGTAAAGACTGGGTTCACTCAACCTATGGGGTTGGCAGAGATTTGAATCTTTTGTCAGAAAGTGAAATCATTGCAAATCAACAAGCATCTTCCAAGCCTGTCGATGTTGAGATCCCCGATGATATCGAGTCTCTATTTCTTTATGGCTCAGCTCAGGCTCAGTCATTGGCTCACTTGGTTCAACCCGCCCGAGATCGCTTAATAAAAAAAGGGGTTGAAGCGGTTCCTTATTTGATTGCTCAGATGAATACTGAGTTAGTCAGAGAACAATTATGTCTGACAGAAACCTTGCCAAAAATGGGCAGAGTAGTTTATCCATATTTTGAAGAAGCATTAAAAGACAGTACTAAAACTTTGTTTATGATTTCTATCATTGGATTAACCAAAGATAGCCTTGCATTTGATCTGATCAAGGAATCATTTAATATTTCTGATCAAAAATATTCAGCGATCAGAGCTTCTGGAGATTTGAAGAATCCTCAGGCTGTACCCTTTTTAATTGAAGCATTAAATGACTCTTCTGTGTCAGTTCGCAGAGAAGCTGCCATAGCGCTTCAAAAAATTCCAGATCCAAGAAGTATCTCTTCTTTGATTAATTGTTTAAAAGATGATTATCAGGAAGTCAGATATTCAGCACAGATTGCACTTCAAAAGTTAAAAAAAGAAGCAGACAAAGAGTTAAGAAGTGCATTAATTACAGCAAGTCCAATGCAAAGAGAATTAATTTTGTTAATCTTGAAATAAAATAAGGCACCTGGATGATCAGATGCCTGAGATAAAAGTTTAGATTAAAACCGGTATTGTGCAGATAATAATGGTTTATTATCACTGTTTATATCAACACCAAACTGAACATTCGTTTTTGTGACACGAGCAGCATTAAAAGCACTAATGATGTGATTAACGAGAATCGCTCCACTTGCTGCTTTTGTCCAATCTTTCAATAAGTTTGAGTCTTTACGCATGAGAAGGTATTTTTTCTGATCTTGTTTAGAGTCCCAGTTCCAATAAACATCTTCAGGCAAAACATTTTCCATGATGTATTCATTTTGAGATGTAGGGTTATTGGGGAATAAAGATTTGGCAGTGTTTACTACATTTTCATTGTATCCGCCAGCGAGATATCCTGAACTCAGATATTTGGAGAGCAGTAAACGGTATTCCTCAGTATTATATTCTGGTGACAAATGTGCTTTACTGTATGCATACATGATAGATTCTTTCATTTTGATATCTGATTGATTCTGAAAATAATAATAACTTAAGAATAGTGCAATTTCATTACTTAAAAATATATATCCGCTCTTATGATTTTGAGATAACTCGCCCCATCCTGGAATGATCGCAGATTTAACGAAGGAAATCATTTTAACAGGTTTTTCTTTTGCCTCAAGCATAGAAATAAGAAGTGTAAAACAAAGAATCATGAATGTTTTAGAAATTGATTTCATAATTTAAACTGATACCCCTTCCGTCAGCATGAGGGCTGGCATAAACACGATGTTTGTTATAAGATTTGCTCATTCTCGCTGCATCTATTGCACTAATGACTCTGTTGAGTATCAGTGCGCTAAAAGCAAAGTTTGAGTATATTTCATATTTTTGTCTTCTTTGTCTGATGTTATTATATTTTGCTCTGTTACTCTCTGATTTCCAGTCCCAACTTTGATCAGCAGGAATCTGATAACGAGTTAAATATTCCTGATACAATTCTGGATTATTATTGATAATCAGATAATAATTTCTGGCAAAAAGCTCAACTTTAAGATTATATTCTTCACTACTCACATAATCTTGAATTAAATTGTACATGTCTGGGCTCGTATTATTGTTAACCCCAGCAATTTCGTGGGCAAACTTTTTGTATGAATCCTCAGCCCAATCTCTTTCATTTTCAAATCGAGTTTTGCCGAACCAGATTGCTGCCTCAGATCCTAAGAATACACCAGCCTTAGTATAATTCTGTGTATATATCTGACCTGCTCCTGGTAAAATTGCAGAATAAAGCATGGCTTTTTTAACAGACTTAGTATCTTCACCATAAATGAATATCAGCTGAAGTGTGAATAAAAATAAGATTATGATACGTTTTGACATAATTACCTCAGAATTTATAATAAATATTAAACATTGGTGTGAGTTGATGATTAAAATATGTTGTTTCAATCTTTGGAGTAATAGAAGCTGTTTTGTGATAAGTTCGATTATACTTTTTTACATATCTGGCAGCGTCAATTGTACTGACTAAATGATTCATAACAAGTAAAAAACTCATATTATCTGCTTTTGTATAATAGTCTTCAGCTTTCTTTCTTTGGCGAATGTAATCAGCTCTAAGCGGAGATCCTTCTCCTGCAGCATAGTATGTGCCATCTTCAGTTTCATTGCCTAACCATCGTCTGTCAAGCGGATCCTGAGCCTCGCTCATAATCCAATTAATATTTCCTGATGGACTTACAAAAGTAGCATACCAGTCTTCCCATCCAAATACATATTTATCATATTTTGCAATATCTTCATAGAAATGTTGCGTATTGGCATCATCTAAGCGGAAATGACTGTCATTATAAATTGTCCCAGGGAAACCATTCATCATATCATTTTCAACAAAATGCTGGCGATCTCTTGAATAGTAATGATTAGCATAAGCTTCATATTTCTTGGTGACATCGTCTCCTTCAGCATAATTGCTAAAATAACTATACCATAAAAATCCTTCAATGACTGGGAAAACATAAGCTAAGACTGATTTATTACTGACATAAAATTGCCCGGCTCCTGGAAATAAAGCGGATAATAGAATCGCTGTTTTGGCAGATTTTTGATCATAATTTATTTTTACTGAATCAGCACTGAGTGTTTGATCATCAACTTTGAGTTCATCCAAAATTTGACCAAATAATAACTGTGTCATTATGATCAGTAATATGATTAAAAAGATTTTTTTCATGAATATACCTCTATTTGATAACTGAGAATTTAACTCGTTGAGTGTTTTTCTGATCGGATATTATCGCAATATATACCCCACTACTGATTTTTGTTGTATCGAATTGAAAATCCTGGTAATTATGCTCAGTTTTTTCTATTGTTTTTTGCAGGATGATATTGCCTGAAATATCGTAAATCACAACTTTTATATCAGAAAAAGCATTTGAAATTCTCAATCTTGGCATAGAGTTAATGCTTGGATTTGGGAAAGCATAGGCTGATAACTTTGCAGTGACAGCTTGTGTGATGATTTCCCCTTTTAAAAAATTATTTCTATGATTATTACGATAAGCATTCCATACAATCCCATCAGTTTCTGAGATATTTTTCCATGAGATGTATATATTGTGATCTGAGTCAGAATAAAGTAAATATAGTCGAGAAGATTCATTTTCTTTAAACCATATTGGGCTAAGGACTCCTTGTTTCCAAAAAGCAGTGTAATTATAGTCAATCTCAGCTCGTTCATTAATTCCAAAGAAACCATTTTCCTGATCTTCAAATACACTGATTAATTCATGATTGATCATAAGCACATTAACAAAAGAATATGCTTTTGCAGAGAAATTATCCAATTTTTTGGGAAAATTCTGATACAAACTGCCATCATGCATCAATTGAAACGCTCTGTTACCTTTTGCAAAGTGAATAGATAAAAGATTATTGTTAAATCCAAGTGCGATTTGAGATGGATAATCATCTCCATAACTCTTTGAATTAAATATTAAATTAGCTTTCATTTGAGCTGAAGTGAAATCTATTCTGTAGATATTTCCTTGATTCGACATGACATACGCACTATGTTTTTGAGATGATTGATCAAAAAAGATACAAGGTTCATAATTCGAAAATTCCTCATTCATCGTAACGGAATTTAGTAAATTCAAATCATAGTCAAATAAAAATAATGCATTGTTACCCTGGATAAATATGAATTGATCACTGCTTGCCCATTTTCCTGTGTATGGGTATGTATTGGTTAATAGTAAATTTACTTGTTTGTTGCTGTAAGAAACTTCATATTGCTTGAAATTATCACTAAATGGAATCAGGAGATAGACCTTTTCCTGCTTGAATAAAACAAGTGGGTTATTGTTGATATGCTCTGGAAAGATCATTTCGAACCAGATGTCCTGATTGCTGATATACAAGTGATCATTTTCGATAATAATCTGAACTTCTGTCCCTATTTGTTTGATATCTGCTTTGATAATTGGAAAACTGGGAGTATATACTTTTTCTTCATTCCAGTAAGCATTCCAGCTGTCTTCAGATGAATTATATGTATGAGAGAAATAAACGCTCTCGCTGATATTGGAAATCATTAAGTCTGAAGCTGTATCACTAACGAAATTTGCTATCGGAGATATACATAAAAGCGAGTCAGAACTGATCAATCGAATAGTATTCTCAAACAATGCATTAGAAACTTTTAGTGACATGATCGGATTACTTTCACTAATTTTGTGAATCATCCATGGGCTGGGTTGATTAAGATTTGTATATAAAGCAGGCTTTGTAAATGCAGACAAAGAATCATTATGTGCCTGATTACTCCAGTTAATAAAGAAACCATTCTGATCGATAATCGGTTTATTTTTAAAGAAAAACTCATAAGCAGTACCTGTCCATAACCATGAATAGGGGTTGCCAATATCTGGTAAATTGTCTGCTTCAATAATTCTTACTGCTCGTTTTGAATTATATGTATTGATGCTGTTATTATCAAAATTACTGATGAAATTGTTGTTTTCATCATAAATACCTGTCTTAAACAAGCGGAAATTATCCACGTGCCATGCAAGAATACCGCCCCCATACCAGTTCCCATTATAGTCCATCCAACTCGGAAGAAGCCAGTCATATTCATAGGTAAACTCTTCTCCGTCTATTGGACATGGATGTAATGCCACACGACCGCTAAGAGCACTTTTTATTGAAGTACCTCCATCCTTATCAGGGTCAATACTTCGATTTTCAAGTAAAATGTATTCATCTTCATTTAATGGAATTTCATAAAAATATGGGGTATTTTCATTAACAGAATATTTCATTTCCCCTGCTTTGATATTTAAAGTAGTATCGAAATTGATATACTTTTGAGAAAGGGATTTCAAGATACCTTTTTGTAAAAAATAATCTTTAAAGAGGAGATTTCTCGACCATGCACCCGGCAATGCTGGTAATGCGCCTTCAATGGCAAAAAAACGATCAACCTGATCTGGGTTCTGACTTGGATCTGGAATCGTTATCTGGTTCTGTCCCCCTGAATCCATTATATCAAATACTCCGACTTGTGGTCTTGAATTTGCCGTATTGTATAAATCAACTAATCCCAGGGAATGTCCAAACTCATGCGCGTAAACAGCATTTACAGCTCCATAGCCATAGATATAGGTGTAATCTCCTTCTATGCGTTCATAAGTGTCCTGTGTGATCGTTTCAGGGACATTGCATGCATGGGAGATAACAGTTTGCCCATTATCAACAATGACTTCTTTTCCTGTACCCACACGAATAAAAAATGAAGGAAGATCAGATGGCGAATCGCCCTGTGTGTCATGTTGCCAGTCCGATCCGGCATGAATAATCATGAAATGACCATAATTCGAAAAAACAATCGAAGGATCTAAATCAGCAGTTTCAAAAACATCTCTGAAATATTCTTCAACACGACTGATGAATAGCTCGTTACTTGCTCCTGCTGGATGATAATATGACATGGTTTGAGGCAAGGTAAATGCTTGTTGGTTTTTTGGGTAAACATCATATTCTAATTGATAAGATTCAAAACTTACTGCCCTGTAATAATATTTTAGCGCTTCCATGTGGGTTTCATAAAATTGTCTGTTACGTGGAGGAGAATCAATACTAATTAAATAAGAGGGATCGGAGGATGTCTGAAATTTTCCGTTACCCGTTGTGTTTGGATCATTATCTTCAACGAAATCAACCAGTAATACCAAAAGTTTGGTATAATTTGCTGATTTGCTATCTGTTAATGCTTTTGATGTGTTTTGTTTGAAATAGTCTTCAATGGGATGTGATCTTCTTTCATTTTTGATTTTTAGATCTTTTTTTCCAAATATGATTTTTTCCTGAGAAGAAAAAAGTGGGAGGTTTAATCCCACTATAATGATGAATATAATTGTTTTTAATTTCATTTTGCTATCCCTTTCAATAAGGACGACTTGTCATGGATATTCAAATTATTGATTAAAATTCTAATCCTACAGAAAAGGTCTTATTGTAATCAGTCATTTCGCCACCTTCTTGCATAGCAAAATCAACATTAAGCTTGTATTGATTACTAAAAGAATATTGAATACCAGCGCCAAAGTGAGGACCGATAATATCTCCTGCTTTGTCATAAATGTAGCCTGCACGTAATGCAAGTAAATTGAGGTAAATGTACTCTCCACCTACATTGAATACAGTTGATTCTATTTCTTCTTTTTGACTGTCATCAGCCCATGCGGTAAATAATCTCTTTAAAGGATTATCTCTATTGGCTAATACTTTGCTCATGTCTGTGTTGACTGTGAATTTATTTAATTCATTTTCAATTAATCGATAGGATAATCCCATTCTCCAATTTAATGGTAATGGATCAGATTGGTCTTCATTGATAAATGAAATGTTTGGACCAATGTTGTGGAGTGTTAGACCAAAATCAAGATTTTGAACGAGTAAATTCTTTTTCTTTAATCCTAAGTCAAAAGCATAGCTTATGCCTCGACCTTTTTGGTTTGTTTCGGTATTGCCTGTCCCTTCGTCTGAGAGGTCGCTGAGGATAAATTTAAAGGTTGCACCTAAGCCAAGATCTTGACTGTATTGGTAGGCATAAGAACCTGCAATGGCTAATTCATAACTTTCAAATGTGCCTAATGAGTTATTTTCTTCATCTACTCTTTCTTGCTCTCCATAGGTAAGATAAATCACATGAAACCCAACATTTCCTGATAAATCTTCCACATAAGTATTAAATGCAAGATACTCAAGATACATATCATCAATGCCGTCAACATCACCAAACCAATTGGTATGCATTCCTGCAATTTGATTTTTACGATTAAATGCTAAAGCTCCTGGATTCCAGTAGTTCGCTAACGCATCATCTGCTTGAGCCACGTAGGCATTTCCCATTCCTCCAGGTCTTGAGCCCGGTTCAATTAATAAGAAAATAACACCCGCTTCTGAAACTGAAGCACTAAGTATTACTGGACATAATATAATGATTGCAAATGCAATGAGGTTTAAAATTCTATGCTTTTTTAGCATCTGATCCTCCGTTTATTGTTTTGTTAAATTGACGTGATTTTGTGAGACTTATCAAAAGTCCTCCAAATATAAATGGTGCCGAAGGCCGGACTCGAACCGGCATGGGTTTACACCCGGAGGATTTTGAGTCCACTGCGTCTACCAATTTCACCACTTCGGCACTTTTATTAATGCTTTGACTATTCATTTTTTTCTCTTTTTATGTCAAGACTTTTTTTAGAGTCTGAGCACTTTGATGATTTTTATAATATAACAGTCATAAATTTTCCTGTTTCAAGATTTCTAAGAATTATTTATGAAAAGAACTGGAGAATTGATTTCTCCAGTTCTTTCTTGATTTTAAAAACTGATTATTGACGTACTCTAAACTGATTAATGATCTTTTGGAGCTTAATAGCCATTTCAGATAAAGTTTCAGATGCAGATTGGGTCTCTTGAGCATTAATACTTGTGGCTTCAATGGATTGAGTAATCGATTCAATATTTTTTACGACATCATTGATGCCTAAAAGTATTTCCTGAGTATTTCTGGAAATATCCTGAACCCCGTGGCTGGTCTCCTCACTGTTTTTTGCAACTTCATTTGCTGCTATCGATGACTGAGTCGTATTCTCTGCAATATTGTTGACTGCAATACTTGCTTCCTGAGCATTTCGCTCAATATTTACTGCCAGCTGTTTTGCGTTTTGTGCTTGTTCTGATACTTGCATTGCTTCTCCAGCAATTCTGTTTACTGAACTGGCAATTTCATTCGTCGTAATGGATTGCTCTTCAATACTGCCCGCAATTGTTGTACTGATCATCTTGATTTGCTCAATAATATCCGTAATGTCTGAAATTGATTTCACTGATTCCTGACTTGCTGTTTGAACTTCTTCAATCTGAACTGATATTTTATTGGTGGCTTCTGCTGTTTGTTTTGCTAATTCTTTGACTTCATTTGCGACCACTGCAAATCCCTTGCCAGCTTCTCCTGCGCTTGCTGCTTCAATAGTTGCGTTTAAAGCAAGCATATTGGTTTGATCAGCAATATCTGTGATTAAATCAACAATTTTCCCAATCTCTTTTGCTGCCTTTTCCATTCGAACCATGATAGAATTAGTGACGTTGGCTTCCTGAGAAGCTTTTACTGATATATTACTTGCTTCATGAGTGTTTTTTGAAATTTCTGATAATGTGGAATTCATTTCATCTATGGCAGTGACCACGCTGTTAATTTCTGTTACAAGCATATCAGAAGCGCTTTGAGTATGACTTAGATTCTTGTTTAAATCGATGATACTTATATTGACATCTTTGACATTAGCTGAGGTTTGCTCAGCTGCAGTGGCGACACTACTCAAATTTGCAGACATTTGAACGGTGGCTGTGGCTACTGTATTTACATTGACAGATGCTTGTTCTGATGCCGAAGCGATGGTTTGTGTGTTACTGCTGATTTCCTGGGCAGAAGCTGAAACTACCTGTGCTTGCTGATTCATTTCTACTGCATTTTGGGCTAACATAACTGAAGTATCATTAAGGTTTTTGCTTGATTCACTTAATTCAGAGACATCTTTGATCAATTCTTTCATGGTATTGGATACAGAATTTCTTGTGATAAATAATGATTTTGTGATATCTCCTATTTCATCTTCTCGGTAGTATTGGGCATCATTGATTTCAAAACTAAAATCATTTTTGCCCATTTGATCCAAAAGATCTTTGATATGATATATAGGTTTTATTACCGCATTAGCAATAAACTGTCTCATAAGAAAGACAGATAAAAAAGATACAATAATAAAGATAAATAATGCGATATAGGAGATGCGATTTAAAATTATACTAAATTCTTTTTGGGTTGTTCTTGAAACGATCAGCATATCAAGAGGCTCATAATAAGAAAATCCAGTATAGATCATCTGCTTTTTATTATTTTCTAACCATTTTCCTTTGTAATGTCCATTCTTCATTTCATTGAGGACATTTAGAAATTTCTGACTTTCTAATGAATCTTTAAGAGTTGGGTGAGAAATGATTTTGAAATTATTATCTTTGGTATTGATGATGAAAGAATATCTGTAATCATCTCGCTTAAAATTATCAATTGTTTGAAAAACGGTTTTGTACATATCACTGATTTTTATCCCAATAAATAGGGCACCAATAACTTGTCCATTTGATTTGATCGGATCATAAATTGTAAAACATTTTTCATTCATCACAATCGCTTCACCAATATAGGTTTTACCTTCGGCAATGCTTTGATAGACTTTTGATTCTTCTGGAATATAAGTGTTTGTAGCTCTTGATCCGTCAGCTTTTGTGACATTTGTTGCGATTCGAAGCATTCCACCTGGAATCATCTGGAAGATTGTTACAAGTGAGTGGTTAAATGTGTTAAGTTCATCTACAATTGAGTTGTTTTGATATAGAGAATTATTCCCTAATGCCATTGCTGGAATTTGCAGTTCTCGGCTTTCCTGATTGGTCTGATTGATGGCTTTTGCTGAGAAACTGCGGCCATTATCAAGGTTAAAGCTTCCTTTGGTGCGAATGACAAATTTACTGATATTGAGCTTCTCCTGTAATACCTCTTCAGTGTTCTTATGAATGTTTTCAATCTGATTTTTCAAAGACTGAGAATTATCCTCCATTTGTTTCATTGATGTTTGAATCAAACCATTCCTTGAAGTGATGTAAATAATTAAAATTGTGATAAATAACGAACTCATTGTAATAATAAGTGACAACGCAGAAACTTTCTTGCCTAAATTCAACCCTTTAAATGTCATAAAAATCTCCTACCGATTTTTTGATAATATAATCTCTTCTGATGTGTAAGAAAAGATTTTCTTCATTTTTTAGAATAATTAAATTATTGTCAATAAGTTTCTTAATAAAATAATTCATTGAATTTGTTTTCTACAGGATAGAAGAAAGAAGCAAGTGATCATTTTCTTATCTATGTCCCGTCAATAGACATTTTGAAAGAAATTGTGCATTTGTTGAAAATAAAATGTATCAAATATGAAAAATAGCTGTTATATATGTATAATGGAATGATTCTATAAAAAATTTCTGATTCAGGAGGAAAAATGTCTGCTTTGATTCTCTCTCAAAATGATAAGTTTCGTTTAGATGCAATCTTAAACAATGTAGGTCTTAATGATAAAAATGCAAAACAGCTGTTTAAAGAACTCTCCAAAGCAGAAGTCCTTGCACATCATGATGTGCCTGAAGATGTAATTGTGATGGAATCTTATATTGAAATGATTGATCTGCAAACTCAAAAAAGTCGCTCTGTTCAGTTGGTCTATCCAGATGATGCAGATTATGAATCAGGGAAGATATCGATCCTTGCTCCAATTGGTACAGCACTGATTGGGTATCGAAAAGGTGATGAGATTTCCTGGGAAATGCCTGGCGGAAAAAAGAATTTCAAAATCCTCGATGTAAAAAGAAACCAGTAGTCTATATTTTTTTATTTTTTGCTAATTATTCTCTTTTTTAAGATTAAGGTCATAATTCTTTTATTTTTACAAGTTTAAAGCCACAGATATCTCTGGTTTTTTACTCGTTTGAATTTCTTTTTAAGCCTTTATTAACGCATATTTAAAGGAAATTCTAAGAAAAAGTTGAATAAAAAACTTGCCCTTTTTTTAGTAATTATATCTTTTGTCTTATTAATGAGATGAATATTTGGAGGCGAGGATGGCTGATAAAATGTCTAAGTCCAAAGATGGACAGATATTAACAGACGGCGATGCACGCGAGTTGATGGAAGTTGAAGTCACCGAAGAAAAAGAAAACGTGGACTACAAAAAATCACCCGTGTATATCTATTATGAATGGTGTAAAAAATGCGGTATTTGTGTGGCTTTTTGCCCAACAAACTGTCTTGGAAGAAAAGCTGATGGAACTCCTTTTGTTGAGTTTCCTGAAAAATGTATTCACTGTGAA
The DNA here is from genome assembly GCA_964573665.1 of uncultured Candidatus Cloacimonadota bacterium. Taxonomy (GTDB): domain Bacteria; phylum Cloacimonadota; class Cloacimonadia; order Cloacimonadales; family WRIO01; genus JAGOCT01. The sequence goes on along the minus strand of CAZNKI010000041.1, from coordinate 13,592 downwards.
ACTTGCGATCGCTTATGTCCTGATTTTGCGATTACTGGGGCTAAGCGCTAAGGAGGTTTAATAACATGGCAAAAAAAGAAATTCAAACTCAAAAAGAAACTGTAATTACTGAAACTGAAAAAGTTGAAAGAAAAATTGTCCTCATGCAGGGCAATGAAGCGGTTGCTATGGGTGCTTTAGCTGCAGGATTAAACTTCTATGCAGGCTATCCAATTACCCCTTCGACAGAAATTGCTGAAATTCTTTCAAACGAATTACCAAAACGCAATGGAAAATTTATACAAATGGAAGATGAAATTGCCAGTATCTGTGCAATTATCGGAGCTTCTCTTGCTGGCGCAAAAGCCATGACTGCTACAAGCGGACCTGGTTTTTCTCTGATGCAGGAAGGTATTGGTTATGCAAAAATTACTGAGACTCCTTGTGTGGTTGTTGATGTACAAAGAGGTGGTCCAAGTACAGGATTACCTACTAAACCTTCTCAAAGTGATATTATGCAATCAAAATGGGGATCTCACGGTGATGCTCCTGCTATTGTTCTTTATCCGCATACCGTTAAAGAATGTTATGAATTAGCGATTCGTGCGATTAATTTATCAGAAAAATACAGAACCTGTGTGACATTATTACTTGATGAAGTGCTTGGTCACATGAGAGAAGCTGTTAAACTTCCTGATATCAGCAATATTAGAATCATTAATCGTTTAAAACCTACTGTTCCCCCTGAATGGTATAAACACTATGATGAAAACCAAAAATATTTGTCACCTGTTGCAAGTTATGGTGAAGGATACCGTTTCCACGTCACTGGTCTTGCTCATGATGCTCTTGGATTCCCTACAAACAAAGCAAGTGAAGTTGCAACGATGATGAAAAGACTCAAGAAAAAAATAACTTATAATATTCGTGATCTTGTACAGATTGAAAGCTATATGATGGAAGATGCAAAAATTGCAATCTTTGCAGCAGGTATCTGTGCTCGCTCTGCAAAAGCTGCAATCAAAGCAGCTCGTGAATATGGAATAAAAGTCGGTTTGTTAAGACCAATTACCATCTGGCCTTTCCCTGACGATGCCGTTCGTAAAATGCTCCGTGATGTTGAAACCGTCATCGTTCCTGAACTCAATGAAGGTCAATTAATCCACGAATTGGAACGTTTAACCAAAGACAAAGGTGATGGACGTTTGATTCCAATTCAAAGAGTGGATGGAGAATTAATCACTCCGAATGATATATTCTCTGCGATTAAGGAGGTACATTAAGATGGCAAATATTCCACAAAGAGTAATTCATAAATACTTAAGACATAATAAAAAATTCCCTCATGTTTGGTGTGCGGGTTGTAGCAATGGTATTATACTCGGCGATATTATTCGTGCGATTGCTGAATTGAACTATGACCGTGATGGCATTACGATGGTATCAGGTATTGGCTGTTCTTCTCGTATGCCTGTTTATGTTGATTTTAATACCTTACATACACTTCATGGACGCGCAATCCCGTTTGCTACTGGCGTTAAGTTTCAAAAGCCAGAACAAAAAGTGATCGTTGTTACTGGTGATGGTGATGCAACTGCGATTGGTGGTAATCACTTTATCCATGCAGCAAGAAGAAATATTGATATCACTGTGATTCTGATTAATAACAATATCTACGGGATGACTGGTGGACAGTATTCTCCAACCACTCCAACCGGTGATCGTGCAACTACATGTCCTTATGGTAATATCGATCCAGTTTTTGATATTTGTGAATTGGCAATGGGTGCAGGCGCTACTTTTGTGGCTCGTACAACTGCCTTCCATGCAGTTGAAGCTCAAGGTTTGATTAAACAGGCTTTGGAACACAAAGGATTTTCACTTGTTGAAGTCGTTTCAGCTTGTCCAGTGATTTACGGTAGATTAAACCGTAAAGGCGGAGCGCCTGAAATGATGAAGAGCATGAAAGATAATTCTGTTCCTATTCAGGCTGTTTCAAAAATGACACCTGAACAATTAGAAGGAAAAATCGTTCGTGGTATCCTGAGAAATGTTGAAAAAGCTGAATATTGTGAAGCATACGAAAATTTATGCAATCGCTTTAACTCAAAAGAGGAGGCTTCAAAATGAGCAATGTATTTCGAAAAGAAGTTCGTTTCAGCGGCAGCGGTGGACAAGGATTGATCCTTGATGGTATTGTGCTTGCCCGTGCTGGCGTTTTAGATAAATATAATGTCACTCAGACTCAAAGTTACGGTCCGGAATCTCGCGGTGGCTCTTCTCGCGCTGATACGATTATCTCTGACTCTGACATCTATTTCCCAGAAGCTCAAAATCTTGATATTTTAATCGCTCTGACTCAAGAAGCTTGCGATAAATTTATCTTTGAACTCAAGGAAGATGGTGTTTTGATCGTTGATTCTTCTCTTGTAAAAAATATTACGGTCACTGTTGGTAATACTTATGAAGTACCTTTTTCTGAGATTGCTATGGAAAAATTAGGCACTGATCTGCCAATGAATATTCTTGCTCTTTCTTTTATGGTTCGAGTAAGTAAAATTGTCAGTGAAAAATCTCTCGAAATGGCAATCAAAAATTCAGTTAAATCTGCTCACATTGATCTCAACATGAAAGCGATGCAATTAGGCTTTGAATTAGCTGATAATTACAAATAAATGTTCGATTTTTTATATGCCTGCCTTGTGCAGGCATATTTTTATAACTGTTCCTGCTTTTTTTAGGTAAGAACAGATTTTTTTATAAAGGAGTAAAAAATGGTAAAGAAAATAAGTCATATTGGTATCGCTGTTAAAAACCTTGAAGAAGCGATCAAATTTTATGAAAAATTAGGACTTCAATTAGAAGCTATTGAAGAAGTCCCTTCTCAAAAAGTAAGAGTAGCTTTTCTTCCAGTGGGTGAAGTGAGAATTGAATTACTTGAAGCAACAGCGGAAGATAGCCCAATTGCTAAATTTATCGAGAAAAAAGGCGAAGGTGTTCAACATATCGCTTTCCAGGTGGACGATCTTCCTGCTAAATTAGCTGAAGCTGAAGAAAAGGAAATCGTTCTGATCGATAAAGCACCAAGACCAGGCGCTCATGGGGCAGATATTGCCTTCTTACACCCAAAATCAACTAACGGCGTACTCGTTGAATTCTGTCAGGAAAAACACTAATGGAAGAAAATAAAGTCATATTCTCGATGGACAGGGTAGGAAAGATCTACCCTGGGAATAAACAGGTATTAAGAGATATCTCTCTCGGATACTATTACGGAGCAAAAATCGGTGTAATCGGTTTAAATGGTTCTGGAAAAAGTAGCCTTTTAAAGATTATGGCAGGTGTCGATCAGGATTATGTCGGTCGTATTGGCTCTGCAAAAGGCTATACCATTGGCTATCTTGAACAGGAACCTCACCTTAGTCCTGGAAAAACTGTTCTTGAATGTGTCCAGGAAGCCGTTCAGGATAAAGTGGATATCATGAATCGTTATAACGAAATCAGTATGTTGATGTGTGAACCTATGGATGACGATCAAATGAATAAATTGCTCGATGAACAAGGTAATCTTCAGGATGCGCTTGATGCTCAAAATATCTGGGATCTTGATAGCAGACTGGAAATGGCAATGAATGCGCTTCGTTGTCCTCCTTCTGATATGAATGCTGATGTGATTTCCGGTGGCGAGAAAAGACGCGTGGCTCTTTGTAAACTCCTCCTTCAGGAACCAGACATTCTGCTCCTTGATGAACCTACCAACCATCTTGATGCTGAAACAGTCCTCTGGCTTGAAAACCATCTGCAAAACTATAAAGGAACTGTAATTGCCGTTACACATGATCGTTACTTTCTCGATCACGTTTCTGAATGGATTCTTGAACTCGACAGAGGATATGGTATTCCATGGAAAGGTAATTATTCTTCATGGCTGGAACAAAAACAAAAAAGCCTGATGGATGAAGAAAAAAAGGAACAAAAAAGAATTCAGACTTTAGCTCGAGAATTGGAGTGGATTCGTGCAACTCCTAAAGCAAATCACGAAAAGAGTAAAGCGCGTATCTCAAATTTTGAAAAACTTGCTGAAGAAGCAAATGAGAAACGAAACGAAACCAATGAACTCTTTATCCCTGCAGGTCCTAAATTAGGTAATAAAGTGATCAATATCAATAATATTTGTAAATCTTTTGATGCAAAAATGTTAATTGATGACTTGAGCTTTTCTGTACCAGCAGGTGGCATCGTTGGAATCATTGGACCCAACGGTGCAGGTAAAACAACATTTTTCAAAATGATTACAGGCCAGGAAACTCCGGATTCAGGTAATATCGAAATTGGCGAAACTGTAAAAATCTCTTTCGTTGATCAGAATCGTGATCTCGATGGTGAAAAATCGATGCTTGAATTGATTGGCAAAGATCGCGAAGTGATGCCTCTGGGTGGAAGAGAAATCTCAGTAAGACAATATATCTCATGGTTCAATTTCCCAAGCGCAGATCATTATCGAAAAGTAGGTGAGTTGTCAGGTGGTGAAAGAAATCGTGTTTATCTCGCTTTGACCCTTCAGGATGGGGGAAATGTCCTCTTGCTGGACGAACCAACCAATGATCTTGATGTCAATACTATTCGCGCTCTGGAAGAAGCGATACAGGCTTTCCCTGGATGTGTCATGGTTGTTAGCCATGATCGTTATTTCCTTGACCGTATTTGTACACATATTCTTGCTTTTGAGGGCGATAGTCAGGTCAGATTCTATGACGGTAACTTCTCTGAATATGAAGAAGATAAAATTAAACGATTAGGCGACAAAGCCCTAATCCCAAAAAGAATTACTTATCGAAAACTCACTAGAGTATAGATATAAAGGAGCAGTTAATTCTGCTCCTCTTTTATTTGATTAACATCATTTTTCGGACGATTCGATCATTTGAACTCTTTATCTCATAAAAATATATGCCAGAACTTACCTTGTTATTTCTTTGATCAATGCCTAACCATTGAACTGAATGATGACCCGATTCCAAATGCTCATTAACGAGTTTATTGACCAATTGACCTTTAATGTTGTATATACTCAATTGAACATGGTCAGATTCTTTCAGATTAAAACTTATACTTGTTGATGGATTGAATGGGTTAGGATAATTGGATTCCTGATGAATGTTTGTCACTTTTGATTGATTCTGATATGGGTCTTCATGGAAAACAGGGACAAAGGTTCTTTCGTTAAATGAGATGTTTGCCTGAGTAAAATCCCCGTCTTTCATAAGCTGTAAATAATAGTAAGCATTAGGGCATAACTGGTTCTGAGTTATATTTTCCTGCCATGCACTCCATTCGATTACATCTGTATTATCAAATTGGGCATACCCATTCATCCCCGTCAGTGATTTAATTTTGAGTTTTATTAAAAATCCTGTGGCACTCTGAGGATTATTAAGATCAAAACAGATTGCTTTCCAGTTATTGCTGTTACTGATATCTAATGTATATTCCTGAGTAGAAGAATAATTTTGACTGCCCGGTGTGGCATAATAATAGATCTGCATTTTTACATACTCAAGATTAGATGTCTTTAACATGGTAAAAAAACTGTGATTCTGACTGCTCATAATTCGATGTTTATATTTTGATGAAAATGTTTCTTCATTCGCTGGTGCTGGATCTGATAACTTAAATGAATAAGTCCCAGAAAAAGCGGTAGAATTATCATAAATCGCATTGGTGTTCAGTTCCCACTGATTAAATTCTGGATTTTCAAATGCACTAAAAAACATCAAACTTCTGCCTGCCCGATACTGGTAATCTCCTGCTGGTGTGATTTGTGTAATTTGTGAAAAATCGCCATGCTCTTTGATGATTATTGGATCTGACAGATCTGAACTGCCTGAAAAATGAACACTTCGTGAAATTAACTCATCATTAGGACTCAAATTTAAAGTATCTACACATACTTCTGCTGTAAATGTGTTTTTATCGACTAACAAGTAGGTGTTAAGTTCTCTTGATCGAAAGGCTAAATAATTGAGTATTCTTAATGCTGCATCATTCTGTATGGTTTTGGGTAATGAGTTGTCTAAAAAAATTGGAATAACTTCATAGGCATAAAATCCTTCTCGATTGAGTTTGGCTTTCAAAATCATGCTCGCTTTTGTGTCTGCACGATCAAGATCAAAGACAAAATTGCCAAGAGAATGAGCAATCAATTTTTGATTATAAATCTCAAATCCTTGTATGATATGAGGATGATGAACGATCACAATGTCAGCTCCCTGATCTATCGCATAATGACGTAATTCTGAATCCCACATTATTGGATAGTCAATGCGTGGCGCAGAATCATCCTCTTCTCCAGAAGTAAAATAATAATCATTTTACAACGTTGATTTATCATAATCAGCGCCTGGTTTTAGGGAATACTCACTCCCTGCATGCATTTCAACAATCTTAATATCTGCGATACCTTCAACACCCTCTAATTGCGATCTGAGCGCAGATGGTTTAAGATTGAAGAAACCTCCCTTATTATGCGCTGCCTGTAAAAAAGGCTGATAATTATTGTATGACCCGTCTCGGTCACTGCTTGCAAGAAATGCCAGGACACGCCCTCTTCGATTGATTAACAGAGGTCTTCCCGCTTCATATTCATTTATGCCTGCTCCAGAGTGTAATATGCCATTTGCATCCAATACATTAAGTGTCTCAGTAATGCCATTATCTAAATAATCATAGATATGGTTATTCGCCGTGCTAACGACATCAATCCCTCCATCGCTTAATGCTGCTACCATGTCAGGACTTGCTTTAAATCTGATCGTTTTTGTAGGATGACCGCTCGTTGCATTGGTTAAAGCACTCTCTAAATTTGCTACGGTTAAATGAGCATCACTTAATACCCCCCGAACATCATTAAAAATGCTTGTTGGATTGATATTATTAACAGTTCGTGCAAGCATAACATCACCAACAAAATTGATCGTATAGGGAAGAAAGGTCTCTGTATGATCAAGCTCAATTTTCTCTGATGTATATGACCATTTACCAGAACCTGATCGGGCTTTTAAAAGAATTGAGTAGATTCGGGTCTCATTACCTGAATAAGTATGTACAGGGTTTGCTTCCTGAGATGTATTCCCATCTCCAAATTCCCAGAAATACTCGTACGTCTCTTCCGGATTAAAATTATGAATCATAGAAAAAAAATGGATTTGATGATCTCTTGTATTTTCGTTCAAACGATAATAGCGAAATGTAAGCAATGGACTCTCAGGAATATCTTCCGTGATATCGCAAATCTCATCAAAATAAACCCGTCCAGTCCCACGATTAATTAAGATGACTTTTGTGATCTGAGGATAATAATCATATAAGCCAAACCAGTCATCACCTATGGGTAATTCATAATTGTACCACTCATTTAATCCCTTAAGTCCTACATAATCATCAATCCAGTTCAATGAATCAATGGCTAAAGATCCTTTTATGGAATAGATCAAACTGTTAGTCCCATCACTAAAACCGATGGCAATCATTTGTGATGATTGATTAACACGTATTGCAGAAGCTAAAACAGTATTCTTTTGTACGATGAGTGGATCAATATTAAAATATTTCGAGTTACTGCCCTGGAAATATAATGAAAAAGCACTATTATTGTAGGTATATGAGGAATTATATGACCAATTGTTAACATTGTCATAAGACTCATAAGAAAATAGCTGTGTATCTGAGTTGTCAAAATTCTCTATGTTGACACTTCTGCTATTACTTGAATATAAAAAGGTGGATATTATCAATAAAACAATCATTATGACTATAAACTTCATCATTCCTCCTATATATGCTTTTTTTATTTCTGATTAATTAAGCAATTTATATTCCTATTTTTCATAAACTTAAAAAAGGGAGATTGCTCTCCCTCTCTCATAAATGTTTTCTTTGAATTACTTCATATATCTGGCGCGAATTTTTGCGAGTTCGCCTGATTTTTTAAGATTACCCAAGCCTCTGTTCAGTAAATCCAATAATTCTTTTGAATTAGCAGATTTTTTCGAAATACCAATATATAGAAGCTGATCATCAGCAACGTAAGAAAGAACTTTATAATCTTTAGCGTTTAATGATTTTAACATGTAGTGTCCAACAAGTTCATTTGAAATGACTATTTCATAACGATTGTTGACAAATTTCTTAAACATGGTCTCCTGATCTGTCGATGGATCTTTGGTAAATCCACTGGCATCGTCAAATGTTTTCCCGTAACTGTAACCTGATGTGATACCAATTGTTTTCCCTTTTAGATCTCCAACAGTTTTAATGTCTCCCTTATAAGTATTTTTAGCAAAAATGACATTTTTCTCAAATGCCAGTCCTTCATTGGGATAATGTAGAAACGCTTGTCTTTCTTCAGTTTTAAATAAACTGATTATCCCATCAGCTTCACCCGTCTGTGTCATGCGTAATGCTCGCTCCCATGGAACTTGAACAAACTCAAATTTAACATTCTCTGCTTTCTCGATCGATCTGAGTATCTCAATATCCAATCCCTTAATCACTTTGTTTTCCTCATATTCATAAGGGGGATATTCTTCCCAAACGATCTTGTAGGTTTTACTCTGCAATAAAACTACACTAAGTAAGATAAGTGCCAGTAAAATGATTTTCTTCATTTTCCACCTCCATTTCTGAATATATGCTCTTAAAATGGAGATGTCAATTAAAAATATTGGCAGTATCAAAAAAATGATTGACATTTTCTTTTATGATAATTAATTTTGTGTCAAGTAACTGGAGGAATGATGAATAGAATTGGGTTTTTGATTTTTCTCTTTATGTTTGTATTTAGACTTTACTCTTTAGAAGAATTACAAGTACATCTCCAAAGTTCTTTCATGCCTACTGCAAATAGTTATGATTTCGTCAAAGGGGATAGCACGGGTCTTCTTCATTTTTATACAGCCGAAATTGAAACCGACTCTGTTTGGATCTCTGTATTCACTTGTGATTCAGAAGGAAATTATTCTGAAAAAATATCGATTAACTCATTAATATTCCCTTCAGTTAACGGATCTGAGGGGATTTTGATCAATATGGAGTTTAAATACAATAAACTCTATACTCATATTTTGCATGATTCAACTCTGATCGTTCTGATAAATAATTCTAATGAGATTGTTGAAAATCACATAATTTATACAAATGGACAGCAATTTGAATATAATATTAATGACTCATTTGAAAACTATTATTTATTCAATGAAACATCTATATTTACAAATAAACGCAATAAGGTTTTTAAAATTGATTTAACTACAAATAGTTTTGAAACTTTTTTTCAAAATACTAATGATTGTGCTTATCTACAATTTCCTTTTAAAGATGACTTTATAATATTTAAAGATCTTTATAATTATTACAGTTTTTATATTAATAATTTTAACGAAATTTTCCCATTAAGTGAAGAATATACTAATTGGTTTTTTGAGTCAGATGCTAAAGTGGGTAATTCATATTTTCCTACTATAATGAACAATACTTATACGTACGACGAGATATATGGATATTTTTTTATACATAATAACAATCTTCAATTCTCCTTAATAGATGATTCAATATCAGGGAGTTGTGTAGAAAAAGACTTAAAAGTAACACCAATAATCAATAATAAATATATTTGCAAATATACAATTTATGATCCTATTAACATTAATATTATAAATCAAATTTTTGCAACATTTGAAATAGTTAACAATCAAAAAACTTATTTTCCTGGATTCCCCAAATTAGAATATTTATCTGATCCAATTTCTTTACATCGAATTAATGATCAAGCCATTATTGCATTATCAGGTGACAGTAATGGTCCTATTAATTTTACAGTTGTTGATTTAGATAGAGAACAGCTTTATACTCAATCTTTTAATGTTGGTTTAGTAAATGAATACAATTATTCAATTATACCTGCTGGAGAGTATTTCTATATGTTTAAAGAAAATGTGATCTATAGTTTTAAACTTGAAACAGTATTAAATAACGATATAAATGATACTCCTGAGTTAATTCAGTTATCGTGTTATCCAAATCCATTTAAAGATCAGATAAAAATCAAAAGTTCTGACCAATACATTACGAATACTTCACTCAATGTTTTCGATATTAAAGGCAAAAAGATAAAAACACTTCTCAAAGATCAGAAATTGGAAAAAAATAACGAAATCATTTGGGATGCATGTAATGATCAAGGTCACAAAGTACCATCTGGAGTCTATTTCCTTAAATTTGATAATGAAAAGAATCATCAGATCAAGAAAATACTATTAATAAAATAAATACAATAAGAAGAAATCTGATTCTATTATGATTAAGGAATAAAAACATAAATAGTTGATACTTTTTGGACTCAATAACTTTGAATTATATCTAATTGCTGTAAATGAAATAGCTGAGTAGAGGGTGAGTGAGAGGTGAGAGAGAGGTAACCCAGTGTCTTATCGTTAAAAAATCATGTTTTATGCAACAATTAGTAACTTCAAAAATTGTTGATATCAACTATTAGTAAGGTAAATTACTCAAGAGTTATCGTTGTGCAAACATCCCTGTTTGCTCCTTTCGTAGGGGTAGGTTTTACGCCTACCCTCTCGTAAAGCAAACTGCCAGCTTGCTAAAGAATACGCAATCAGGTTGATTACGCTACATCCTTCTCTTGTTCCGCTTTCACTCTGCCAGTTTTAATTCTTTCAATGACCGTAGGGATGTGCGAAACGTAGTGCCGTACATCCGAAAAAAATATGATATACGTTGATCAGCATAAGAATTTGTTGAAAATATTGCGGATTTACGGCTCGAACAGAGTCAGCTCAATGACTAATTCAAAGATCTTATTTCAGTTCTTGCTGATGATCTGACGGATCATCCCGTAAAACAAACTCCCAGCTTGCTCTCTTAAAATCGACATCAATGAAACTGCTCCAAAAGATAGTAAATAATATTCTTTTCCTTGACATATCTACTGATAGCATTTATAAATATAATTTAGGAGTAAATATGGATTTAAACCAAATAATAAATGATCTGCACAGTAAAAGACATCATCCTCATGATACCTTTTTTGAAGAAGTGACATACTATATAGATTATTGCAGAAAAAATTCATTGGTTTATGAATTGATTAAAATGCTTTTAATTCAAGCATTCGGCGCTACAGCTCAAAACAATACGCCTTTAATCATAAAATCTTATCAAGAAATTGAAGAACTCAGTCAAAGTCATTCTCAGGATATAAAAATACAGGCTTTAAGCAGAAAATCTTTGGGTACTTATCATTGGAATTTCTGTAATTATCCCAAAGCACTTGAATATTTCTTATCTGCGATGGATTTCGAACAAGATGAAGCCTCCATTTTAGAAATTAAACAAAAATTAGGTTTAACCTATTTTAAAATGAATGATTATGGAAAAGCTTTGAAATTTTTCGATGAAGTTTATGAGAACAAAGAGAAATTTAAAACTGATTTTGCAAAAGCTGAATTTTTAACCTGGTTCTCAATCTTTTTTAATGAATTCGGTCTCTTTGAACGCGCACTGGCCCTTTCTCAAGAAGCGATTAGTATCAATTTAAAGATTAATAATTATAATGGCTTAGCTTCCAACTTCAATACCATCGGTTTGATCAATAAAACACTCGGTTACTACGAACAATCACTCGCTCAATTCTTTGAATCTGAAAAGTATGCAAAAATGAATCAGACTGCCATTCTTCTTGCAAATGTCTATAATAATATCGGCATGGTTTATCAAAATATGAATGATCTTGATCATGCCATTGAGTATTTTGAAAGCGCTGTCAAATATAGAAAAATGTCCACACAAATGGATCAGTTAGTGATCACCTATTCAAGTTTGATTAACTTGTATCTCGACATTAAAAATGAAGATAAAGCAATTGAACTGATTAATGAGATAGAACAGATTTATCAGAAAATTCAAATTCCAAAGATCCTGATCACATTACAATATGCAAAAGCAAATTTTTCAATCTATAAGAGGGATTATAAACAGGCCGTTGAAATTCTAAATGACAATTTACTGATTGTGCAGGAAATGAATCATTTGCCCAATTGTAACAAAACTTATCACTTATTATCTACCTGCTATGAATTACTGGAAGAATTCCAGAAAAGTCTTGAATATCAAAAATTAAGCCGAAGTGTAGAACGTCAGATTATTAAAAATGAAGAAAAAAGAAATATCGAAAATATGAGCCTTCAATTGCTGAACTTAACTGACAAATATAAGATGAATCATAAAATTCAGGAAGAAAAAATTAAAGCGGTCTTAGCGATGGCTGTTACGGCTAATCATGAAATCAATCAACCTCTCATGATGATTCAAGGTAACCTGGATTTACTAAAAAATCATCTATTTGATAATATCACTGAAAAAGAACAGAAATATATCAATAAAATCGAAACAGGAGTGCAACGTATCATTGAGATCCTACAGAAATTTTCATCAAAAACGAACTTCAAATTTGTCGATTATATGCAAGATATTGAAATGGTTGACTTCGAAGATTGAGCAATTGCTTACTTTTTTTGATAAAAAATACTGATATGTCCCCTTTTGAAAATCAAGGAAAATGCAAAAATTATGAAAGAATTTTAACAGACATGCTAAAAATACTAAAGAATAAACAGGATATTTCAAAAAAAAAATTATAAGATATCTAGATAATTAAAAAACTTAAAAACAATAAGATAGACAACTATAATATCTGATTGAGGAATGAATCATCAAAAATATATTGACAGAAAAACTTATGTTTTAAATTATGTCAAATTATAACAAGTTCAATAAAAAGAATTCATAGTAGTGAGCAATCAAAAAAAAGTCTTGACAGAAAATGCCAGGATTTTTAAATGAATAAAAATGAAAAGCCAATGTAGCTCAATGGTAGAGCAAGTGATTTGTAATCACTAGGTTGGGGGTTCGATTCCCTTCATTGGCTCCATGTGGAGAGATTCCCGAGCGGTCAAAGGGAACAGACTGTAAATCTGTCGGCGAAGCCTTCGGAGGTTCAAATCCTCCTCTCTCCACCATTTTGGTTTTCTAGCGGGAGTAGCTCAGTTGGCTAGAGCATCAGCCTTCCAAGCTGAGGGTCGCGGGTTCGAACCCCGTTTCCCGCTCCATTCTATTTTATAAAAAGCGGATTGCTTATATAGCTCAGTCGGTAGAGCACTTCCTTGGTAAGGAAGAGGTCACCGGTTCAAATCCGGTTATAAGCTCCATTTTTCTTTATTAAGATTCATTAAATGAGTAATTAAGCCTGGGAGGAAAAATGGCTAAGGAAAAATTTGTAAGAACTAAACCACATGTTAATGTTGGTACTATTGGTCACGTTGATCATGGTAAGACCACTTTAACAGCTGCGATTACACTTTATTTATCAAAAAAAGGTGGCGCAAACTTCCGTTCTTTCGATAGTATTGATAATGCTCCGGAAGAAAAAGAAAGAGGTATCACGATTGCTACAGCACACGTTGAATACCAAACTGAAACTCGTCACTATGCGCATGTTGATTGCCCTGGTCACGCTGACTATGTCAAAAACATGATCA
>CAZNKI010000040.1:0-33895 GCA_964573665.1 uncultured Candidatus Cloacimonadota bacterium | reverse complement strand
AGATTTGACAAAAAGCTGTTTGAATTTAATAAGTAAAATATAGAGTGTTTGAATTACTTTGGAGGATTCAGACTTACTTTTTGGGACGCTCCCAAATATACAATCATAATCTTTAAATTTATAACTCTGCAATCGCAATAATGGAATCTGATTGAAGATAATGCTTTATCCGGTAATATCTTTTAATAAAGTTATACTTTGGCATCGAACTTAATCCAAACAATATCTCATTAACTTTAAAACAAAATCGGTTAATACTTTTGACAAAGTATAAGGAGTAAACCTGTATTTATGATCAGAATTGATGATTTCAATATTTGATTTCAGATACTTTAACATACTTCTGTTCCATGGATTAGGCGCTGTAATAATGATTGACTTGACATGATCTTTTATGCAATAATTAATACTTTCAAAAAATTCCTCAGAATTCTGGATATTCTCAATGATTTCTCTCAAAACAATGTAATCATATTCAACATCCTTTAAGAAAGAAAGATCAATCTTCATAATATCACCATGGTAAAGATTTTCAATCTTGTATTTTTCATTCAGGTAATGAATAGCCTCTTCATTAATATCTACTCCGATACATTTTTACTGACCTTATACAGTCTTTGATGAAGCAATTGATTAGTCTGAATCTTTATATCAATCAGATTGATATGATCTGCACATCCTAAATAAATAATACCTTCACATAATCCTTCCAGTATCTCAATCCGTTTATAACTAATCTGATATTTTGCATCTAATTCTGCTTTTAAGCCGAATGAAATATTGTTCTGTTCAAATATTCTTTTTTATTGTATTTGAAATACATTTTTATCTCCTAAAGAATTCTTTAAGAATCTCTTTTTGCCTTTCCCAATTCTGATTATTTTTTATATATTTTCGATTATTACTAATAATCCTTTTTCTGTCCATTCTGCTTAATTTTAGTATTTTGACAATGGCTTCAGCAAGATCAAACGCTGATCGATTGTCTGATAGGACAAAGCCATTAATATTATCCTTAAAAAAGTCATGGTAATTTTCAAGATTACTGCAAACCGGAATACTCCTGGTACACATTGATTCCAGTAAACTGGCAGGTAACCCGTCATGCAGGGGAATATTAACTGAAACGAAAGACATATTTAAAAGCTGTCTGATCAGATTACGGGAGACCCATTCATCAATTATTAGGACCCTGTCATCCACATTGAGTTCATTTATCCTTGTACATATCTCGTCTTTATATTCTTTAGAGCAGGTACCTGTTACAATTATAAAGAAAGCATCTTTTTCCTGTTGAAAAATGGAGGGAATGGCATTTATTAAAGTAATCTGGTTATAGATGGGTCTTAAACTCCTGAAAGAAAGGATTAGCTTTGCCTGCACAGGAATTTTATATTTTTCTTTTAAAAAAATTAATTCTTTTTTCTTATAATCAGAAAAAAAGGAGTATTCAACTCCCCAACTGATCACTTCACATTTTTTCTCGAATCTCAAAGAATATTTTTTAATTTTCTCAATAAAAGTATCTATAATTAATAAGAGACTATCTGCTTTCTTCATACCCAAATACTGACAAAAATAGTTAATCCTGTTCCCTGAATAAACATTTATATCACTACCGACAATCCCAATGATATAACGAAATGAAAAAAACAGCTTTAACACTGAAGGAATAACTGAATCCCGTACCATAAAGTGTAAATAAAGAGTATCAGGTTTATAGAGATGCATTATCTTTATCATAGCTTTTAATTTATAAAATACGGAATCAGAAGACAGATAAGTAAACTTAACATTTTTATTAAACTGGTTTTCATCTAATCCTGAACTGTTTCTGCAAACCAGTAATATATCAAACTCGTCATAGACTAAATCTGCCAGTCTTTTAATGTAAATGCTCTTATCGCCAAGAATTAATAGTTTCTTTTTCATATCTTACAATTTATTTAATGCTTCGTTAATGATTTAATGATAGAATCAAACACTATTTTGCTTTTCTCATTATTTAAAACAGCAGATGCTTTATGGGAATTTTCCTTGTACTGATTAATCTGATCTTTACTGATTTTTCTGATTTCATCAACAATATGATCTTCATCAAAATCCTTGGTAACATAACCACATTGATATTGATCAATGATTCTTTTCATCTCATACGAAGGACCAATCACTACAGCCAGTCTTGCCTGAATAAAATCAAATAACTTGTTAGGTAAAGCATACTGATAATTAAAAGAGTCAGATGGCAAAATAAATATACCGGCATCATAATGAGTTAAGACAGGTAATAAATCACCCATATTCACTTCTTCTTTTAAGTGAACATTATCAAGAAGACTACACATTTTTAACAACGAATCATGATAACTCTGGTTGGTTGGTACAAGATATAAATCTAATTGATAGTTTTTACCAAGCTTTTGAAATATTGAAATCATCACTTCCAGTTTTCTCTGGGGCAAAGAGACTCCGTGATGTACATAATGAAAAACAGGCTTTTCATTATATTCAGGCGCTTCTAAAGCATAAAATTCAGGGAGATTCATGAGAATCTTTACATTCTTTTTATATATTTTACCATACTCGTCAGCAATCTTCTGACAAACTGTGGTCATTTCATCTGCTTCTGGAATAAATTTTTTACATAAATAGTAGTAATAATCTTCAAAACAAATTCTCCAAAACAAGCTGGAATCATGTTCTTTGGGTGTAAACTCATGGGCATCAAAATAGATCTTTGCATTCTTTCTATACTTAACTGCTACCGGCAGACTTTGAATATCATTACAAATTATCAAATCAAAGTCTCTCTCTTTTAAATAACCGGCAGCTTGACTGATTTCTTTTAAACTGTAATAATAAGCCATATAAAGTTTAAATTTCAACAGGAAAAAACCTAATACTTTTTTATAGAAAGGGAAAGCATTCTCTGTTTTTACAAGTGTAATATTTTCAGGATTTGAGTATCCAAACGATATTAAAGATAGTTCATGATTTTTCCATAGCCAGTTAATCTGTCTTTTTATCCTTGAATCTTTATCTGTATAAGTATAACCAATTATTAGTATCTTCATTTTTTTCCTCATTTTGTACTAATCACAAAAAACTCTGAACCATACTTCAAGACTGATTAAATTAGAAATGATATGATCAAGCTTTGTATTTCCTTTTAAAAACTCATCAAATTTGCTTTTAATCAAAGGATAATTATAAAACTCTCTTTTTTTAAACCTGTCCTCTGAAACAATCTGAATAAAATAGTTTTTCAACTCGTTTCTCAGCCAATATTTCTTATGAGGAGAAGAGAACATCACCTTATCTTTTCGGTTGTATATTTCATGAGGCACAATGGGTTTGACAGCTTCACGATGGATAAGTTTACCCCGATAATCATTGATTTTGTAATCTGAAGGAAGTGAAAAAGCAAGTTCTACGAGACGGTAATCTAAAAATGGGACTCTGGTTTCAACAGAGCTTGCCATAGACAAACGATCTTCATAATGCAGAAGAGTTTGTATTGAAGTAGAATACATCAGATTATACAGAAAATTTGATAATCGGGATACAGGAAGATCTCTTATATGTTCAATTATCCCTTTATTTTTTGGTTGATAATTTAAAGGATTAAAATAATGATACTTGGTTTCCAACCAGTACAAATCAGATTCTTTAAAAAGCACTGACATAAAAGTTTTTATTAGTTTAGCAGAAATAGAGCCCTGTTGATTGTGTCTCAAATAGGAAGGGTATTGTTTTAAAAGCTTTGTAAAGGAAAAACTTCTGAACATGTCAGCATAATATCTGTAAAAAGCATGATTGTAACCTCCGGTTAACTCATCACTGCCCTGACCGTCTAATAAAACAATTGTATTATTCTCTCTGGCAAGTTTCATAACTGCATACTGTGAAACAAATCCCGAACCAATAGGTAAATCATTATGCCATGTAGTCTTTTCAAATACACTCAGGGATTCTTCAGCAGTTGGAGAGATCAAATGTCCCCTGGCACCTGTATGATCATTCACCAAATTAATCCATTTTCTTTCATCAAGACTTTTATCTAAATCATAATAAACAGAAAAGGTGTTAAATCTGCCTTCACTGAGCTTAGCGGCAGCGCAGACTATGGCAGAAGAATCCAGTCCCCCGCTTAAACAACTACCGGTCTGAACATCGCTTCTCATTCTGATTTTGACTGCATCAAGAAATATCTCGCGATATCTTTCACAAGCTTCATTAAAACTCAGGACGGAATTCTCAAAATTTTGCGGATTAAGCTGATAATAAGGCTTTACATCAACTTTATCATTTTGAATAATAATATAATGTCCTGGCAATAAAGATTTTATTTCTTTATGAAATGTTTCATCATGATAAACCAAAAAAGAGCCTATTCTTAAGTGTCTGTATATCATATCGGTATTTAATGTCTTTTGAAAACCATGAATATATAACTGCTTTATTTCTGATGCAAAAGCAAATTGTTTTTGATTGTATGAAAAATAGAAAGGTTTCACACCAAATCTGTCTCTGGCACAAAAGAGCTTTGATTCCCTTTTATCCCAAAGGGCAAAAGCCCACATACCATTAAATCTGTTTAAACAATCAATTCCCCACTCTTTATAAGCTTCAATTATCACTTCCGTATCAGTCAGTGAAAAAAAAAGATGACCAAGATTAATCAGCTCATTTCTTAGTTCTATGTAATTGTAAATTTCACCATTAAAGACAAGCACATAATTTAAATCTGAGGAAATCATTGGCTGATGTCCATTCTCAGATAAATCAATAATGGATAATCGTCTGAACCCTAGAGTCAAATTTTCATGATTTACAGCACATACATCTGAATACTTTCTTTTAATTGATTCTATTGAATCGCAATCACTTAATGGTACAATTCTTCCACTGTTTGTATTTATGCTGACAAACCCGCTGTCATCGGGACCTCTGTGTTTTATCAGGTCTGCCATTTTTTTTACAATTGTATTATCTAATGGTTTCCCATTAATATTATAAACACCACAAATTCCGCACATATATTAATCCTGTTTCATTTTATATTTTTTAAAAATTTAAACTTATTCATTAAAGATACCAACAAAGTAAACAACAAAGAATTGGTTTTACTAATTGCAAAATAAGGAGTCAGTTTACCACCAAATGGTCTGAAAAAAGTCTCAACCGGTTCAATGATACTTCCTTCAAAATCAAAGCCCAAGCCTAACTCATAAGATAAGCGAATGCCTTCCCATATAAGAAAACTCTGTGCACCGCTATTTCGTAATTCGGTATCATTACCTGCAACCAAATAGTAAACATATGAGGAATCCCAAACCAGCATCAAGGAACCATGTACTCTTTGTTCCGAATCAATAGCAGATATAATTTTTACACAGTTATTTTCAAGGCAAGCCTGATGTATAGCTTGTAAAAACTCTTTACTAAAAGGAATTCTTGTTGACTGACGATCAAATGTCATTTTCGACTGTCTGTATAACTCATCAATATTATATTCTTCTTTTAAAGATAGTATCTTTTCAGCTTTTTTAAGTCTGGTTCGAATTGTACCTCTTAATTCATTGAAGTACAGTTCAATATCATTTTTATACTCAATACGGTAAGTATATCGAGTTGTTTGATGATAATTCTTCCAGTAAAAAGGAAGCCAATTGACTATACCGGGATGAAATGTCTGTTTAAAAGAATCAAAATCAGGCAGTTTATCAATAATCTGCTTCATAACATCCATCTCAAAAGAAACCCTGTTAAAATATTTCTGGTCAACAGGATAATTTAACCAGGGACCAGAAAAAGGAGTCAACATGGGTCTGGTTATGATCATCAAACCGGCTTTTTTAATTCTGTAATATGGGAAAAGAGCCTGAACGACATCATTTGATTCAATTACGACGGCATTCCAATTCTCTTCTCCACATACAGCATCAAGCCACCAGTCTTTATGAAACAGGGGCAGATTACTGATATTTTTACTATAATCCCGATACTTTAGTTTATCATTATTACACATTACCTAATCCAATTTTATCTTTTTTAATGGAAATGATAAGAAATAAAACACCTTATAAAACGCTTTATTTACGAATCCTGCTTTTTCAATCCCTTTTTGAGAAGCAATGTTACTTATATCTGTCCAGATAAAGACTTTTTGGTTGTTTAACTGATTAAAGGCCTTTTTATTCAGGTACGATAACATCAAAGGGTAGATATTTTTTCCTCGAAATTCAGGAGACACATAGCAGTAATGTATCATACTTTGATTTTTATCAAGAACAAATGGTATTGAATCTTTCACAGGGCAATCATTTGTTATCATCCAGGCATGTCCTGCAGGTTGATTCTTATAAAATGCAATTATTCCTTTTTGCTTATGAAATAGTAGCTTTTTGAAATCCTTAATTTTGTGATCTCTTATCTGGTTGATCAGATGAATATTCCCCAAGTCGATTGGTTCAATACAAATAAATTCATTATGATCGAAATGCATTTGATTACCCAATTCTATCGAATACAATAAAATGTTTCTTTTTTCAGGTATCAATTTCTTTAACATTCTCAATATCATTTATAAATTTCCCTAATGTAATTGGCATGATTGATATAGGCCTCATCATGTTGAAATCTTGTTAATAAATCACAATATGCATCTTTCCATTTAGGAAATTTATACTCGGAAAAATAATTATTATGCCATAACAGGGTGATATTTCCCTGCCATTTTTTTATTTCATCCATAATTGAGTTTACTAAGGTATTCACTTCTTCCGGTTTTATCTTCAAATATTGTCTAAATGTTGTATCCATCACAACTAAAGGTATTTCAAGAACATCTGTTTTTTTATTATTCTTAAAATCCCATAAATAAAAGGGATAACAGCAACTATTCCTGAACCCTGGTTTTTCAGAAAAACCTAAAGTACTATCATATAAGAGATTGTTATCATTTAAAATTGAGGGACTTAAACCAGCATCCCATTTTAAAAAATGAAACCGATTTCCTAATACAGGTTTTTCTATATTTTGAATGTCTTCTTGAAAAAGAGTATGATTTCTGCTTGACCCTATTGATCCGTGAAGTGCTACCTCATTTCCTTCATTTCTAATCATTTTTATTGCTTTACGAATCTTTGATGAATGAATATTATAATCTGCATTTTTTAAATCTTTCGTCTTTTTTCGTGTCAGAAAAAAAAAAGTTGAATTAACCTGATACTCTTTTTCAATGTCAATGATATTCTGAAAATTAAACCATACATCATTATTGATAATCTTCCGAGATAAGAGATAAAAACAGTTCTTTAAGTGAAATTTCTTTAACTCAGCAAAACCGCCTTCCAGCCAGCCAGTTTCACAATTGTCTATATCATGTGTCAGGCATACAGTATAGGGATAATTATGCTTCGTAAATCTTAAATCTGTTCCAAATGATTTATTAATTAATGTTGCCAGAATATCAAAATAGTAATTTACCAGAGGCAAATCAGAAATATTTAACTGATGTTGTATACTATGCTCAATTTTAAACTGATTTCCATGCAGATCGACTTCCTGTTCCCCGCTTATCAGAAAAAATACCGCTCTGAATAAATCAAAATTCAGAATGATTTGAGCATTCTTATACTCAATTATATCTTGAAGATTAGAAAAAAGGAAAGGGATTTTCTTATCCTTCCAAACCATCCAGTTAATTTTATAATCATGTATTGTATTGATTTCTTCAATATCAGACTTAATAAAATGAACCTGAAAATTTGTTTTGTAAAATTCTGAAGGATTTATAAAATTTATATCTAAACCATATATATTACAAAAAAAATCCCATACATACTTACTCTGTTGTTCATTTAATTCTTTTTGGATCTTCATAAAATTTCGTCCATTAAAACGGTATTAATATTATGATTAAATTGAAGCTGGTAAAAATGTTGATATTTTTCATTGGTTTTAATTAATTCATGATGAGGTCCTATTCCGATAATTTTACCTTTTTCTAAAACAATAATTTTATCAGCACTTAAAATGGTAGAAAGGCGATGCGCAATTAAAATAACAGTACGATTCCCAGTAGCGTTTTCTATAGCATTTTGAACTTTGTTTTCAGAATCAGTATCAAGCGCACTTGTCGCTTCATCAAAAATGAGAATATCCGGATTATTTATAATCGCTCGAGCAATACATAATCTTTGTCTTTGTCCTCCTGAAAGATTGTATGCATGAGGCATAATCAACGTTTCGTATTGATCTGGTAATTCATTTATAAATTCATCTGCATAAGCAAATTCACAGGCTTCTTTGATTTTTTGAAAATCACAATTATCATCTGTACCATATCTAATATTATTTGCTAGTGTTTCTGTAAAAAGTATCGATTCTTGAGTGACTATTCCAAACATTTTTCTAAACTTTTTAATATTCAGTTTTCTTATATCAATCCCATCGATAAGGATTTGCCCATCAGTAGGATCATACATTCTATTAATCAAATTTGCAATCGTCGTTTTACCGCTCCCACTCGCCCCGATAAATGCCACTTTTTCACCCTTACAAATATCAAAGGATACATTTTTTATAATTTCATTATCTTTATTATAGGCAAAACTAACATTTTTAAATTCAATTTTATCAAGGAAATGTTCCTTATCAATTGCATTTTCATCTTCTTGAATTTCGGAGTGCAAATCGAGTATTTCAACAACTCTATCAACAGATACCATCGCCTTTTTTACATCAGTTAAAGAGTTTGTAAGTGCTTTTAAGGGATGTAGCATAGAAAAAACAGCAAACAAAAATGCAGTAAAATCTCCAAACGTAAACTGGCTGTTTTGTTTTAAGATATTTTGACCCCCGACCAAAATAATAGCAATACCAGTAACCAAAGTACTCACTTCACCTAAAGGTATGCCAAACGACCAATAAACCTGAGATTTTCGCCAGAATTTAAAAAATTTCTTATTGATACGAACCAATTTTGAGTATTCGTAATCTTCTCTTGAAAAAGCTTTTACAATTCTCATACTATTTAAAACTTCTTCAATATTCGAAAACATGTTTGATAACTCTGCTTGAATTTTTTTTGCATACTTTCTAATCTTTTTTGAGATGAAGTTCACACCGAAAGTAAAACCAGGTAAAAATAGTATACTAAATAAGAAAAGTTTTGGATTAAGTTTTATTGCAATAATAGCGAATATTGCGATTGAAAAAGATTCTTTGAGAACTTTTAAAACATTATCGATAAAGTAATTATTTACGATATCAATATCATTTACCATACGTACGATTGAATCACCCACTCTGTTTTGATTAAAAAAGGAATATGATTGATTAAGATATTTTCGATAGCATTCATTTCTAATTCTTAAGATTGATTTTCCTCTAAGATTTACAAAGTATATTCTATTCAAAACATAAAAAACATTCTTCATAAGATACATGATTCCGAGAACAACGCAGATTAGCCAAAGTAACAAAAATGGATCTGTTTGAGACATAAGGATTTCTAATTTCTCCCAATAAATAAGAAAATACTCACTGTTTAAAGTGAAGGGGGTTTGATGATAGGTGTCTGATATTTGATGAGTAAACGCAGATTTAAATTCACTGAATCTTGTATAATGTATGATTTTGTCAGTCTGTTGTGTAAAAATTTGATCAAATAATGGAATTACAAGAGTAATACTCGCACCACTAAAAGCGGAAAAGAAGAAAAGAGTAATAAGCCCCATTATAAGATCAAATGGCTGTTTGATAATAAATTGATAGATTTTTAAAATATTCTTCATGTTTTCTCTTTTCTAACGATTATCGAGAAGAACCACAGCATAAGCTGTCATTCCTAATTCTGAGCCACTAATCCCTAGATGTTCTTCAGTAGTAGCTTTAATAGAAATCTGAGATATATCGACATTTAGATCAGACGAAATATTTTGTCTCATCGTATCAATATAACTTCTTAATTTTGGGTGTTGAGCACAAATTGTTGCATCAAGATTGATTAACTTGTATTCTTTTTCTAAAATTAATTGGTATGTTTTTCTGAGTAAAAGACGACTGTCAATATTCTTGTATTCTTGAGAATGATCTGGGAAATGAGATCCTATATCACCTAATGCCAATGAACCAAGCAAGGCATCAATAATTGCATGAATTAATACATCCGCATCTGAATGACCTAGAAGACCTTTTTCAAATTGTATTTCTACACCGCCAAGGATTAATTTTCTGTTTTCTGTCAGCTGATGAACATCATACCCAAAACCAATTCTCATAATAACCTCTAATCAACCGTAATCGATTTTGATACATTTTTTGGTACATCAGGATGAACACCATGCTCAGAGAATTTTAATTTATCGAGATAGTCCATTTTCTTCTGACTCATTTTTAATGCTAAGAGTTGTAATACAACAGTTGAAGAGAAACATGTCATTAAAGAATCTCCTGTTTTAGGTAATACGATATAGACCCATCCATAGTACTTTTTATCATTTGGTGTCATACTGGCATTTTCAAAAAGAGCATCATTCTCTTCAGCAATTACAAAAGTATCAGCACCTCTTATTTTATGCGTATTAATTTGTGAAATCGTAAGGTTTACATCGCGTTTATCTGGTCCAGTGATGTAAATCAAAGGATAGTTGCGATACATAGGGCCAAAGAAGTCATAATTTCTTATGACATCTTTGAAAATTTTGTTACCCTCTGAAGTTAGATTAAAAGGTGTCGTATGATTAAAAATATAATCGGAGACAGCAACAATGATATCTTGAACTTCATTAGAATTTAAGTCTTTCTCAAATGCAATTTCATTTACTTTGGCTAACATTTTGTTAAAGTATTTTACCATCCCTTTTATACTGTTTAGACCAAAGACTGTATTTTTTCCAAGAATAGTATTTGGTCCATGCTTGAATTCTGAAGCTTCCATTCCTTGAGTGTGGTTTAAAACAGTTTCTCTAATTTTTAAAGCACCTTCCATCGCAATACCAGAAATTTTTGTGGCTAAAATATGAACGGAAGGTTCAAGATATATTTTGTCAGCCAATAACTCTATACTATCATCAGTAGTATTGATTGTTTCTTTTAACAGAATAGGAAGATCTTTAAGTTGTTTATATCTTTTTTCAATATTTGCTTTCATTGAATCACAATCATTATTCGGACAAGATTTTGAATTTTTTATTTCTAAATGAACTTCTGCTGTTTTTATAGCTAAATAAAAAAACAGACACATTTGATTAATATAGCTTTTTGTTGCAGGGACAGCAATTTCAGGTCCACATAAAATTGGGATTGAGACATCTGATTTTTCTTGTCCAAGCGTTGAATTCACATTATTAACTAAAACGATTTTTTTTATTGAGAGATTAAGTTTATCAATATCATTAAAAATATCAATCAAATCTTTAGTTTCACCACTTTGAGAAACACCAATTATCACATCATTATCTTTTAAGCTATTAGAATATTGTCCTCTAAAATCTCCTGGTAAAATTGGGATTATTTCAACTTCAGCAATTTCATTAAAAAACAAAGCGGCTGTTTTAGTGGCATGATATGAGGTTCCACAAGCGAGAGTATAAATATTTCTTTGATTGATCATCGTATTTTTCATTAAATCTAAAAATTGATCAACCTTTGCCTGAAAATCATCACAATCTTTCTTTTCGATAATGCTATCTAATGCTTTGGCTAACAGTAATTTCTTTTTATTAAATTCATTTCCTAATAATTCAATAAAAGTATTCATCTCAGAAGAGAAGAAATATTTCTTTTCAAAATTTTCTTTTACTAATTCTTCATAAATTTGAGGGTATTTAACTTGAATACGACTATAAATCAGATCAACAGTATTACTTGTTGAAAAAGCGTTGAAAAGTAATAATTGTTTTTCAAAATTGTTTTCTTCAAGAAGTTCATTACAAAATTCTTTTACGTTTTTAAACAGATTTTCATCATTCAAGAAGTTTATCATGTATTTGCTTGTATTTGAACCGCCTAAAAATAATTTTACTAATTTACCCACAGCATCAGGTTCAGCAAAAATCTCTTGTTCCATAAAGAATTTAAATTCTGGCAGAAGCTCAGTATCTTCCGCTCTAAGTCTTGATCGAACGGCTTTACATTCAATCTTTTCACCTGATTTATAAATTAAATCGTCATGATTCATTTTCTTAACAATCTGATCTTTATAAGCATATACCTGATAATAATTATCAGTGTATTCGATCATTTCTCCTTCACGAAGCTTAACCAAATTTTTTGTAAATTTCAAAACAGCAGTAAGATCTGAAGAAGCTAAACAAAAATCCTGTTCTTCTATTTGCCCAACGCCAAAATATAAACTAGATCCTGCTTTTATTGCATAACTTGTTTCGCTATAAGGGTCAACGATTACAGCAGCATAAGAGCCAATAATTTGTTCAGAAGCATTAATAATTGCATTTCTCATACATAATCGTCGTACTTCAACAATATTTCGTTGCTCTGTTTTCAGTTGTGAGAGTTCAATATCAAAATAATGTTCGATCATATGCACCAGCATCTCACCATCATTATCTGAAAGAACAGCGTGACCTTCTCTCAATAAAAAACTACTTAATTCTCTTGTATTTGTAATATTTCCATTATGCGCTCCGAAAATATGCGTTTTACATCGAACTTCATGTGGCTGAGCATTTTCTTTGCTCACTTGACCAAAAGTTGCCCATCTAACTTGTCCACAAAAGATTTTCCCCTTTTGTTTGTTAATCCCTAATGTTTCAACTAATGTACTTGGAGCTCCGACATCTTTTAATAATACTGTGTTCTTATCATCATCCTGGAAGATTGCACCTGTAGAATCATAACCACGATATTCTAATGCCTTTAGTAAATCCGAAGCATATTTTCCTAAATTAATACTGGTTTTATGTATATGTAATCCTAATACACCACATCCTATTCCAAAGACAGGTATTGGGATATTAATTGATAATTTCTTAATTAATTTTTTAACCATAATTGACCTCTTTTTTAAATTCTTTTAAAATAGCTGATGCAAATGTTCTATCATCAGGATTAGTAATTTTTATATTAAAATGTGAAATTTCAAGTGTATATACAGGGATTTTATAAAATTCGCATATTCCTGCATCATCGGTAAATTTCTTATTTTGCGAATGTGCTTTGTTATGGCAATCGACAATCATGTGATAATTAAAAACTTGTGGAGTATGAACTTCATAATATTCATCTCGATTTATGGTAGTTTCAATATACATATTATTGACTTTTTTTATTGTATTCTTAATTGGGGTTACTGGAACAACAGCATTTTTACTTATCGCTAATTTTATAAGTGAAGTAATCTCTGAAGGCTTAATAAATGGACGAACACCATCATGGATGAGTACGATATCTGTCTTTGATGGACATTGTTTAAGCCCATTAAAGACAGATTCTTGTCTAGAATTGCTTCCAGAAACAATTTTCATTTTATCTTTATATTTTTTAAACATTTTAAGACAATAGAGTAAATCATCTTCTGGAACTGTTAGAATAATTTCATCAATTAACTCATGATTATAAAATGCAAGTATTGTCCAATCTAATATTCTTTTTTTACCAATATAGGTAAACTGTTTTTTGATGTCTTTATTATAACGAGTGCCACTACCCCCCGCAGTGATCACTACGCAAATGTATGGTTTTTCACTTATCATATAATTTTTTCTTATCATTAATATATTGTTGTTTTTTTTCAGGATTTGTTTTAAAAAGAAATAAGTGTTTAATTAAATAATTCCAAAAAAATGCTACAAAATTACCAAGTAACTTTGAAATGTAAAATGTAATAAAAAGATAATCAGTACTCAAGAAAATAATAAGATTCATGAGTAATAAAGCAACAATTTCAATCGCAACAAAAATTGCAAGTTCTATATGCCAATATTGTTTTAAGTTTCGTTTTGAAAATACCCAGGTAATACTAAACAGATAATTGATCACAATACCAACACAATAACCTATTGTTGAAGCTAAAAGATAATGTATATGATAATAATCCTTTAAAAATATGGAGATACAATAATCAATGAAGAAACACAATATACCGAATACTGAGTATTTTAAAAACTGTTTGTAATGTTTTAATGTTTTGCGTTTAATCCAATTAAACATTATTCAAAATCAGAATTACTATTTGGATTTTCCATTACTTGATACAATTTTGCACCGAAACTTGATAACTGCTCATTGTGATCATTTTTCCAATCAATGATAGTTTGCCGTGTTAAAATCACAAAATCATCATTTTTATCTCGATTATTTTTTTGTGAGACCATGTTAACAAGTTTTTTCATAGCAACCCAAACAGTTTTTAACCGTGTTTCATTAGCTTCAATTAACCATTCTTTTAAAAATGGATAGCATTCTGCAGGCTTCATTCTGGCAACTTGAGTAATGACATGTGTCATTTTCTTTTGAACTTCTACGCTTTCGTCATCAATATTTCTACTGAGGCATTCCATAATATATAAAGGGTCTTCATTTGCAACAAATTCCATACCATGAAAAGCTAAGGTTCTTTGTTTAGAATGTGGACTTTCAAGCCATTTAATCATATGGTTTTTTGTAATATGAGGATATCTTCTCCACATATCTGCAAGTATTGCTTCAACTTCCCATGGAGTATTATCCCAAAAACCATCTAAAAGATTAATTAATTTTGCAGGCTCAGTTTTGTATTTTTCCCAATAATAAAACAATCCAGCAGCTCTAACTCCATAAATCTTACTGGCAGTAAAATTTGAAAGTACAAGCAGTTCAAGAAAGGTTTGATCAGGATATTCAATGAGTTTCTTGCCTACAATTTCTCTGACAAAATAATTCTGAGTATTGAGAAGTTTATTGAGTACTTTTAGGCCTTTAGCTTGGTCTCCTTCAAGAAAAAGTTTAAAGATTTGATCTACTTTTTGTTCGATTGCTTTAATTTCTTTAATATCTAAACGTCCAATGCCTTTTACCATTGCAAAATATCCTTTTGAATAAGATTTTGATTGAAATCACAATTTTGCTTTTTTTCTTTCGAAAATTTAATTGATTAAAGACAAGTTAATTTATCCAAAGCATTCGTCAACTTTTTTTTTATTTTTTGTTTAAACCCCATTTAATACAAAGAGATGTTGTTTTACTATTGCTTTTATATAGAGAAATTGGTTGACTAATTGTTCATTTAAACTTTTTTTGTATTAAAATGATAAATAGGAGGGTTTATGTTCCCAGGTGGCGGAAACAAAGGAATGCAAGATTTAATGAAACAAGCACAAAAAATGCAACAAAATCTAATGAAAGCTCAAGAAGAATTAGAAAAAAAAGAGATAGAAGTTAGTAGCGGTGGTGGAATGGTTAAAGTGATCATGGATGGTAAATATAATCTGCTTAGCTTAAAAATTGATAAAGAAGTAGTTGATCCAAATGATGTTGAAATGCTTGAAGACTTAATTTCTGCGGCAATTAATGAAGCTCATACTAAAATTGCAAAAATGGTAGAAGAAAATATGAGCAAAATGACAGGCGGTATGAAAATACCTGGATTATTCTAAGAATGCTACTTTCTGGTAAACTTTTAAAACTGCAACAGCAATTTAAAACACTCCCAGGTATTGGAGAAAAAACAGCTCAAAGACTTGCGTTGTTTATTATTTCTCAAAAAAAAGAAAAATCTATAACTTTTTCTGAGACAATCTTAGAAGCTGTAGAAGCATATAATTACTGTCCTCAATGTAATTGTCTCACGGATTCTATTCCTTGCACAATTTGTTCAGACTTAAATAGAGATCATCAGTTGCTTTGTATTGTTGAACAAAGTCGTGATGTTTACCATATTGAATCTACTAAAGAATTTAAAGGCTATTATTTTGTTTTAGGTCATTTATTATCACCAATTGATGGAATAGGCCCTGAAGAAATCAATCTTAGTCAACTTTTAGAGTTAATAACACTAAAACATTTTAAAGAAGTAATTTTTGCAATAAGCCCATCCACAGAAGGTGAAACCACTATTCATTTTATAGCTGAGTTACTAAAAGATACAAACATTACATTAACACGTCTATCAACAGGAATACCTTATGGAAGCGATATGGAATACACTGGTACAATTACACTATTAAACGCTCTTAAAAGAAGATTCCCGGTATAATTTCGATTAAATATGTTTACTGGAATTATTCAAGAAATTGGGAAACTCTCAAAAATATACGATCGTAACGGTATAAAAGTCATTACAATTAACTCCTTAAAAATGCAGAATAATCTAAAGATCGGTGACAGCATTGCTTGTAATGGAATATGTTTTACCGTAACTGATTTTTCAATAAACAGCATAACGGTAGAATCTTCATACGAAACTTCATTGAAAACAACTGTTAATTTTTGGAAACTTAATGATTTAATACATCTTGAAAGAGCAATGATGTTATCTGAAAGGCTTGATGGTCACATTGTACAAGGGCATATTGATACCATCTCATTATTGATATCAAAAAAAACGATTAATATGAATTTGTATTTGGAAATTTCTTATGACAAAAAATTTCGTCCATTAATAGTGCCCCAAGGATCAATTGCTGTTAATGGAGTAAGCTTAACAATCGCAAAAATTCACGATCATTCATTTGAAGTTGCACTTATATCTCATACGATACAAAACACGCATTTTTCTCAGTTAAGTTCAAGTCACTACGTAAATCTTGAATTTGACATCATTGGTAAATATCTATTAAATTTATTACCACAAAAAAAATTAAATGAAGAATGGTTAAAGAATAACGGTTTTTAAGGAGTCCTCATGATTAAGAATAAATTATCTCTTAATAATAAATATTATTTCAAAACAATGATTATTTGTTTATTTCTTTTTCAAATTATTTTTCTTTCTTCATGCGGTAATAGAAAAAATCCTACAGGAGGACCAGAAGATAATGTAAAACCTGTAGTTATGAATGTAATCCCTTCAAACTTAGATCAAATTAATAATAATGAGATTACATTTACTTTTTCAAAACTTATGGATCAAACATCATTTAATGCTGGGATTCAATTTTATCCTCCAATATCAAACAAGAAATTAACATGGAACAAAAATACTTTAACAATAAAAATAAAAGAAAAACTGAAGGACAATTGTAATTATTTTGTAACTTTAAATAATATGGTTAAATGCTATCATGGAAATTCTCTCGAAAAATCAGTTACTTATATTTTTAGAAATGGCAATTTAAACGACTATGAAATTTCAGGAACATTCAGCTATGAAAACAATCAAGACAAATTATTAGAAAAAAAAATCATCATTTTGGATAAAGATTCCTTGTTAATTCATGAACAATCAATAACTGATAATTCTTTTATTATTAATCATCTAAATAATCAGGAACTAATCTTGAGATCATATATTGATAAAAACAATAATAATTCTTACGATTATTCAAAAGAACCTTATTTTCAAACATTAGTTAACCCAGATTTTAAAAGACCATTAGATATTGTTTTAGCATATTCAGACACTTTAAAACCTGATATTAAACAAATAAAATCACTTTCATCAAGAGATATTGAAATTACTTTTACAAAAAATCTAAATCATATCCCATTCACTGTTTTTTATGATGAAAATTCTTCTTCTTCATTGAAAATTATTGCTTCTGAACTAACAGACAATAAAGTTCATTATATTACATCTTCCCAAGACACAGTTAAATATAACGCAATTATAAAACAGATGATGGATAAAAAAGGTAACGAAGCAAACCCTAAAGAAGCTTTTTTTCAAGGAACAAATTTCAAAAGTAATGAATCTCCCCATGTAGTTTCTAGTTCAATTAGAAATGGTGTGGCTATATATGATGTCAAACCTGTTTTTAATATTAAATTCTCTGAAATTATTTTAAAAAATAATTTGTTATTTAGTATGATCGAAGTTGAAACTAAAAAAGAAATTCCACTAAAAATAATCAAAAGTAACTCAATCGAATGGCAATTTACAACAGAACAAAACTTAAAACCATTTAATTCCTATCTTTTTAAAATTGATAAAAATTCAAAAAATCACTTTGATGTTAACTTCAATAAAGACTTCGAATTCAATTTCTTAGTAAAAGATAAATCAAAGAAATAACATAAAGTAAATTATTAAAGAAAAAATTGACACTTTATTAAATCATTTAAAATTGGAATAAAGGATTAAAATGAATATTGAAGATAAGTTAAAGTATTTTGTTATTGAGAAAGAAATAGATCAATTGATAAATTTTCGAAGCATTTTTGGTAATGATCATCCAATTCATTTAGAAATTGGAAGTGGAAAAGGCGAATTGATTCAAATGCAATCGTTTTTTCATAATTTTATTAACTATGTAGGAATCGAAATTAAATCAAAAAGGATTCTTACAACTGTAAAAAAATTAGATATTAATTACAACAAAAACGTCAGGTTACTAAATCTGTTTGTTGATGAAAAAGTTAATCAATGGATTTCAAAAAACTCTATCGATGAAATTATCATTTATCATCCTGATCCCTGGCCAAAAAGAAAACATTTCGATAGAAGGCTCTTACAACATAAATTCATAGATTGCTTATCGTTGATATTAAAAGAAAAGGGAATTTTAAAAATATCAACAGATCATGAAGGTTATGCTCAATGGATCATTAAAAAATTTAATGAAAGAACTGATTATGTTCCATTATTTGATGAATATTCGAAATTTATAATTCCAGAAAACCATTTTACAACATACTTTGATGAATTAAAAAGTAGCGAGGGATACATTCCTCAGTTTTTGTTCTATCAAAAAATATCCTAAATAAGCATTTAATAAGGATGTGTTTATGATTAATAATGAAAAATTAAAAGAGATTTATCAAAAATCAAATCAAATCCGATATAAGTTATCAAGCAATGCATGTAAAGATGAATTAGCATATCGTATAAATGAAGAATCAAGGGAACATCTTAGAACACCTTTTGCACTTGATCGTGACAGAATACTTTATAGTGGAGCATATCGACGATATCATGGCAAAACACAGGTTTTTTCATTCTCAAATCTTATTGATGAAGAAATGACAAATAGAAGTTTACACACAACATACGTTTCTCAGATATCGAGAACTATTAGTAAAGCCTTAGGATTAAATCTCGAATTAACTGAAGCAATCGCCCTTGGGCATGATTTAGGGCACTCTCCTTTTGGTCATGACGGAGAAAGAGCTTTGAGTAAGCTCTGTGTCAAACATGGAATTGGAGAATTTCATCATAATATTGAAAGTTTACACATCGTTGACAATATATCAAGAAAAGGTTTAGGCTTAAATCTTACTTTTCAAGTTAGAGATGGCATTATCTCTCATGATGGCGAAGTACATAATACAGTTCTTCAACCCAAGAGTGATAAAAATGAAGAAGACATAAAAAGCTATATTTATCAAAAAGTAAATCAGAAAAATCCTCAGATGATGCCCGCAACAATGGAAGGCTGTGTTGTACGAATTACTGATACGATCGCATATATTGGTCAAGATATTGAAGATGCAATTAGATTAAATATTTTAAAAAAATCTGACCTTCCCTTTGATTGCGTTCAATATCTTGGAGACACGAATAGCAAGATCATTGATAGTTTAGTAAAAAGTGTCATTATTAACAGTTATGAAAAAGACTTCATTAGCTTTGATCAGGAAACATCAGACTATTTGCTTAAACTAAAACGATTTAATTATGAGAAAATTTATACGAACGATAACGTAAAGAAAGCGAACAAGATAATCAATAGAAGTATGGAAATACTCTTTGAAAAGTATCTCGAAGACATTGAAATAAATAATAGAGAATCTAAAATATTCAGGCATTTTCTCGATCATAAGAAAGAAAATTATCTTCAGAAGTATAAAGCTGCTGAATATGTGAGAGATTTTATCGCCACAATGACAGATCGTTACTTCAATGAAGAAGTAAAAGACTTTTTAGTTCCATGGAAATTTTAATAAGGAGATAATTATGGAAAACATCGTAACATTAATTAAAAATATGATTCGTGAAAATATGAACTATACTGAAAAATATAATAATGACTTTTTTAAAAATCATCAAAAAGCACAACATCCCATTATCACTTGCATCACATGTTCTGACTCACGTGTACAAAGTGAGATATTTTCTCACAATGCTATTGATAATGTCTTCACGATTCGTAATATCGGTAATCAAGTATTAAACAATATTGGGTCTGTTGATTACGGTGTCATACATCTACATACACCTGTATTACTAATCTTGGGACATACCGATTGTGGTGCAATAAAAGCTTTTTCAAAAGATTATTCTAATGAAACGAAAGAAATTATTCAAGAATTAGATTCCTTAAAAAAATGTAATTGCCAAAGTTGTGAAACATTGGAAGAAAAAATTGTTCAAAATATTAATTATCAAGTAGCTTATTGTGTTGACAGATACAAAGAGCTTGTTGCAAATGGTAAATTGATTGTTTTAGGAGCGGTATATGACTTTCATAAGAAATTTTCTGATGTCGAAGGATCAATGCTTATTTGTAACATCAACGGTTTAATGGGTAAAGAAGAACTGGAAGAGTTAAACTTCTTCGATACGATTATCAATGATAATTTATTTATATAATATTTAAGCGCTTGGAGAAATAATGGATTTTCAGGAATTTAATAAATCATCAGAAGAACTCATACAAAAGATAAATGATCTACGGAGGTTTCTTTGACATTGATCACCTAAGAAATGAATTAGATGATTACGAAAAGAAAATGCATGAACCTAATTTTTGGAATGATCAAAATCAAGCTAAGAGGGTATCAAAAGAAGCTTCAAGAATAAAAAATGAAATTGAAAAAGACAGTAAACTTACTTCAATTATTGATGATTTGTCTACTTACTCTTCCATTTTGCAGGAAGATTGGAATGATGAACTTTTTAATGAAGCTTTGTCATTCTTTAATGAACAATTGCAATTTGTTGATAAAATAGAAATTCAAGTCCTTCTCAATGGAAAATATGATCATAATGATGCAATTTTGACCATACATCCAGGAGCTGGAGGAACTGAATCGCAAGATTGGGCGGAAATGCTTCTTCGAATGTTTAATAGATGGGCTGAAAGATCTAAATTTTCTTTCAAAATTATCGATCTACTTCCAGGTGATGAAGCAGGTATAAAGAGTGCTACCATTGAAGTATCAGGCGATTACGCATACGGTTATTTAAAATGTGAAGCAGGTGTTCATCGATTAGTTAGAATCTCGCCATTCAATGCTCAAGGTAAAAGACAAACCTCATTTACATCTATTTTTGTTTACCCCATGATTGATGATGATATTGAAGTTGATATTAATGCAACAGACTTAAAAATTGATACATATCGAGCAAGTGGCGCAGGCGGTCAGCATGTAAACACAACAGATTCAGCCGTTAGAATTACTCACTTACCAACAAATATCATCGTACAATGCCAAAATGAAAGATCTCAAACTCAGAACAAAGAAAAAGCAATGCAAATGTTAAAATCAAGATTATACCAATTGTATGAACAGGAAAGAGAAAAAGAAAGACAAAAAACTGAATCAGTAAAAACTGAAATCGGTTGGGGAAATCAAATAAGGTCCTATGTTTTTGCTCCATATCAAATGGTAAAAGATCATCGTACTAATTTTGAAGTTGGAAATACTGATCCTGTAATGGATGGTGATCTCGATGGATTTATCAATGCTTTTCTAAAATTGTCAGCCCACAAAAATCTTGAATCAGAAAAACAAATTAAATGAAGGTCTTATGAGATATAAAGAATTATTAAAAAATATCGATCCTCTCAATCTACCAAAACATGTTGCAGTAATTATGGATGGAAATGGTCGTTGGGCTAAGAAAAGAGGAGCATCAAGGCTCATTGGCCACAAAAATGGTGTAGAATCGGTTAGAGCCATTGTTGAAGCTTGTGTGGAACTCTCAATACCCTATCTAACTATTTATGCTTTCTCAACAGAAAATTGGACAAGACCAGAAGAAGAAGTAAAAGGTCTACTAAAACTTATTCTTAATTCCTTAATTGATGAAATAGACACTATGAATAAACAAAACATTGTTGTCAGATTCTTAGGAACAGATTTAGGTTTATCTGAAGATTATAGAGGAAAGATTAAAAATGAATGCCAAAAAACTATCAAAAATACAGGTTTAAATTTTAACATTGCCTTTAATTATGGTGGAAGAGTCGAACTCATTGATGCATTTAAATCAATCGCAACAAGATTAATGAACAAAGAAATTTCTTTTGATCAGATAAATGAGCAAATGATTAATGATTGCTTATATACATCAGGAATGCCTGATCCTGATATAATTATTCGTACAAGCGGTGAAAAAAGGCTTTCAAACTTCTTGATTTGGCAATCAGCATATTCTGAACTTTATTTTACCAATATACTATGGCCTGATTTTAAAAAATCTGAATTTGTTGAAGCGATTATAGATTATCAAAATAGACAAAGAAGATATGGAGGAAGCCAGTGAACGAATTGATTAAGAGAAGTATTATTGCAATTTTTGCAATTCCTTTATTACTTTTTATCTATTTTTTCGGAAATTTACCATTATTAATTTTTTTGGTTATCTTAAGTATGTTGTCTGCTTATGAACTTAAAAAAATGTGTCACAATAAAGAAATCACTATTCAATATTTCATAATTCCATTAAGTGGTTTGTTATGTTATTTTTCAGCGATATATAATTTTCAGTGGAGTCTATATATCTTATTTCTTTCTCTATTAATCATTTCTGCTGAAGATATTTTTAAAAGTAATATCCAAAATGCCTTTTTACGAATGAGTGCATCCTTATGGATATTGATCTATTGCAGTTTCAGTTTTGGGTTTGCCTATAAAATTCATGAACTCAAAAATGGACAATACTATTTGCCATTATTAGCAATTATGATATGGATTACTGATTCATTTGCGTATTTTGTAGGCATGAGTTTAGGGAAACATAGAGGAATATTCAAAGTGAGCCCTAAAAAATCAATTGAAGGTTTTATTGGAGGATTCTCTTTTTCTATAATTTTTTCTGTTTTAGCACACTTTCTTTTCCCTCAACAATTACCTTTGCCTATTTCTTTACTAATTGCTTTCTGCGCAGGGACTATAGGACAATTTGGAGATTTGCTTGAATCTTTAATTAAAAGAGATTTTAATGTAAAAGATAGTTCAAACCTCATTCCTGGTCATGGAGGCATCCTTGATCGCTTTGATAGTTTTATTGTCACAGCACCTTTCTTCTATATTTTATATAAGATTATTTTGGAGATATAATGTTGAAAAAATTGTTTATATTCTTATTGTTCATTTTTTTGAACATCACTCTACTCATATCGATTAATTTAAACCCTTTTAAAAACTCAGAAAATGATCAAAACAACAATTCATTTCGATCAAATCAAATAGATTCATTATCTTTTCTTATTGATGAACAATCTATAAGAATTGAAAATCTACTTACCATCATTGATAGTTTATCATGTATTATTGATTCTTTAAAACAATCTGAAGATGAAAATTTCGATCAAATATTGATTAACAAAAACTTTCAGTTACCAGAATTCTATGAATTTGCAGGGATAAAATTTGATTTAAGAAATGAAAGAATTCGAAACAAACTTCAACTCATCTTTGATTATGAAGTAAAAAAAGCGAATAAATATATTCCACGAAGCGGAACTTATTTCCCAATTTTTGATAATTATTTTGCTCAATACAATATACCTGATGATGCAAGATATTTAGCCGTAGCTGAAAGTTATTTAAGTTATATGGCATACTCCTCTGTAGGTGCAGCAGGGATTTGGCAATTTATTCCTTCAACAGGCAAATTGTACAATCTAAAAATTAATGATTATCTCGATGAAAGAAGAAATATTTTTAAAGCAACAGAAGCAGCATGTAAATATTTAAACAATAGTAATGAATATCTTCTTCAAAGAGAAATTGATGATTGGTTACTTGTCATGGCAAGCTATAATGCTGGTATGGGAAATATCACTCGAGCGATCAATGAGCAAGGAGCAAAAGATTTTTTCTCTTTAATCATGAGACATGACGAAACCAATGATTATATATGGAGAGCTATAGCAATCAAAATTATTTTTGAAAATGAAGAAAAAATCTTCGGTAAAAAATTTAACAGAGACCCTTACTTACTTAATACAGCAAAATTAGTTACAGTTCAACTCAATGGTTATCATTTGCTTAACGATTGGGCAATTGCTCAAGGAACCAACATTTCAGCGATTTGGGAATTGAATCCATGGATAAAAATTAACAAAAAAAGTCAGGGAAAATATTCTAAGATCAATCAATTAATGCTACCACCAGGAGTATTCCAAATACTTATTCCTTCTTCTGCTCAAGCAGATTCATTTAAACTGGCTGAAGTGGAAAAGAAGTATCAAGAACAAACAAAAAGTATTGTCAAAAACAACGTAATTATTCATAAAGTAAAAAAAGGTGAAACGCTCAGCTCTATCGCCAAGAAATACGGTGTTACAGTTACAAACTTGAAAAAATGGAACCACCTAAAAAAGAATAATTTATTAAAAGGCATGAAATTAAAAATAAATAAAGATACAATACAAGACTCTGTTTATACAGACAATCCTCCTCAAATTGCACAAAATGATTCAACACTTACTACTTCAGTTGAAAACCAGACCGATGAAAACCGCACTGATCAAAAATCTTCAAAAAAAGTAAAAGCAAAAAAATCTTATACTGTTAAAAAAGGAGATACCTTATATAAGATATCAAAATCTATTGGTGTATCCGAAGAAAATCTGATCGCTCAAAACAATTTAAAAACTAAAAAACAAAATGGTAAATTAAATGTTCTCTTACACAAAGGACAGGTATTATTCTACTAATGAATTACTCTATCAGACCTATGCATCAAAATGATTTAGATGATGTATATAAAATCGAGTTAGAAGCTGATCATGATACATGGGATTACAATGCTTTCTCAACATCCTTAGAAATGGATGAAGCATTTGTATTGTTTAGATGTGATTCAAATGAAATATGCGGTTTTTTGTTTGCGTATCAAACTCAAGATGAATACAGTATATGTAACATAGCTATAAAAAAAAAATATCAGAATCAAGGCTTAGCCACATATTTTTTGAATACAATAATACTTGATAAAAAATTGATCAATAGTTTCTTTTTAGAAGTCAGAAAATCAAACATCCCTGCTGTAAAACTATACAAAAAATTAGGTTTTGCCCCTGTGTATATTAGAAAAAATTATTATCAAAATCCACCTGAAGATGCAATTGTTATGGCTCTTTTGAGAGAAAAGGGAGGTGAGAATGCTTAAATATGATTTTTTAGTTATCGGATCAGGAATTGCTGGATTAGTCTATGCTCTTGAGGTATCTAAAATTGGTAAAGTTGCAGTAATCACAAAAAAAGAAATGAATGATTGTAACTCTGATTATGCTCAGGGTGGGATCGCTGCTGTAATTGATGATAAAGACTCTTTCAATGCTCACGTTGAAGATACATTTTCTGCTGGAGTTCAACTTGGTAAGAAGAAAATTATTAAAACAATAGTAGAAGAAGGTCCTGATGCCATCGAGTATCTCATTAATAAAGGCACTCTTTTTACAGTGAAAAATCCTCACTTAGACCGTTCACTTGAAAACCTTTCCTTAACAAAAGAAGGTGGTCATTCTAAACAAAGAGTCGCTTATGCTGCTGATTCTACAGGCCATGAAATTATGCAGGCTTTAATTTCTTCCTGTAAATCCAATCCAAATATTGATATTTTTGAAAATCATATTGCAGTTGATTTGATCACTCAACATCATATACCACAAAATGATGGTTTTATTCCTCGTATCACTTGCTGGGGTGCCTATATTCTTGACCATAAAAACAATATAATTAAAACTTTTACTTCAAAAAAAACAATGCTTGCAACAGGTGGCGCAGCCCAGGTGTATCTTCAGAGTACAAATCCTGACGTAGCCACCGGAGATGGCGTAGCCATGGCAAGACTGGCTGGGGCTAGAATGGCAAACATGGAGTTTATCCAGTTTCATCCTACTGCCTT
Source organism: uncultured Candidatus Cloacimonadota bacterium (assembly GCA_964573665.1). Lineage (GTDB taxonomy): Bacteria > Cloacimonadota > Cloacimonadia > Cloacimonadales > WRIO01 > JAGOCT01. The sequence goes on along the minus strand of CAZNKI010000040.1, from coordinate 7,704 downwards.
TTTTTCTCCTGATGGACATACATTTCTCATCACAGAAGCTTTAAGAGGTGAAGGCGCTGTTTTAAGGCTTCAGGATGGCAATATCTTTATGGATAGATACCATACACTTGGATCGCTGGCGCCAAGAGATGTTGTTGCAAGAGCAATTGATTTTGAGTTAAAAAAACGGGATGAAAAATTTGTTTTTCTCGATGCGACTAAAGTGGATCATAATCATTTAAAAGCTCATTTCCCTTACATCTACAAAAAATGCCTCAAACGAGGTATTGATATTACTAAAGACTTTATCCCTGTTGCTCCAGCAGCGCATTACTTTTGTGGTGGGATACTCACAACAATCGATGGAGAAACAGATATTAAAAACTTATTTGCAGCTGGGGAAGTATCCTGTACAGGACTACATGGTGCCAATCGATTAGCTTCAAATTCTCTTCTCGAAGCATTGGTTGTTGCAAAACGTGCGGGTAATCATCCAAGTAATTTAGAAGAAGTTGAATTCCCATTAATTCCTGAATGGAGAGAAATCGGACAATTTAATGAAAACGAATGGGTTGTAATATCTCATAACCGCGAAGTGGTGAAACATACAATGCAAAATTATGTCGGCATCACTCGATCCAGAAGACTTCTTAAATATGCACAAACTCGACTGAATTCTATCTATCAGGAAATTGATGATTTCTATCATCATAACAATATTAGAAAAGAAGTGATCGAAACAAGAAATCTCGCGATTATTGCCAATTTGATCATCAAATCCGCACTGATCAGAAAAGAAAGCAGAGGTTTACATTACATTGTTGACTATCCTGAAAGAAATGATGAATTATATCAAAAAGATACAATTATATAAGCATGATATTTCGTGCTTGATAAATGTCTTTATTTTGATTCATTAAATAAAAAAAATAGTAGATTTATCATATAAATATATGGCACTTAAATTGCTTTATATTATATTGTATAAAAGATTGATTAGGAGTTTTACTGATGAAATCTTTATTTATCACTTTCGAAGGAATTGAAGGTTGTGGAAAATCAACTCAGGCAAAACTATTAAGTGAATGTCTTCTTAGTTTAAATAGAAATGTCTTACTTACCAGAGAGCCTGGAGGTCCTGGTATCAGCGAAAAAATCAGACATCTCTTGCTTGATCCTGAAAACACTGAAATGACTGCTGAAACTGAAGTATTGTTATATATGGCTTCTCGTGCACAACATACCGCTCAATGGATTATTCCAGCTTTAAAAGAAAATACGATAGTGATTTGTGACAGATATTTTGATTCTTCATTTGCCTATCAGGTTCATGCTCGAAAATTAAACAATGCTACAATTCAAACCATTAATTCTTTTGCAACTCAATACTTAGTGCCAGATCTGACCATTTATATTGATATTCCTCTTGATGAAGGTTTTAATCGTATAAAAAATAAAAACCCCGACCGCCTGGAAAATGAATCTTATGATTTCCATAAAGCTGTTAGAAATGGTTTTGAACAAATTTGTAGTGAAAACCCTCATCGTTTCATAAGAATCGATGGGATGCAATCTATTGATTTAATTCATAATAAAATAAAAGAGATCGTTTTATGCAAAATTCAGAAAGGGACAAAATGAAACTTTTAAGAAAAAACAAAATCATTTTTTACTCAATTCTTGTTATCTGGTTTTTTATCGGCACATTAGTCTTTAATTATTCGATTGGTCACGCGCAAAGCAATTTCGATTCAAACGAATTCTTAAAGTACATGAAACTCTTCAGAGATGTTGTCTTCATGGTAAAACAAAACTATGTTGAAGATATTAAAATGGAAGAACTGTTTGAGTATGCCATCAATGGTATGTTAGAAGACGTTGATCCTCATACCAATTTTATGAAACCTGATGATTTCAAAGAATTCCAAACCAGTACTCAGGGAGAATTTGGTGGACTTGGAATCACTATAGACAAACAAGGAGACTATATTACTGTCGTATCTCCAATTGAAGGGACTCCTGCATATAAAATGGGTATTCAGGCTGGAGATAAAATCGTTAAAGTCGATGGAACGAATGTCGTTGGTTTAAACACTGATGAAGTCATTAAAAAAATGCGTGGTGAAAAAGGCTCAAAAGTGCTTATTTCAATTGCAAGACCAGGTGTAAAAGACCTCCTTGACTTTGAAATTATTCGTGATATTATCAAAATTAAAAGTATCCCTTATGCTTTCAAACTTGATAATGGCATCGGATACATTCGTATCAGACAATTTAACGCCAATACAACCACTGAATTAAAACAAAACCTCGATAAACTCGAAAAAGACGGCATCAAAGGTTTATTGATTGATTTACGTTTCAACCCAGGCGGATTACTCAATGAAGCAGTAGATACTGTAAATGAATTCATTGGCGGAGAAAAACTAGTTGTTTTCACAAAAGGTCGTGTGCCTCAATTTAACCAGGAATATTTTACTCGCTACAATCGAATGAGAACAGGATATCCTGTGGTTGTTTTGATCAATGAAGCCAGCGCATCAGCATCTGAAATTTTTGCAGGTTCTTTACAGGATTGGGATAAAGGTCTTGTCGTAGGTAAAACTTCTTTCGGTAAAGGCTCTGTACAACAACTCTACCCTCTATCTGAAGGCTATGGCATCAAGATTACCATTTCAAAGTATTACATCAAATCAGGTCGTTGTATCCACAAAGATATCAATGATAAATTACTCAGAGGAAAAGAAGTCACTGAAGAAGAAAAAGCAAAAATTGACAAAGAAAATAACGAACATATTTACAAAACAGTCAACGGCAGAACCGTTTACGGTGGTGGTGGAATTAATCCTGATATTGAAATTGAACAAGATCGTTTAAGTAATTTTGAAATTGAAATCAGAAGACTTAACTTAGTATTTGAATACTCAATTGATTATTACGTAAAGAATAAAGACAATATTACTGAAAGCTTTGTCGCTGATGATAAAATGCTCAATGACTTCTTAGAATTTGGCAAAGGCAAAGGCTTAAAATTTACTGATGTCGATGTTGATTCATCAAGAGCATACATTAAAAACTCTCTGACCAGCTCAGTCATCGATAAAAAGTTTGGTGAAATTGCTGGATATAAAGCAGGAATTCAAGTAGATAGACAATTAATGGAAGCTCTTCAACTCTTCGATAAATATCCAACTTTAGATAAAATGTTTGAGCATGCACAAAAAGTACAAAAAGCTAAGAAAAGATAATTGATACACAAAATAAAAGCCGCTGTAAAAGCGGCTTTTTTTTTATTTAAAGACTTTTTAGTATTTGCTTGATTTGATCCACTTCAACAATAAATGGATTATTGACCATGTTCCGGCTTTGGATTATCTCTAAGATCTTTTTATCAATCCATTCATCTTCGAGTTCTAAATTTTGATTAATTCCTAAGTCATCGATCCATTTAAAAAAGTCCGACATTTCGATATGTAGATAAGTAAATAATTGCTTTAATTCATTTTGGATAGCAGGTGAATAAAGCTTCATTATACCCTTCATTACCACAGCATTTGCTAAACCATGAGATAGTCCATAATTTGATGTCAATGGATATCCAATTGAATGTTGTAATGTCGTAGCAGCATGAGCGATAACCATACCGCCATATAGCGAGGCTCTCATTAAGGCTTCTCTGTGCTCAAAAGATGATAAATCTTCCAAACAAGCAGGAAGATGACTCATTATCAATTGGATGCCTTCAAATATCAATGGAAACAATAATTGATTTCTTTTTACAGAATACAAACCCTCAAGTAAATGACTCAGAGCATCCAATGCTGTATCGCGTGTGACTGTTTTACTTACACTTAGCGTATATCTTGGATCAAGGAAAGCAACAATGGGAAAAATCATTGGACTCGTAAATCCAGCTTTCTTTTGTTCATGTTTATTGGTTAATACGCTGTACTGTGTCACCTCAGATCCTGTACCGGATGTAGTAGGAATCGCGATAATCGGATAACATTGCTGATGAAGATCGCCATTATAGAGATCAAGGCCTGTGATATTGTTTGCAGCGCCTAAAGCAATTGCTTTTGCTGCGTCTAAAGGACTACCTCCACCGATGCCGATGACAAAATCACACTCATTGTAAAGAAATAAGCTGATCCCTTTATCTATGATTTCGATTTCTGGATTTTCTCTAACTTCTGAATAAATATAATACTCTTTGCCAATTCTTTTTAACAAATCAACAATATCCGCCTCTGCCCCACTCGCTTTAGCTGAATGTGCGCCTGTTACAATAAATGCTTTTTGCCCGATTGATGTGATATGTTCGCCATGTTGTGCAACGCAATTTGCTCCAAAATATATATCTACGGGTAAATAAATTCTATCCATTTTTATTTCCTTATACTTCAAATTTTCTTTTGATCATTGCTTGATACTGAGATAAATGCTCAAAACCATATTTACGATATAAATGTATTGCCGATTCATTATTCTCATGTACTTCCAACTTCATTTGCAGTCCTAACATTCTGCCATATTTTATAGCTGATTCCATTAACAAATGTCCTACTTTTTGATTCTGATAATCCTTTAAAACAGCCATATGATGTAAATATAATCTACGACTATCTGAAGTCAACCAGCATGTACCAACCATTAAATCATCATCCCAGGCGCTTAGAATCTTGCCATCATGATTTAATGATCGGGAGACGACTTGATAATCATCACCTCTTGCTGGATTGGATACACCTGTAGAAATCCATATTTGCTCAATCTGATCAAATATTTCTTGATTAAACGCATCACTGATCTTTATCATACTGTTTCAAATCTGTTTATCTGTTATTTGGAAAAACGATAAATGAGCTTTTTTCTTCGTTTAACCATGAATATTTAACTGCTCCAACAAATATCGTATGATCACCACTGAGCACCTGACTGACAACTTCACATTCAAAACATGCTCGTGCATTTTTGATTATGTGTAAACCTAGTTTTCCTTTAAATACATCTAATTCCAGATCATTGATTTTGTCAGTCTCCTTACCCGATTTTGATCCGCAATACTTAATCACTTCTCCCATTTCTTCTGATGGAATAATAATATTAAAAAATCGATGATTCTGTAAACATTGATAACTGTATCTGTTATTACCAATAGAAATCGCATACATCGGAGGTTCAATAGAAGTGCGTATATACCATTCTACGGTAATCGGGTTTGATTTTCCTTCTTCGTCTTTTACCATAATTAAGGCGGGAATAAAAGGTGCTTTTGTATAAGTCAACACTTTACTAAAATCATTTATCTTCATAATCAGATCCTTTACGCTTTCTTATGTTTTAAAAGTAATTCATACACGGTTTTCTTAGATATCCCATATTCTTCGGAGATCATCTTTGATAACTCTTTTGTTGAAAATTGATCACCGTATTTATCAATATTTTTTATGATATCATCTGCATTAAACTCTTTTCGTTCAGCAGATTGGACAACTATGACAAACTCACCCTTTACCTTTATTATATCTGGTTGTGTAATGATCGTCTCCAATGTATCTCGATACCAGCTTTCATACATTTTGCTTAACTCTCTGGCAATACATATATTCCTGTTGCCAAGTGTCTCATACAAACTTTTAAGCGTATCTACGATACGATGAGGAGATTCGTAAATCACAAATGGATAAGGGAAATTTTTAAGAAATTCAAGCAATTGATCAAGTTCACTTTTTTTCGATGGTAGAAATCCTAACATCAAAAACTGAGAGACATCAAACCCTGAACCTGTTACGGCTGGGATCAATGCACTGGCTCCAGGGAGTGGACACACAGAGATTTGTTCTTGAATACAAGCTTTTACAATGTACAATGATGGATCAGAAATTCCAGGTGATCCTGCATCAGAAATAATCGCCACAGATAAACCACTCTTCAAAACAGAAACAATCTCATCAATACGCTGTTTTTCATTAAATTTATGGTAGGAATAACATACAGTCTCGATTGAATAGTGATTGAGCAAATGCCGTGAAGTTCGCGTATCTTCTGCATAAATTCTTGAAACTTGCTTTAAAACTTCAACTGCTCTGAATGTCATGTCCTTCAAATTACCGATCGGTGTCGGCACTAAATACAGACATCCATTTTCCATAGCTCCACCTTTAAAATCGTGCATACCTGCCGAAACAGATATGCACGAAAAAATTTCTTTATGATATGACTTTTAATTCTTTACCTACTTTGATGAAGGCATTAACTGCTGTTTGAACATCTTCGTGAGAATGTGCAGCTGATAACTGAACGCGGATTCTTGCTTGACCTTTTGGAACAACAGGATAAGCAAAACCAATCACATAGATGCCTTCTTTTAACAACATATCAGCCATTTTAAGGGCAAGTGGTTCATCATAAAGCATGACAGGTACAATTGCAGTATTGCCTGGTTTTAATGCAAATCCCGCTTTTTCCATTTCACTACGGAAAAATCGTGCATTATACATCACTTTATCTATCAAAGAAGATGATTCAGTTAAAATATCGATCACTTTCATAGTCGCACCAACAACCGCAGGCGCTAATGTATTTGAAAATAAATATGGTCTTGATCTTTGTCTTAATAACTCAATAATTTCTTTTCTGCCTGAGGTACATCCGCCATTTGCTCCACCAAGTGCTTTACCGAATGTTGTGGTAATAATATCAACTTTTCCAAGTAAATTATAATATTCAGCTGTGCCACGACCTGTTTTTCCAATGTAACCTGTCGCATGAGAATCATCAACCATCACTAAGGCATCATATTTCTCTGCTAATGCAACAATCTGATCAAGTTTTACGATATCTCCGTCCATTGAAAAGACACCATCAGTTGAAATGAGACGATATTTGCAGTCTTGTGATTCTTTAAGACAGTTTTCAAGTTCTGTCATATCTGAATGTTTATATCTAAATCTCTTAGCTTTGCAGAGACGTACACCATCGATAATTGATGCATGATTTAACTCATCAGAAATGATCGCACTGTCTTCTCCTAATAATGGCTCAAAAACACCACCATTAGCATCAAAACAAGCCGCATACAAAATAGTATCTTCGGTACCTAAAAATTCAGATACTTTTGCTTCAAGATCCTTATGGATTTTCTGTGTTCCACAGATAAAACGAACAGAGGATAAGCCATATCCCCAATCATTCATTATTTCCTGTGCACTCTTTACAACTTCAGGATGGTTTGCCAAGCCTAAATAATTGTTGGCACAAAAGTTCAAAACTGATTCTCCTGTGGAAACAGAAATTTTCGCTTGTTGACTACTTGTGATAATTCTTTCTTTCTTAAATAAACCCTGACTTTTAAGTTCTTCAAACAATTTTTGTAAATCTGTTTTCATTTGACCAAACATCTTGACCTCCGTCTTAATTTTCTTTTGAGTTTTTATTTATTTTATTCTATAAAAAAGTCAAGATATTTCATGATCTTCATCAAGATTCACTTTTTTCACTAATTTATGTGTTTATCTTTTAAGTACATCATCAACAAATTGAAAGAATTTTTACCTTACATTACGATTTTTCTGTACAAATTGTCTCATTATCTCAATATTTTATTATCATTTTATTAGTCATCTCATTCATATAAACGTTCATCTATTCACGTTTGTAGGGCTTTTCGAAACGAAGTGCATCCGAAAACAATAAATACCGCTCAATCTCAAAGCACTCCGC
>CAZNKI010000039.1:0-34739 GCA_964573665.1 uncultured Candidatus Cloacimonadota bacterium | reverse complement strand
CAATAACTTACGAGTTTGAAAAGGCGTTTTTTGGCAAAATCACTCGAAAGATGGGTTAATGCACTCAATAATTTGTCTGGTCAGTTGGTTCATGACTCCAATGATATGAAAAAAGAATCTATTGAAGTCTCAGATAATGTTCAGATTGTTAATAGCCATATTGGCGAGATTTCAGGCGAATCTCAGTATAACGCCGAAGAAGTCAATCAATTAGCGATTAACTCATCAAAAGTGGCTCAGGACATCGGACAGGTGGCAAATAGTATAGACTTTGTAAATGATTCATTTAACAATGTCACCTCATCCATGAAAAATGTCTCAGTTAATATTGATCAGATCTCACAAAATATTGATGATATTGTTACTCGTATCAATTCAGCTGCTTCAGCTATTGATGAAATGACCAGTACACTTTCTGAAGTCAATAAAAATACTCAGCAAGCTTATCAAATTAGCTCTGAAGCTTCAGGAAAAGCAAAGAATACTGTTCAAGCAATGAAAGAACTCAATGCCTTAGCTATTGAAGTCTCAAACATTGTTTCTATCATCAATGATATTGCCCGCCAAACAAACCTCTTAGCATTAAATGCTACGATTGAGGCAGCAAGCGCTGGAGAAGCTGGCAAAGGCTTCTCTGTGGTGGCTAATGAAGTCAAAGAACTTGCAAAACAAACGGCTAATGCAACTGAACAAATTGATCTGCAGATTAAGAAAATGCTTCAGGCTACAGAACAAAACTATGAAGATATGGTTCAGATTGATGATGTGATTCATACAGTTCAAAACTTTAACAATAGTATCTCTATGAGCATCAATCAACAAAGTGATGCAACCAAAGAGATCGCTCATACAGTAAATGATATTGCTTACAAAGCGAATCAAATCAACAACTATACTCAGGAAATTCATAATACAGTCGTTGAAAATGAAAAACTTACACAGAATGTATCACAAAACCTGAATAATATCACACAACAAACGAATCATTCTGCTGATCTCATTCATCAATCTTCCCAAAAAAGCAGTTCTGTTTCTCAAGCGATTGCTCATATCAGTACGAAGACAGTTGAAATGAGTTATTCAATAGAAAATATTACCCAGAAAATGATGAATATTACAAAACTATCATCTGATGCTTCTGTTTCTGCAAATGAAACTAACCAGAATACTCAATCTGTGAATCAGTTGTTTGATGAACTCAATGAACTCATCAGGAAGTTTAAAGTATAACAAAAAGGGCGCTTTAAGCGCCCTTTTTTTAAAACTTGATTACTCGATAGAAGGAGTTATTTCACACCGTATTTGGTGAGAATACTTTGGTAGATTCCTTTTTTCTTAATGGATTCGAGTCCTTTTTGAAGTTTTTGCAGGATTTCGTCTGATGTTTGAATACTTAATGCCATATAGAGACCTGATCCGCTTAGTTCATTGATCTTCATCTGTCTTTTTGCAACAGAAGGATTTTTTCCCTCTTGCTTGATCATATAGTTCAGCACTATTTCATTCTCAGTAATCAGATCAACACGCCCAGCTAAGAATTTCTTTACATTTGTTTCGTTATCGCTCCCACGATCAAGATTGGTTCCCAATGCAAAACCATTCTTAATTAAGTACTGTTCTCTGAAATCATTCTGAGTTGACGCAGTTTTATATTTTTTTGCGTCAGCTAAAGTATTTATTGTGATGTTTTTGTCAGCCAATGAGAAAAAGTAAACTACATTAGGTGCAATTTCACCGACCCATTTAAACATCTTTTCACGTTCTGCAGATCTGCCTATTGAGTAAATGAGTACATTAGGTTCTTTTTGAGCCATTTCATAAGCGCGTGCCCAGGGATATACTTTGATTTCTCCTGTCATCCCTGCTTCTTTCATTGCTGCCTGAATCACTTCTGTTGCCAATCCTGATACTTTGCCATTATTGTCATAGTTATAAGGCGGATAGTCTTCTGTGACAATTTTCAAGGACTGAGCCATCAGCACAGAAGAGAAAAGGATCAGACATATTGAGATTAAGATTGTTACTTTCATAAACACCCCCATGTTTTTTTTAAGAATATAATCTTTTCTCAAAAAAAATCAATCTTTATTTTTAAGTTTATAATCATTATGTTGAAAAAAAGCTTGAAGAAAAGCGCTTGTTTTTTTATTGTTGTTTCATGCAAAAACGAGATATTGATTTAATTGTACAGGCTTTTCAGAAGAATCCTGACTTTCGGGAAGGGATTGCGATAAAGCATTTTCAAGAGGAGACTCAGGCAGATTTATGTGATTTCCCTGATCAGACTCATCCATTATGTATTCAATTGTTTAAAAATACTGGAATTGATCAACTTTACCGTCATCAGTACCAAGCAGTTGAAGAGATTTTTAAGGGGCATCATGTTGTCATTTCTACCGGAACAGCAAGCGGGAAAAGCTTATGCTACACAATACCCATGATACAATCCTGTATCGAATCAGATGCTGCTTGCACATTAATGTTGTTTCCGACCAAAGCCCTGTGTCATGATCAGAAGACCCAATTATGTGATTATTTGTCTCTTTTGGAACAATTATCAGGCAAGAGCCCTGATCTTGGTGTGTATGACGGTGATACAGTCAGAGATGAACGTAAGAGAATTCGACAAAATGCACAAATCGTATTGTCTAATCCTGATATGTTTCATATTGGTATTTTACCAAATCATACCGAATGGTCGAGATTTTTCACTCACCTAAAGTATGTTGTCATTGATGAGGTACATATTTATCGAGGTGTTTTCGGTTCTCATTTTGCAAACCTGATTCGACGCTTAAAGCGGATTTGTCATTTTTACGGTTCTTATCCTCAGTTTATATTGTGCTCAGCAACTTTGTCACATGTGGATTTATTTGCTCAGCAATTGATTGAAGCTCCAGTAAAAATGATTGATCAGGATTATTCGCAGAGGGGGAAGAAGCACTTTTTGATTTACAATCCGCCATTTGTTAATCAGGAACTGGGTATTCGGCGGAGTTATTTGCAGGAAAGTGTCAGAATTTTAAGATATTTACGTGAGTTTGATCTTCAAATCCTATTATTTGCCCGTTCTCGGCGTGTGGTCGAAATGATTTTTTCCAATCTTGACCAAAGAGATGATGATATTGATGATGTGAGAACTTACCGTTCAGGCTATCTTGCCAGTACTCGACGCAGTACAGAATTAGAAATGAAGAAGGGAAATATCAGAACGGTTATTGCTACTAATGCTTTGGAACTGGGGATTGATATTGGCGGGGTAGATATTGTTATTCTCTGTGGTTATCCTGGAAGCATTGCTGCAACGCGACAGCAGTCTGGTAGAGCTGGTAGAAGAAACAATACTGCTTTGAGCATTCTTGTATGTAGTTCAGAACCTCTTGAACAATATATCGTGAAGCATCCACAATACATATTTGAACAATCGCCTGAACAAGCCTTAATCGAAGCTGACAATCCTTATATTCTACTTTCTCATTTGAGCTCTGCTATTTATGAGCTTCCCTTTAAAAAAGATGAGGGTTTTGGTTCACTCAAACAGTCTCAGTTGAATTACTTTTTAGAGCTACTACAAAGAATGAATAAATGCAGATTGAGCAGAGATGCATATTACTGGATTTCAGAACATTATCCTGCAGAAGAGATCTCTTTGAGAATTGCAGATCCAAGTCAGTTTGCTTTGCTTGCAGAAGGTAAAATCATTGGTAAACTTGATAAAGATAGCGCTTTATGGATGACTCATCCTGGAGCTGTCTATCTACAGGAAGGTTGTATCTATTTAGTTGAAGAGCTTGATCTGGAAAAGGGACTTGTTCACTTAAAAGAAAATGATCCTGGCTATTACACAGAGCACATGTCTAAGGTAGATATCGAGCTGATTGAGTTGGAGAAACAGGAAGATATATCTAATTACAGAAAGTACTTTGGGAAAATTAAAGTAATTAAAACAGTTACTGGATTCAGGAAAATTCATTGGACCAGCCATGAAATCCTTGATTATGGGAAATTAGATTTACCCTCAACTGTCTTAATGACAAAAGCCTATTGGTTTTCAATCAGCCCAGAGATCGTGCAAACCCTGAAAGATCTGGATATTTGGTTTGAAGAAAGCAATCAGTATGGGAAGGACTGGGAGAATATACGATCAAAGGTGTTGCAACGGGATTTATTCTGTTGTCAGTCTTGTGGCGTATCAGAACCTCAAAGGCTTGAAGTGCATCATAAGATCCCATTTAAAATGCATCAAAACAAGACGGTGGCGAACGATCTTTCAAATCTGGTGACTTTATGCGTTTCGTGTCATAAAGAAGCTGAGTCGATGATAAAAATACAGAGTGCGTTGGGTGGGCTCTCTTATGCCTTGCATCATTTAGCACCTTTACAGCTCATGTGTGAACGCAATGATCTTGGGATTCATAAAGAAGCTTGTGGCATATATGCAGATCAGAAGCCCTGTGTATTGATTTATGACAGTGTCCCTGGAGGGATCGGGCTTTCAGAAAAGTTGTATTCCGAACATACAGATTTGATTGAGCGTGGCAAGCAATGTGTTGATCAATGTTTATGTACAGAGGGGTGTCCTTCTTGCAGTGGCGCTGTGTCAGAAAATGGCTGGGGAGCAAAACAAGCTGTTCAGTTAATTCTAAAAGGACTTCTTCAAAATGAGTGATCAATGGCTTGATTTGTTTGCCGATAAGTTGCAGAATCAGGAGAAACAAAATCACACTGATGAGCGAATTCCTGTCTCGCAGTTTATTGAAGGGGATTATCTTAATAATTCTCATATCTTTGTCAGAGAAAAACAGATTAAATGTGATGAACTGCTCTTTGGTCATAAGGACATGATTCTCAGCAAAAGTCTTAGAAAGTACGCAAGGATCTTTTTAAATGATGCCTTGCATCCTGAAAATATAATGTTTATTGATACAGAGACCACAGGACTCAGCAGATCTCAGGGAACTTTTGTTTTTCTGCTGGGACTTGGCAGAATCAGAGGAGATCACTTTGTCATTCGCCAGTATTTTATTGAAGAAATGGCAGATGAAGACGTGCTTTATCAGGAACTTGTCTTAGAACTCAAAAATGTGGAGTTATTTGTTTCTTATAATGGCAAGTCTTTTGATATTCCATTGCTTCAAAGTCGCATGATTTTACAGAAGTACGATATGAATCTCAGGCAGATTCCTCATTTTGATTTATTACCTGTTGCAAGAAGGCTCTGGAAAAGCAAGGTGGAAAATTTTTCTTTAGGCAGAATGGAGTATCATTTGTTTGAGAAGATACGCTCAGATGAATTTGATGTCCCTGGTTATATTATCCCTTCGCTCTATGCTGAATATCAGGCAAATGGGAATCCTGAAAAGTTAATCTCAGTTTTTTATCATAATGAAGATGATATTTCCTCACTCTTATCTATATATGCAATAGTTGTTCATGCCTTTAATCATGATGAAGATACTTTTAAGGCTCAGCAGTTTAATCTATTAGAAATCGGTCGACTTTATGAGCAAATCGGAGAAGATGAGCGTGCATTGATTTACTATCAGAAATCAAATGAGGAAGATTCATCGGTATCTTTGCTTTATCTGGCAAGGCTATACAAGAGATTGAAACGAGAAAAAGATGCTGAAAGCTGTTGGTTGAGAATCTTGAATGAAGAGGGCTATATCGAACTGTCCAAGCTCTATGAAAAACAAAAGAAGTGTCATCTTTCTTTACATTATGCACAAAAAGCAAAACAGTTTTTAGTTGAATGCGGATTATTATCTCAACAAAAAGAAGAAAAGATCCAACAACGCATTGAGCGGATCGAACGAAAAATTTATAACTCATCAGATAAATCCATCTAAAACATCTCTTTTTTCCCCTTTTTCATTCTCAGAAGAAAAAATGCCTATAATCCCCTTTTAATCGCTATTCTCTCCGCTTCTCTCTCATTCACTCTCCTCTTCTATCCTGTAGAAAAGTGAATTATTATTGGAGAATATTAAGATAATAGATCATTTGTAAATCGTCTCAAGCTGAGCCGGCTCCATGACAACTTTAAATCTCTCATTATGGATAAATTGTAAATCGTCTCAAGCTGAGCCGGCTCCATTGTTAATCAAAGTTATTATTGGAGAAATCTCGGATATTCTCTTAGTGATTTAAATATTGTGAACAATGAATAATTATAGTCAGGAAAGAAAATAATTAATTTGTCTTGACAGAAAAATATAAGAAACTAAATAATTACAATGATTTTCAATAAGGATGAAAAATACAATGATGAATAAGTTAGATTGTGATAATCAAAAGATTCTAATTGCATATATATATATACTTAGAATTATTCAATATCTCAACTCAAAGAATATTAGAATTTTCATCCCATGTGATAAAAATCATTTTATTTAAGTATTCTTTCTTATCATATTCTCAGATTACGAAAATAAGAAAGGATTATATATGAAAAGAATCATTATCATTATCGCGATTACATGGATAATCACAAATTTGTTCTCAATCACAATTCCAGGAGCAACATACAATACAGATACGACCTGGACATTAGCAGATTCTCCTTATTTGATCACAGGAGACATTAATGTTAATCCCAATGTAACTTTGACCATAGAAGCGGGTGTTACAGTGGAACTCTCAATAGATGTGCAAATCAATGTTTATGGGATAATCTCCGCTATTGGCATAAACAAGAAGGAGATAACCTTTACTTCAACAGCACAGAATCGAACATGGGATGGCATCTTTTTAACAAACTGCAGATCAGCAATTTTTGATTATTGCATCATTACACGCACAAAAAATCAAGGAGCAATAGTTGCTGAAAATTGTAGTAGCATTACAGTGACAAATTCAGATATATATGATAACAATATAATTGAAACTGGAGGATTATCTGCGAGCGCGTTGTATTTTAAGAATATTGAGAATTTAAACATAAGCAATTCGAAAATTTTTAATAATTCCACCTTGATTAATGATCATTATGTTTCTTCAACTTGCACCATAAAAATAACAGAGGATGTTAATGATTATTATAACATTATAGAATTTAATAAGTTTAATGATAATAAATCATCTTATGGGGGAGGTTTACATTGCTACAATGAGTCTGTATCAAGTAATATTGAAATAAATAAAAATATTATAAATAATAACTTTGCAGAAAATAATGGGGGAGGAATTTTTTTAAGTGGTAGAAATTTATTATTAACTAATAATATAATTTCAAACAATACCTCACTAATTGATGGAGGAGGTATATTAATATCATCAGATCAACAATATGAAAATTTCGTATATGAGAATATAATTATAGAAAAAAATACTGTTAGTAATAATGTGTCAGGGTCTGGTGGTGGTTTAAAAAATAGTCATCATTGCGTACCTACCGTTATTACAATACGTGATAATAATTTTTATTACAATTCAGCTTTGATTGAAGGAGGTGGATTATATCTTATGAATTTATACCCGTATAATCAAGATCAAACAATTTTTGAGAGTAATAGCATATTTATGAATTCCGCACAATCAGGAGGTGGATTATATTGTGATAATTCAAAATATGAAATAATAAAATCTAATTTTCTGTTCAATAATTCATCGTTACCCGGATCCGCTGTTGTCATATCAGGTGGGGGTAACACAACAGAATCCAATGGAATTCTTGATATAACAAACTCGATTATATGGGGTAACAGGTCAGACAATAGTTCTGAAAATCAAATAGTAGACACAAATAACTTGCCTTCAAATATCAGTTTTTCATGTATAGAAAATGGGATACAAGGATCTTTAAATTTTGATCATTTTAGAAATGTTACTGAAGATCCGCTATTTCTTGATAAATATACCTACAATTGGCATTTAGGAGAGAATTCATCATGTATTGGTACAGGACAAAATGGAACTGATATTGGTGTGTATTCTTATTCTTCTGCGAATAACAGCTCAAAATTTATACATTCAGTTCATTCTGGTATAAACTGGATATCATTCCCAAAACTCGATAGAAATATTGAGACAAATCCAGATGTTCCAATTAATACTCCTTTAGCTGGCTTAGGTAGTAATGGGTCTTTGATTACTAATGATCAAGGTTTGCAATGTTTTTATTTAAATAACAATTGGTCTTCCCTTCTGTTCAATTCAATCAATACCACAAAAGGTTATAAATTAACCGTCAACAATAATGGTTCTTTTGATGTTTATGGAAAAACAGTCAATCCTTTGACTACTATTGAGTTATTTAGTACTCCTGTAAATTCAACTTTTGAAAACTGGATTGGCTATTTTATTCCTCAGAGCCAAACACCTCAGGAAGCATTTGGTGAAACTATGAATAGTCTTCTATCCATTAAAACGGAAACATGGTCAATGACTCGCGCGTCTCTTACAGCACCTTGGTTTACAGGCTCTACACCCAAAACTATTAATTATGGTGATATGGTGGTTGTAAAAACCGGTTTGGATGCATCAATAAGCTTCCAGTGGAATAGTATTGCTTCAGAAGCAGAGGCAATGCTTGTGGCACCTGCTCAGTTGTTCTCTTATACTCAACAAGCCGACTATACTCCAGTTTATGTCACTTACAGTGACGAAAATCCTCCTGCTGAAATTGCTGTATTAGCTAATGGAGTAGTGAGAGGGGCTTCGGTTTATGAAGGTGAAGTGACTCAAATCAATGCTTATTTAACACCTGAAGATGCGGATGCTGAAATTACTTTTGCCTTTGCTTATGACTCCAAACAAGCCCTAAAACAAATCACGTCATATTCAGTATATAAAGACAATGATTATATCACATCAAATTTCCCTCTAAGCTATCAGCCAGCTACTCCTTTCTATGCAGTCAAAATTGGTGAAAAAGCGAATACTGAAGTGATGCCTATGATCTCACAAGTAAGAAATTATCCTAATCCATTTAATCCTGAAACGACAATTGATTTTATGACTGCTAAAGAAGGCAATGTAAAGATCACGATCTTCAACATTAAAGGTCAAAAGGTATGTGAACTCTTTAATGGAGTTCTTCCTAATGGCTCTCATCAGTTGAATTGGAATGGTAAAGATCAAAACAATAACAAGGTGGGTACAGGGATTTATTTCTATACCATATCAACTAATCAAAGTACAGTTTCACGCAAAATGACACTGATAAAATAAGTGATTTTTCAGAAGCAGGCGCAAGCCTTCTTCTGAATGTTTCATTGTTCAATCTAATATATAGCGTGTTTTATAACAAGCTGGTAGCTTGCTTTACGGTGGTGGTCATCAGTTTGATAGTGTGTGAATTAGCAAGCTGGTAGCTTGCTGTACTGTAATAGGAAAGTGGAGGTCACATGAAGAAAAATATCCTCTTATTAATCTTAATCATTATTATCATAAATATCAATGCTATAAGCCGAACGGTCAGTTTAGATGGTTCGATGCAATTTACAAGTATTCAGACTGCGATCAATGCTTCTTCTGATGGAGATACGGTTTTGGTTTATCCAGGCAGATATCTGGAAAACATAATCTTCAACGGAAGAAATATATTTTTAAGCAGTTTGTATTGTATCACTCCTGCTGATTCACTCATTCAAAATACCATCATTGATGGTAATCATAATGGCTCTTGTGTGAGAGTAATAAACGGTGAAACCCTTCAGGCAACCATTAATGGTTTTACAATTGTTAATGGGAGTGGTACAACTCAAGATTCAGGATTATATGGTGGTGGTTTTTATATTTTTAAAAGTCAGTTATCAATAATAAATTGTATTATTACAGATAATCTTTCAACTCGGGATGGAGGAGGGGTGTATGTTGCTGGAACTATGCAGGAACCAGGTAAAGCATATTTATCCTCTAATAGAATAACGAATAACAATGCTTTCGCTGGTGGTGGCTTTTCTGTCACTTATTATTCAACCATTGAATTGGACAGTCTGAATATAAATAACATTTACAACAATCATGCTGGTTATGCGAGTGATGTATGTATTCATAATCCAATGGACTTTCACTCTATTGTTTTGGACAGCATGACTGTTACGAATAAGAATGCCAGTTATATATGGGTTAATCGTGATTATTATTTACGAGTGAATCATTCAACTTTGCAAAGCGTCAATCATGATTTGTATCTTTCACCCTTTGGAAATGACAATAACTCCGGTTTTTCTTTCGCAGAGCCCCTGCAAACACTGTACAAAGCCTTTGAAATCATTGCGTCTGACTCTCTTAATCCTAAATCTGTCTATTTAGCTCCAGGTGTTTATTCTCGTTCTCTGAATAATCAGCGCTTTCCTGTGAATTTGAAAGGTCATGTCTCCTTGATTGGGGCAGGAAAAGATATTTGCATCATTGATGCAGAAGAGCAGGGAGGAATTTTGGTAGCCGACGAAGATGATGTTCATTTCACGATCAGAGATATTTCGATTAATAATGCATCTTATCCAGGAAATTACACCAGTGATTTGTATAGCTATGTGATTAATCTAATGTATCCAAATGAAATAATAATTCAAAATATAAATTTTTTAAATAGTAAGATAATTAGTGTTGCAAGATTAGTCGTTAATCAATATTCTTCTGAAGATACATCATTATTATTGAATAATATCATTATTGAAGGAAATTGTTATACACCTCTGGGAACAACCTCAATTAATAATTTAAAAGTAAATAATGTCATTATAAGAAATAATTACGGTACTCAAGATGACGATTTTGGATTTGTACCCTTAATATTAGGGAATTCTTCCCTTGATGGTTGGCGAGCGAATATCCATGTCTCCAATATGCTGATTGAGAATCACCATAATTATATTGCCAACTGGCCTGTTTTATTAGTCTCAAGTGCAATGATTTTGAGAGGGTATAGTGATTTTATCTTTAGTAATCTGACGATAACTAATAATACAGCTGTCCCAGATGGAGGTATCATTTCAACTTCTGAGGGTGGCGCTAATGCTAAGTTTTATAATTGCCTCTTTTATGGCAATAGCCCTTCCAGTATTTGGATGAGACAAAATACAACTCCTGATCAGCCGAATCATCTTTATTTTAACAATTGTCTGGTGGAAGATGGTGAATCTGCCATTCATTATTATATTGGCGAAGGGGTGTATAATTTTGCGCATTGGGGAGTAAATAATCTGAATACCAATCCACTATTTATGAACGAAGGTGGATTTCCCTATGCTTTAAGCCCAGGTTCTCCTTGTATTGATGCAGGAACTACCAATATTGAGGGTTTTACATTTCCTGAAACAGATCTTGCCGGGAATCCCCGCATTTCAGGTCAGCAAATAGATATCGGCGCTTATGAGTATCAACAAAGACCTGTTGATTTCAGCGCTCAGCCTACCAGCGGAACAGCTCCTTTGAGCGTTCAGTTTACAGATCAATCGGATCAAAATGCAAGTTCCTGGAAGTGGGATTTCAATAATGATGGCGTATGGGATTCTTTTGAACAACATCCGCTTCATATATATACGCAAAGCGGTATATATTCTGTAAGACTCACAATCAATGACGGAGAGGGTACTTATCTTAAAGAGAATTATATCAATGTCACACTTGGCAATGAGCAAAATCCAGAGCTTTTAAAAAATGAGATTTCGGCGCCATATCCTAATCCCTTTCAGTTTAAAACCGTCATCAAAATGCAGAACAAAGAACAAGCTCATGTGAAGATTGAAATCTTTAATATCAAAGGGCAAAAAGTCAAAACACTGTTTGATGCAAAAACACCAAAATCAACTCATGAAATGATTTGGGAAGCGGTTGACAGTAAAGGTAAGAGAGTAAGTTCCGGGATATATACAGCCGTGATGAAAGTGAATAATAAGATCGTCTCAACACAGAAACTGACGGTATTGAAGTAAGGGAGATATTGTTACTACCTATTAATTGTATCCTATATTTGAACTCGGCTCAAGCTGAGCCGGCTATATACTTGTTCTTAAATCGACTCGAGCCGAGTCGGCTCCATGCTTATTCAGAACTCTCAAAATATCTATTTACAAAATGTTCAAATTATATTAGTGTATTCAAAAAAAGGAGTGATCATGGGAAGAATAAAAGGGATTGGCGGTGTGTTTTTTAAATGTCAGGATGCTGATATGGTGAAAGAGTGGTATCGGGAAAAGCTTGGGATGATAACAGATGAATATGGTGCAGGATTTACCTGGTATCAAGATGATAAGACAGAAAAAGGATTTACTCAATGGAGTCCGTTTGAATCAAGCAGTGATTATTTTGATCCATCCAAAAAGGAGTTTATGATCAATTATATAGTTGAGGATCTTGAAACACTAAAAACTGAACTTAAAAGTAAGGGTGTAAAAATTCTTGATGAGATCAGTGAATACGAGTATGGTAAGTTTCTTCATATACTTGATCCAGAAGGCAATAAAGTAGAATTGTGGGAACCTAAAGATCCTGGTATTTTAGCTTAAAAAAGGAGAACTAATGTTTATCAATGATCATAAAACAAAGATTGTATGTACGATCGGACCAGCAACAGATACACAAGATCAAATGATCGCGATGATTCAGGCGGGGATGAACATTGCCCGATTGAATTATTCACATGGCAATATTGAATATCATGCAGAAAATATATGCAAGTTGAGAAAGGCTTCTGATATTTGCCAGAAACCACTAAGCATCATGGCTGATTTACCAGGTCCTAAAATGAGAATTGGTAAGATTGACCGTGACTCTTTTCAACTGGTTCAGGGTAGTATTTTTACACTTAGTACGGAAGATTTTGTTGGTAATCCTGAGCGTGTATCAGTGAGTCTTAAACAATTACACGAAGTCTTAAAAAGAGGGGATTTATTGTTTTTGAATGATGGCTTGATTCAGTTGAATGTGGTAGAAATCATTGCTAAGGATATTCGTTGCGAAGTGCTGGTCGGCGGAGAGTTAAGATCATTTAAAGGCTTGAATTTGCCAGGTACTGATTTAGGCATTCTTGCATTTACAGAGCATGACAAAGAATGTTTGTTTCATGCCTGTGAAAATGGGGTAGATGCTGTTTCTCAATCTTTTGTCAGTAATCAGGAAGATATTATCCAATTACGGCAGTTTGCTGAAAAGAATGGTTTTGATCCATTTATCATTGCCAAGATTGAAAGAGCGGGAGCTTTGAATAAACTGGATGAGATCCTTTCTGTCAGCGATGGGATCATGATTGCGCGTGGAGATTTAGGGGTGGAAATCCCAATTGATCAAATCGCAGTGGTACAGAAACAAATCATGCAGAAAGCCAATATTTTGGGTAAACCGGTGATAACCGCCACTCAGATGATGACATCGATGGTCTCTAATCCAAGGCCAACGCGCGCAGAAGTGACTGATGTTTCCAATGCGATCCTTGATGGCACTGATTGCATTATGCTTTCTGAAGAATCAGCGATGGGGAAATATCCTGTTGAAACTGTAAAAATGTTGTCCCAAATAGCACTTACAGTAGAAAAATCACGAAGTGAGACGAAACAATTCCGTCGCACAGAACAGTATTTACGAAAGGATTCTTCACTACTCAGTGACAGTATCTCTATCAGTGTGCAACAAACGGTTCAGTCATTATCCTCTTCAGCAGTTTTTGCTCATACAGTGACAGGACACATTGTTCGTATGATATCACGTTTTAAAATTCCTGTTTGGATTATTTCGGTTACTGAAAATATGAAGGTCTATCGAAGTCTAAATTTTACTTATGGTGCATATCCCATTTTTGTTGCCCAAGAACCACAACAATGGAATGAATTGATTAAAACATATCTTAATCTGGAAGGTGTAGAAAGTGGAACTGTATTACTGGTCGATGTGCCATCAAAGGAAAGACCGCAAGCGCATCATAAAATCGAGATTATTGATGTGAAGAATCTATAGTTTCTCTAATTTTTCTAATTAGTTCATTTTGCCATTCTGTACTGATATGGGGTAATTCAAGTAAGCATAAGAGATTTACTGAGTCCATTAAGCGGGATTTAAGTTTCCAATCATTATCCAGTGGTTTAATAGCACAGGCGTTGTAAGATTGAGCAAAGATTCTTTCTGCTTTTTTTGGGAGAAGTTCCGCATATCTGAAGAATTGACCGATATCAAAGTAAAGAGGTGCAGATAGCGCATTTTCCCAGTCAATCATCGCTTGAAGTTTCCCATCAAGCACCAGGATATTGTCAGGTCTAAAGTCACCATGTGAGAGTACAAAGTACTGGCATATTTCATCAAAGAGCGATTTATGCATTGAAAGGAAGTTTTGCAGTTTATTTTTCAAATCAGTTCCGAGTCTTTCACCTGCAAGTTTTGAAAGAAAGAACTGATGCCATGTGCTGATGGGAGGTAATTCCTCGATAATTTCTAACTGGGCATTAAGAGATCCTTCTTGTTCATAGATCGTACGATGAAGCAAAGCTGATTTTTCTGCAATATCTGATATTAGCTGATCTGGTACGGGAAGACCTTGAAGAAGATGCTCTGCGAGAGTGATTCCTTGAATGAATTCAACAATCTGATAAGGTTTATCGATGATCTGGCATGTTTCATTTGTATAGTATATTTCTGGAATGGGGATATAATCATTTAGGAGAAAGAATAAGCACATTTCTTTTCTACAGGAGATATCATTTTGTGGGAGTATTCTCAAAAGTAATTTTTCATGAGAGTTTTTTTGATGAAGGATATAATTGGATGTACTTCTTCCTTGATTTGATAAAGATATTTGATTGATAAGGAAGTCTTTATCAAACTCTTTAATCAGTTTTTGAGCTGTTTCAATATCAATTTGTTTAATGGGGTTTTTTCTGTTTTGATCCATATTCTTTCACTCACTTTCTATTCAAGAATGAAAGAGGTGATAATTATGTCAAGATTAGAAATCGGGATAAAAAAAGAAAAAAGATAAATAGTAAAAAAAAAGCTTTACATAAAAAATAAAAAACAATAGTTTTGCATTCATTAGGATTTAAGGGAAAAAGGGATGAGTAAAATTGAGGAGTTAACAAAAAAACTCTCAGAGACTGATGCCCCTGAGGAGAAGGTCAATATTTATATTCAGCTCATTGAGGCTTATCGGAGTATTCACGATTATCATAAGAGCAAAGAATGTGCAATCAAAGGCATAGATATCGCTAAGTCTATAAATGATATTGTTCTTTTATCTGATGTTTATATTGGTTTGTCAATTACACTGTCAGTTGAAGGTCATAATCTTCAAGCGGTTGATTGTTTAGAGAAAGCATATGAATACTCATTATTAGCGAAATGTGACCGTTGCAGTAGTAGTGCGTTAATCAATTTAGGTTTGGTACAAGGCTTATTAGGTGAATTCTCAAAATCCCTGGAATCATTGTTTAAGGCAATAGATATTACAAAAACGTTGAATAATCCAAGCAGGCTGGCTTCCCTATATAGTAATATTGGGATTGTTTACCGAAGAATCGGGAATTACGGGAAAGCACTTGAGTATGCAAAGCTATCATTAAAGATGCGTTTAAAAGATTTATCAACAGAAGATTTGGTGAGTTCACTAATCAATATCGGCAATATTTATAAGCTTGATAAAGATAATGCATTAGCCATGGGGTATTATAAAAGAGCTTTGAAGCTGATCGATCAGCATGGTATTGAGAGCAAGTATTCTACGATTTTATTAAACATGGCAAATCTTTATCAGGATAAAAAGGAGTATTTTAAATGCATTGATATGTATATTAAGAGTATTGAATATGCAGAAAAGTATAAAGATGTCAGTGCTTTGATTATATCAAATAAGGAGCTTGGAAAAGTATATTTTCTCTTGAATCACGAAGATAAGGGATTTCGTTGTTTATTAAAGGCATTGGAATATTCAGAAAGTTATCAGGATAATGATATCATCCTCAGTCTATCTTATGATCTTTCGAATTTTTATACGCAAACCAAAGACTATGAGAATGCGAATATCTATTTACGCAAAGTTATAGATCAAACCCGCAAGACATTTTCTGAGAAGATGACTCATGAAGTCGCTCAACTTCAAGCAAAGTTTGATTATGAACAGAAGATCAAGGAAAATGAGCTTTATCGACTTAGAAATGTGGCGCTTGTTCAATCTAATGAATTGATTGAGAGTCAAAAACGTGAATTAGAGATTTTGAATAAATCGAAAGACAGTATTTTAAGCGTTGTATCTCATGATTTGAAGAATGTTATTGGAGGAATATATTCAATAACAGAGCTTCTCAAGAATGAGAAAGCGACAAAAAAAGCCCGAAGGTATTATGAATTACTTGAATCTTCCTGTGAGAAGGGTTTGAATCTTGTTAAGATGTTACTTGAATCAAATCTGATTGAGTTTCCTGGTTATACACTGGACTTACAAGAGATAGATTTAAACTTTTTCATGAAAATGTTGATCAGTAATATTGTTGATATGGGAAACAAGAAGAATATTCGAATCGAATTTAAGGAAAGTCTTACGAATGTCAGAGCCGCAATTAATACTGAGAAGTTTAGCCAAATTATTGATAATCTGATTAATAATGCCATAAAGTTTTCATATCCTGAATCTTTAATTATTGTTTCAACAGAAAAGAGTATTTATAAAGACCGAGAATATGCAGTTGTACGAGTAAAAGATTTTGGAATCGGTATTTCTAAGGAAAATCAGGCTGAGATTTTTAAGAAGTTTTCAAAGGCAGGAAGAAAAGGAACTGCTGGCGAGAAATCAGTTGGGTTGGGTCTTTCTATTGTCAAACGTTTAGTCGAGTTGCATCAGGGAGAAATTTGTTTTGAATCAGAAGTCGATCGAGGCAGTGAATTTTTTATATATTTACCACTTAGCTGATCAGAAGCTTTATCCTGAATATCCAGTTCCTCTGTTAAACATATATTGAAAGAGCGTATTAGGTTTTTTTCCGTAGTACATTCTTGGGATTTTGCTGTCAAAATTGTAATCAAGCGATTTAAGAAAATCATAAGCCAAGTGATTAGATTGAGGAAAAATAAAATATGGCTGATGCTGATTGATTTTATATTGCATGAGTTGAATCGCTGCATCTTCGGAGATCGCATTAATGATGCCTGTACCTAAAGAAGGGAGATAGTATCCCACAATCTGACCATAAGATTGGCAGATGATAGCATTATGAAGGTATAATGACAGATATTTACTTCGATCTTCTCCGGTAATCTGCTGGTCTAAAGAGAAAAGATCGGCGGTGCGATCAGGGGTAAATGGTTTAACTTCAGGACAGATAAAATCTGGAAAGTGTTCAGGAGGTTTCGCATAAACATACAATTCTTCATATTCAAATCCGAGTTTTTGATAGATAGATTCCCCCACTTCAGTTGCAAAAAGTAAAAAGGTTTGAACATTTGATTCTAAGCCGATATCGATCAATTTTTGTGTCATCAGCGACCCTAAACCATGATTTCTAAATTCTTCATGAACAAAGATTAAGCCTAACCAAGCGACTTTTTGATTGTGAATCATCTGGCTGACGCCACAAGTGGTGTTGTTTTTTTTATAGATGAGCGGGAGATAGAACTCATAATTCAGATATTTAGCAAAGTAATCTTTTAATTGCATACCCCATATATAAAAATCAAAATCAAGATCGTTTTCAGTCATCTGCTTAAGAAAAAATTCAGATTGATTCAGCATATCTCCTCAATTCTTTAGTAGTTAGAATTTTTAGTTTTATCTAATCAAAAAACAAAATTACTCACTCAGGTATTAAAGCGTCAAGAGATTTTTTTTTAAGCGAATATTTTTCTTTGATATTTGCTTTATATCAAGATGTATCGAAATGTGTTTTAGTTTAAAAAAATAATAGTTTTAGGCTATTAAGTCCTCTGTTTCTTCTCTACTTGCCCTCGGTATGCTCTCGGTTCAGACATTTGCTTCATATCAAGAGAATTAAATAGAATGAATTTGATGAAATTTTGAGAAGTAAAAGTATAAAGTAATTAGAATTTTGAGCTTAATTTGGAAGAAAAGATAAGGGTTATTGAGTATTGGGTAGAACAAAATGCTGATTTAATATTTATAGATTCATCACTTTATGTGGATTTACGGCTCGAGCCGAGCCGGCTCCATAACTAATTCTTATAAATTTGATTTCTTGACAAGCAGAGAAAAATATGTTTAAATCATGCAAAATTTTGGATTTGAGGTGTTTATGAAAAAGATTTCTGTGGCTTTATTCCTTGTACTCCTCACTGTCACGCTTATTGGAGAGGATTATCAGGTGGGAGACTTAAGCAAAGGTATGCAATATGGGGCTTATCAAGTGGGTTTTAAGACTGTGCAGGCTTATGATTTTTCAAGAGTTTTTGAAAATATTGGAGACAAATCATTGAATCAAGTAGCAGGAAATCCTCGCCCGATTCAGATCAATATCTGGTATCCTGCGTATGTAAGAAAAAATGATCAAGTGATGAAATATAATGATTATTTTAAAACGACAATTACAGAACTAAATTTTAATAGTAAAGATGTGGATTTATTTCAAAAGAATGTCGATGAATATTTAAAAATGTTTGATGAATCGGAGTCCTCAATTTTATTGAGCAAAGCAATGCTCAATAGTGATACCCGCAGTTATTACAAAGCCAAAGAAGTAGAGGAAAGATTTCAATTAATACTTTACACTCCTGGTGGGGGAGAGCGGGCATTTGAAAATTTCAGTTTAATAGAGTATCTTGTAAGTCATGGTTACATTGTCGCATCAGTGGCATCAATTGGTTCACAATCAAAAGAGATCAAGCTGGATTGGCTTGATTTAGAAAGCTCATTACGGGATATGCAGTTTGTCTATAGTTATATGAGACAGCAGAGGAATGTAAATGCTGATCGAATCGGATTAATTGGATTTTGTATGGGATCGGGAGTTAACAACTTATTTGCTTCAAGAAATCCATATGTCAAGGCGATCATATCATTTTACAATGAGCTATCACAGGAGAATCAAAGAAAGATTGTTAACAATCAAAGACCATTGGCATATTTGAATCGAGATTTAAAGGTGTTGTCATTTGATATAATCAATAATAAGAACCGAGATAACTATTATTTTGAAAATGTTCTTTATCATGATATTTTGTTGTATCGCTTGCACAATATGAGTTATCAGGTATTTACTTCTTATTATCTGCATAAGCTAAGTCCTTTGCCACAATTAAAGGACAAGACAGTTGTTTATCAGGAGACCTATCAACTGATTTGTCAAAGAAGTCTGGAATTTCTCAACATGAATTTTGGGACAGAAAAGATGGATTGGCCACTGGCATCGGTTCATCAGGATTCAAGCTTATCACAAGTGAGTATTGCATTTAAAGAGGGGGTATTGTTTCCGCCAACCGATGATCGATTCTTTAGATGGATGGAGTTGAATGGTTTTGAGAAGAGTATGGAATTAGTGAATGCATCAGTGAAAAGAGATCCCTTGCTAAAATTATTTGATGAAACACAGATGAATCTTTATGGATATAATCTGATAAAGAAAAAAGATTATACTTCAGCATTAAGTGTAATGAAGCTCAATTGTGTGATGTATCCTGATTCATTTAATGCTTTTGACAGTTTAGCAGAAGCGTATTATATGAAGGGAGAAATGGAAGAGGCGATAAAGAATTACGAGGAGTCATTAAAATTGAATATTGAGAATGATAATGCACGTAAAATGATAAAGAAAATACAAGACAGTCAAGTTCAAACAGAGCGAGCTGAGGAATAGAAGATTAGTATTTACTTAACATACTCCTTCCCTGGAGACAATAGAATCCTTTCTAAATGTTAAGTTTGATTAACCAATAGCTCTTAGACTTTCATCATCGCCCATTAATCTGAATTTGATTTCATACTCATTATTATCGATGACGAGTTGTTTTGCCATACGGTTTTGAGTATTAATCAGGATAGGACCTTTTAGATTAGCCGTCATTTTTGATGGGTCGTTTGGTACAGTCACAATGACAAGAATAAGAACGTCTTCAGCTTCCTGAACGTTGATATCTTTTAAATCTTTTCTATAAGCATCAATAATGTAGTCTGGTTTGAAAAGATTAGGATTTGTGACGACAAAAGCCAAAGCAGGATCATCCAATGATTGCAACCACTTTAAAGGAGAATTGTCATCAGTATTGATGAGCACATAATTGGTAGAATCAGGAAAGCCTAAAACTCCATTTGGGAAAGAGATAATGGTCTCTTCAGAGATTTCAATCTCAGCGAATCTTGTGGTGAATATTTTCATAATTAACTCCTTATGATAACATTTTCATTAAACTGTTTGGGAACACATTTGAGAGTGCAGTAATCGAAGAATTGAGTGCACTTTCAGCTTGAGAGAATTTTGAAAGAATATCAATGATATTCACTTTTTCAATACTTTGAATATTTTCCAGGACATTTTCAGATAAAGAAGTGAGATTACTTTCGGTCACTTCAGCTCTATTGAGGTTGATTCCAGTAAGAGCGACTTTTGACTGGATGCCAGTATGTAGGTCATCAAGTTCTTTAACCGTTTCGGAGATTTCTGAATAATTTCTTGCAAGCAAAGCATTTTTTAATTTATAAACAGAATCGAAGAAACCAGATTCTTCAAAAATTTCCTGACCATTAATGTTTGTTTTAATTTTACTGTTAAAATTAGTATTGAAAGCGATCGATCCATTATCGCCCTGGTAGTTACCAAAGCCAACCTGAACCATGAACAGGTCACCTGATTTGAATTCTTTATCCTGGAAAGTGAGGTCAATACCAGAAAGAGAACCATCACTATTTCTAATATCGATTTTTAAGTTGGTTAATTCTTTTGTTGAAGACCAAGTTTCACCATTATCGTCAGATATTTGATACATGGTAGTGTTAGAATCCCCAGAATCACCGACATGACCATCTTTGACAAATTTAATCATATAGGATTTATTGTCAGAGCCAGTGTACTGCCCATTTGATTTAACAATTCCTGAGTAAGTATTATTTGTGGAAGCATAAGGTTGTAAGATTCTGGCAGTATTGTCGTAAGCGGCGTTGTCATTTTGGAATCCAGCAAAGATATATCGATTATTCACTTTAGTATTAGCAATATTTACAGCTTCTTCAATGAATTGATCGATTTGAGCGGCAGCAATATCCATTTCAATGGGCGTAGAAGTTTCAGTCGCATTTGTTTGAGCAAATTCTCTAATTTTGATAATCAGGTCCTGAAGCTGGTTTAGGGCACTATCAGCACCTTTGAGGTAGTTTTTAGCTTCAGTGACATTTTTTAGATATTGCGTATAGGAATTTTGCTGAGATTTCATGATCGTGCTATTTGCTAAGCCATTTGCGTCATCAGATGGTCTGTTAATTCTCATTTCAGTAGCAGCCTGTTCGTTAATTTTTTGGTAATTATCAACGTTTTTATTCAGGTTTGCAAGAAGAGAATTAAACATGCTGTTTGTTGTCACACGCATAAGCACTCCTTTTACTGTTTGTCGTTCAACTTCTTGTTGATCAGTTGATTGAGGTGTTTCAAATCACAATGGAGATTAGAAAGTTCAGCTGCAGTCTGATTTTCTTTCAAAATCTTTTCATAGATTTCAGTACGATATACGCTCATTTCTTTAGGAGCGAGGATACCGATACGGGCAGATCCTTTGTTGATTTCTGTGATGATGATTTCAATGTCATCTCCGATTCTGATGGATTCACCTTGTTTTCTTGTTAAAACTAACATATTCACCTTCCCTGGTCTGATTGATTATTGAACATTAAACCAAGCCCAGCACAATTTTAAACATGTCGTCAGCGACAGATATAATTTTTGCAGCAGCCTGGTACATTTGTTGATATTTGATTAAATCAGCAGTTTCTTCATTCAAAGAAACGCCTTTAACAGCTTCACGAAATTTATCTACCTGATTGACAGTTAATTCCATATTTTCTTGTTTTGATTTCATATACGCGACATCTTTACCGATGTCATAAACAAGATTGCTATATGATTGAACGATGGAGGTGTCGTTATTGATCAGTTTTGAAAACTTCAAATTAGCGATATTTAATGCCGTTTGATTATCTCCGACAGCACCAGTCAGCGAAGTAGCAATTTTTCCCGGATCATCCTGGATAATTTTATTTAATTTGAAATCTTTAGCTCCAGTGAGTTTTTCATCAAAGAAGAGATGCCCTCTTTCATTTTCAGAAGCGACATCATAACCGTTTTTGTGAACAGCGTTAACTTCTTTTGCAATAGTCATCGCAATTTGATCCAGTTGATTCATGTATGATTTAATCACATTATCTCTGAGGTCGATTAATCCTAAAATTTCTCCACTTCTCAAGCCATTGATATTATCACCATTATCAGCCCAAACAACATTGTTCACATCAATATCTCCATCTTTTACACTTTCAACTCCCATCTTCCTGAAGGTTGCTCCTTCAGCTAAGACATCAGTTCCAAAATAAACAGAAGTTTGCCCATATTCTTTTTTCTTAACACAGACATCGCCATATTTAGAGAGTTCATCGATCAGAAGATCAAATTTATCTCTTAAATCATTTGCTGTTTTGCCTTCTTTTTCAGAATTGTAAATTGTTACGAGCAGATCAGAAATTTCTTCAGCAATTTGATTTACACGATTGACGGTATTTGCGATCTCATTGTTGACAGCTTTTCTTTGTTCTAACAATCCTGCTGAGAGGTTGTTGAAGCCATCAGTCATATCATTTGTTTTTGACACCAAATCGATTCGGTGAGTGTAGCTATTAGGGTTTGAAGCTAAAGAATCCCAAGCAGCAAAAAAACTATCAATCTTATTACTTAAGCCGTATTCAGAAGGTTCATTAAGAATAGTCTCGACTTTACTCATCAGGTCTGATCTTTTGTCCCAATAACCGAATTCAGTTTGAACACCTCTATATTCAACATCAAGGTATGTATCTCTTAATCTTTCGATGGATTGTATATTTACACCCGTGCCGATATTAGCATAAGCCAGTTCGATGGGGTAATTTGATTCCTGGATGACCCGTTGACGAGAATATCCTGGAGTATTGATGTTTGAGATATTGTTTGAGGTCGTTTCAATCTGTTTTTCAGTGACTTGTAGTGCCCTCTTGCCTACAGATATTAATTGGAACATAAAACACCTCTATTTTCCTTAACCTTAATAGTGTTAAATAATTCAGGTGAGTTCACCAGACTTTTGAGAATTAGCTTATTGCTTTGTTTCATGAGTTCCTTATTTTCTAAGATCATTTTATTCTCTCTGTTAATAATTGCATTTTCAATAGGATTGAAGACTACTTTTCTAGAAATCAAATAATGTGCAATCATATCATGTTCAAAGGTTTCGAGTTCTTTGATCAGGATTACTTTTTTGTTACACATTAAGATATCAAACATTTTACACCTGAGTATTGAGCAAAATAGAACTTCTTTTTTGAGGAATCATACCTACACGACTATAAACGCGATCTTTGTCGATCATATCGGCAATCATTTCAAGGTTATCACCGACTAATTCGAGTCCAGTTTTAATAAGTTCCTTATTGTCAGCTGAGAGTTTGTCTATTCTTCTCAAAGTGTTTGAAAACAGTTTAAAGAAGATTAAAGCTTGTTCCTGTGATTCATTTCCATCGATGATTTCATGTATCATTTTCAGGTTTTTCGTATCAGGATTAAATCCTTTTGCAATGATGATACTTTCCATCAGGTCTTGTCTGATGCTTGTACATTTGTGAGCTCTACTAATGATTAAGGCGATTTGTTGGCTTACTTTTTGGAATTTTTTAATATTCCATTCAATAAGAGAGATTTTTTGATCTTCGAGACAGAGTGAAACTTCCTGATAAGCAGCGATTTCATCTTCCCATGCTCGAAAGAAATCTTTGACGAGGGCTTCCATAATGATCTCCTTCATTTTTATAAAGTGTTATAATAACGCATTACATTTCTAACATAATGCTGTGTTTCTTTGAATGGTGGAATACCGTTGTATTTTTGGACATTTCCAGGTCCTGCATTATATGCGGCTAATGCCATTTCATTATTATTGAATTTATCCAACATCATTTTCAGATATTTAGTACCTGCCATGATATTTTCTTCAGGATTGTAAGGATTTTTTACTCCGAGGTCACTTGCAGTACCGTCCATTAATTGCATTAGACCTTTAGCTCCTGCAGATGATGTCGCTTTTGGATTACCATAAGATTCCTGAGCGATTACCGCTTTGATCAGATTTTGATCGACATCATAAATTTCTGAAGCTTTGTTGATGATTGATTCGTATTGATTTAAGCGAGCCATTAGCGTATCTGCATTTTTTACAACATGAGGTGTTTGAACAGATCGTGGTGTTTCAGAAACCTTTTTTGTATCAATTTTATTATTTTCGATAAAATCAGGATTAATGATTTGAAGTTTTTTATCAGCAGAAACAGGAAGATCAGAATAGTCATTTTTGATTTGTCTGATGATCATTTTTGATAATCCCAGAGACTGATTGTTTGCCATCATATCAGTTACGCTATTTAAATACATATCCTGGTAGAAATCTGCTCCTGCTTCTTGTCCGAAAAATCCACCACTTTCGAGAGAATCAGTCATTTGTTTAAACATCATTTTTATCATCATTTTTTCAAAATCAACAGCAGCCTTTTCTAATTTTTCATCACCTGTTGATAATGATTGTTTTATCTGAGTTGCTTTATCGAGCATTTGATTTTCGAGTTTCTGAGAGATATTTTGTTTAAAGTCATTGAACCCAATCTGATTCATTTTAAACTCCTAAAGAATTTTTAATTCGGCTTGTAAAGCACCAGCTTCTTTGATTGATTGAAAAATAGAGATCATATCTCTTGGGGAAATTTTAATACTATTCAGAGCTCTTGCCAATTCTTCAACGGTTGCTGTTTTCATTGTGACCACTCTGGATGTTTCTTTTGCCTGAATTTCGGTTGAAGTAGTATTTGCATTGACAGAACCTACCGAGAGATTTTGAGACTGAGAACTCACCTGAATCACTAAATTGCCATGAGCGATAGCCACTTCATTAATACGAATATTACCTCCAGCGACGATTGTCCCTGTACGCTCGTTGATGACGACTTTTGCTGCTTGTTCTGGGCTTACTCTGATATTTTCAATGGTTGAAAGGAAGTTAACCAGATTATCTCTAACAATGACAGAGTCCGGGACAGCGATGTTAATGCTTCTTGAGTCCTGAGCGCTGGCGATTCTTGCACGGTATGTGCTGTTAATGCTATTAATTATTTTTTGAACAGTAGTAAAATCAGCCTGATTGAGAACAAGGCTAATTTCTCCATTATTAATCAAATTGTTAGGGATTTCCTGTTCAATGGTCGCTCCATTAGGGATTCTTCCCACATTTGTGTAATTTTTTCTCATTTTAGTATTTTTTACTTCTTCATTGAATCCACCGAAAGATATAGGTCCCTGAGCAAGGGCATATTTTTTGTTATCAGGTCCGATGAGAGGAGTCATCAATAATACACCACCTTCAAGACTTTTTGCATCGCCGATGGATGAAACATGAATATCAAATTTATAACCGATTTTTGCAAATGGAGGCATTGACGCTGTGATCATCACTGCTGCAACATTATTTGGTCTGATTCTTGCCATTGGAACACTTAAACCGAAATGTTCCAGCATATTTACAATCGATTGAATCGTCATTTGAGAGCTTGATCCATCGCCAGTTCCTTGTAAACCGACGACTAAACCATACCCGATGAGTTCTTTTGATTCTATACCTGAAAATGTAGAAATATCTTTTAATCGGCTTTGTGCAAAGCAATTGATAACTAAGACACTGATTGCGATTAGCATTATGATTTTCTTCATTTTACTCTCCATTCTTTTTTAATCTGACGCCAGGGAAAGGGAAAAAGGGGATTTGCTCCCCTAAATACCGAACCGGATGGGCGTCCCCATTTGCTTAAGTACCTGGTTGCATACTCACGCTATGCCAAGGTAAGATTGCAATGGCTGTGCCACTGAAATATTAAAGCCTAAATAAATGAAATATAGAGAGATAGAAATAAATACACGTGAATCATATCATTTAATATTGAGAAATCAGCCTCAGTTTAGAGAAAAAATTTCTTGTTCAATCATTGAGATTTTCAAATTTAATTGACAGAGCTGTGTTCAGAATAAATATGGATTATCAAAGAGAGTGCTTTGAATCAAAAGAAAAAGTTGATTCTATAGTATTGAGTTCTTTATAATTCGCCATTTTCGGATCGAGCCGAGCCGGCTCCATAACAAATTCAAAACTCTCAAAGAAGGAAGTGATCATGAGACATAAAGTATATAAGAATCTGCTATTTGATATGGATGGCACCCTGATTGATCCACTTGAAGGGATCAAGTCTTCAGTTGTTTATGCGCTTGAGAAGATGAATATTGATGAAAGAGATTTGCCTTACATTCGTTCATTTATTGGTCCACCTTTGTATGAATCTTTTACGAAATATTTCCATCTCAATGAAGCAGATAGTCTTCAGGCTATTAAATTTTTTAGAGAATATTATAATGAGTATGGAATCTATCAGAACTTCTTGTATCCTGGCGTGCGAGAACTCATTGAGCAGCTGTACGAAGCAGGCTATCAGTTATATGTTGCGACGTCAAAATTACAGATATTTGCGCAAAGGATCATTGATCATTATGAGCTAAATAATTATTTTACTTATGTTGCAGGCAGTCTTCCCTCTGGAGAGCGATCACAAAAGGAGGAGGTTGTTCAATATATTATTGAGTCTTATCATTTAAAAAAAGAGGATTGTCTGATGATTGGTGATCGGAAGCATGATATAATCGGAGCGAAAAAGAACGGGATTGATTCACTAGCAATTACATACGGATATGCAGAAAGTGATGAGTTTGAAGAATTTATTCCTCAATATCTTTTTCATAAAGTAGAAGAAGTTTTAGATTTTTTCATTTGTAGTTAATTTTTGTTTTGACATCAGTCAAGACTTATGCTAATTTAACAAAAAAATAAGGAGTGTGGGAAATGAAATTTAAGATGATACTTGGCGTGATACTCATTTTAATCGGGATAGCGGTTTTAGGAGATCAGTTTACTGATACAGATATCTGGTCAATGATTTGGAAATACTGGCCTGTTTTGATCATTTACTGGGGATTGGAAAACTTTTTTTCAAAGAAACACAACAAATATTTCTCAATAGTTTTAACTGTCTTAGGTATTTTATTTTTAATTGGTAATTTGAATATTACAACATTGAGATGGTATGATTTTATTTTTCCAACTTTGTTGATTGCTTTAGGAATCAGAATTATTCTTCCCTCAAAGTGGTATCAATTGAAAAAAGATAAAAAAGATGCTTATTCTGATTTTGTAATTATTGATAAAGAAACGTTAAAAAATGGCATACATATTGACAACTCAAAAGGCGAAGACTATATTGATAAGTATAATGTTTTCTCTGGCTATGAAACGAAGATCGTATCACAGCAATTTAAAGGTGGGGAAGTGGGATCTATCTTTGGTGGTGCAGAGATAGACCTAAGAGAAGCAGATTTGAATGATAAAAAAGCCAGAATAGAATTGTATGCGATTTTTGGTGGAGTTGACTTGATTGTACCCCGCAAATGGAAGATTTACGTCAACGGAACTCCAATTTTTGGAGGAGTGAACAATAGTACGATATTTGAAAGTGATGGAAATGCAGATGAGATTCGAACGCTTTATATCGATGCTTTTGCGATCTTTGGCGGTATTGATATCAAAAATTAGGAGTCATGATGTTAACTCAAATCTATTCACAACTCAACCTTCTCAATGAATGTGCGTTTGCAACGAGCAAAGAATCTCAGCCGAATGTCAGACCGATGACCTTGATTTACTATAAATGCAATTTTTATGTAGCGACCGGGATCAATGAACAGAAGGCTGTAGAGATCAGGGAAAATAAATTATTTGCATGGTATGTTGTTTTTGACCGATCTTTAGCGATCCGCTTTATTCGTGCAAAAGGAGAAGCTCTGATTGTGGATGATATGCAAGAAAAGCAAGATATGTTTGATCATATCTCTTTTATCCGTGAGTACTGGCCACAGGCAGATCATCAGGATTTTTTGTTAATCAAATGCAATCCATCTGAAATCCTTTACAATAAAAAGGATGAAGAGATATCTCATCTGATAAAACTATAATTGTAAAAATACTAAAAAATAAGGGCTTAGGAATGATTTCCAAGCCCTTCTTATTTACTTAAAAAATAGTTGTTGACAATATTTCTTTGCAGTAGTATATTTTGTTTATTAAATAATTTAGGAGATATCATGAAAAGAATGATTATTTGTTTTGTTTTTTTTAGTATTGTCTTACTCAGTGCTCAAGTGGTGTGGGATCAGTCTGTTCAACTAACGAGAAGTTCTGATAAAAAGATCTGTGATGTCGTGGCATCAGAAGATGAATGTCTCGTTATTTATCAGGAATTGAATAATGAACTTAACTATGATCTTTATTTTCAGAAAATGAATATCAACGGTCAGATGATCGGACAGAATATTTCGATCTATAATAACAATTTTCATCAGAGAGATGCACAAATGGTTAAATGTACAGACAATAACTATATCGTTTTATGGAGTGAGATTGAGCCGAATCGCAATGTTCGGTATTATATGCATAAAATCAATGCCAATGGAACATTTCTATGGTCAGACAGAAAAGAGGTGGCTTCATCAAGTGAGAGTAGCGATATCAATCAGGTACATTTAGTGGCTGATCAGGATGGTGGGGCTTATGTTGTGTGGGTGAGAACCGGGTTAACGGAAAATTTTACGATATATTTTAATCATTTAGATTTAAATGGTAATTATCTGCTTAATCAACAAGGGCAGATTTTTTCAAATCAGAACATCGATCAGATCAAAGCAGTAGAATTAGTCGGAGGAGAATTACAGATTTTATGTACAGAATTTCAAAAAGTGGACTTGATGTTGCTTGCGTATGAAAATCAAAATCCTCTGATCAATATTGGAGTTTCTCCTAATTTTTCTTACAAATTTATAGATTTTATTGTTTCAAGTAATCAACAACATATAATATTATTTACATATAATGGTAATCATAATTTACTCTTTTATAATTCTGATCATATTTTATCTCAAAGTGTTACAATAGATGGAGATATACTGTCTTTACAAAAGCTGACAGACAATGAAATGGTCATTGCTTATGTTGTTGGTTCATATTTAAATATCATAAAGTATTCATTTGATGGCGCTTTGATTTCGATCAAGACCATTAATATGCTTAATGATTTTCAAGAAGAAGCATTTTTATATGGAGGTCAATTTTATAATGACATGAGTTATTATATGAATCAAAACTTCTATTTATCTTTTTATTTTAACACAAGTCCAGAATTCGCTTACCAGAATTATCAGAACTATGTTTTAAAGTATGATTTAATGAATGATTCTGTTGATTTGGTTTCATTATCTTCTGCTGATTATGTGTCAAATACGATTCATGATTTTAAGGAGGATTGTTTTAAGGGATTTTCGGGTCATCAGCATTATTCATTAACATTCAAATATCAACCAAGAACTAATTACTATAACTTTTCCTATCTTGATTTAAATCAGTTTAATTCACCCCAAACTGATATTACTCAATCGTACCATGATGAATGTAGTATGATAAGCAGTTTTCAGAGTAGTTCTGTATTCAATCAAAATTATTTCTTATATAAAAAAGATAATCATATTTTGATTGATAAAATAAATCAAGAGTCAGACATAAACCATTTATTGATGATTAATGACTATTATCAAGGTACTCAGATAGATATCAATCAGATTTCATCCAATCATTATATTTTGCTACATACAAACGATATCCCATATCCTTACGATTATATGCCTGGATCAACTGCGTATTATAATGCAAAAGTGTTTAATGAAGCTGATGAGTTATCCTCGGGTTTGAGTTCTGTCATTTCAGATAGTAATAACGATCTTCTTCTTGATATTGAAGATGATTATACATGGATTAGTTATAAGGATGAAGCTCTAAATAACTATTTCAAGAAAATTAGTAATGGTCAGATTGCAAATGAAAATACAAGTGTGTCACTATTTAGTGGGAAGACCATTTTATCAATTTATAAGAATTATGTACTATTTCGATCCAATGGCAGAGTTTACATCAGCAAACTGAATGAAGAAGGAAGCATCGCAGAAGGTTGGACAGAAGCTGGAGTACAGATGCCAAGTGTGTATTCAAACCATCCAATCGTTGATAAAAAGATGCATTTAACTGATCAGGGTTTAGTCGTAATATGGACAGAGTTTATCTTGAGTAGTAACTATCAACATAAAACATATATCTATATTCTAAATCCTGAAAATGCTCAGATAATTAGTAATCAACTCATCTATCACGATCACCTAACATATTTCGAAGTATTCTTTAATCAAAACGACTTATTTATTGCTATCGTTAAAGATCAGCAGATCGTTTTTAAAAGATATCAAATAGCATCAGATAACTCTTATTCACTGGTTTGGGAAAGAACAATTGATCAAACTACTCAATTGTATGATGTTAAGGTTGAAAATGAACGATTTGTGATTGCCTATGGACTGAATATAGATGGCGCACAGAGGATTGCCGTTCGAACTTTGACTTTTAATGGGAATTATGATCAGTTCAGCAATGGCTATTTGATTCCTAATGTTCTTTCTCATCAGAGTAACGCCGAGATTGTCATTACAGAGAATCATCAGGCATTTATCAACCGATTAGAATATGATTATATAGGGATTAGTGCTTTATACAGCGATTTGATCAATCTCAATTCATTTTTGGAAACGGAGGATCAACCCATTAGTCAACCTGAATCATATCAATTAAATAATTACCCTAATCCATTCAATCCAAGTACGAAGATTAGTTTTGATCTTTGGCAGGATGAAAAAGTGTCATTAGGGATTTATAATATTAAAGGTCAGCTTGTTAAGGAACTCAACAAGGGATTTCTTAATAAGGGGCATCATGAGTATCAATGGGATGGTAAAGATCAAATGGGGGAAATGTGTGCTTCAGGAGTGTATTTTGCACGTTTAAGAAGTACTTCTCAGTCGATGATCAGAAAGATGTTGATGATTAAATAGAAATAAATTAAGGTGGAGATAAGTATGGACTATTCAGAAATAAGACAAGAGGCGAGAAATGCGCTTAGTGGAAATTGGTTAAGATATGCTTTGATTACATTTGTTTACTGTATTTTTGCATTAATTATTATGTATGTTGATTATGTGAAAGAATATTTTGGTCAATTTTTAATGATTTTAGTCTCAGGAGCTTTTGCTGTTTCTTTTTGTCGAATATCATTGCAAATACTTGCGTCAGAAAGCATTGATCTTGACGATTTATTCTATGGGTTTCGTATGTTTGTTAAGAGCCTGGCTGTTAATTTACTTGCTACACTTTTTACATTGCTTTGGATGCTTTTATTGATCATTCCTGGAATTATTGCTGCTTATTCCTATTCAATGGCATTTTACATTTTAGTGGAAGATCCTGATATCCGACCTATGGATGCTATCAATTTGAGCAAGGAAATGATGAAAGGTCATAAATGGGAATTGTTTGTTTTACACCTTACCTTTATCGGATGGGCGATACTAAATATCTTTACTATATTTATTGGTACTTTGTGGTTAGGCCCATATATTAATGTCTCTACTGCAATTTTCTATAGAAGAATAAAAGCAGAGTATGAAGGGGTTCAAGAAGTTCCTGTCATTGAAAATATTGAGTTAGATATCGATTAGGTGAAGAAGGATCTCAAATATTGTTTGAGCGCTTTGAATTAGAAGAAAAATGCTAATTTAATATTTTTTGAGACCATTTTTATCGGCATTTACAGCTCGAGCCGAGCCGGCTCCATAACTAATTCAAAGCGCTCATTTTTCAATAATAATCATTTTTTAGTAAAGAAGAAGCAATACCCTATAACAAGGGCTAAAAGGATTAAAGATAGAATGAATATTATGGGTATTGTTATATTTTTCTTCTTATGGAAAGGATCATTCAAGTCCAGCCTGGAATTTTTAGGAATCTTAGCGATTTGAGTAAGGCTTGATCCAAAGGCAATGTTTATAGTTGCTCTGGCATTGATTGCCCAGCCATTTGCGTCGAGAATCGGTGCAAGATTTCTTTTTCGTAATTTCATCCAGGCAAGGATCATAGAAGGGCAGGAAATGATCAGAATGATACCTGCAAGAGCTAATGGAATCTTCCACCAGACTAAAGCTAAGAATCCGCCTATTATAGAGGTGAGAACAGAACCAATTGCACCAAAAGCCAAACCTATTGCAGCAAAGATACCTGCAAATTTGGCGATATCAAAGGGGGCTGTTTTTGTTGCAGGATCGGTCAGTTTAGGAGTATTCTCAATATATTCTGAAGACGTATGGGTGACTTTTGAATCCTGAGCCGATGCGATTTTTTCAATTTGCTTAGAGATCATATTCGACATTTTACGATAAGGTGACCAGAATGCCTGACGAATGCTTATCGGGTTGTCGATAATTTTTATCACTGTCGCATCCCAATCTAAGCCATTATTGTCATAAAATAATGCATTTCGACCAATTGCCAGATTATCCACATCACCATCAGTAAAAGCTGCTACAATAGTCATTTTTTCATTTTTTACTTTAGAAAAGCAATCAAAATAAACAAGACAAATCCCACTTGCTGGCGCCATACTTGTCTGCTTAGACATATCAGACACTTTGATACACAGATTGCAACTTCTTTGGTCAAAATAGAGAGAACCTGCCTGGAAAATAGCTTTAGTGCCAGGTGTATAGAAATCAGAAAAAGTGACAAAATTATTGAGTAATCTATAAATGTGACAATAAAATCGGACTAATTTATCAACAAGAATGACGCTATTTGTTTCATTTTCAAAAGCTTTATCCTGCTCAATGAGAGAAAGTATCTGATCTTTCTGATTTGATGACAAAAAAGTACGAATATAGTCAATACCAAGAGAATCGACAGCATCCGGCATCTCAGATTTCCATTTTTTGAAGGCAGAAAATTTATCATTAAGTTTATTCCATTCATTCTCAGTGAGTGAATTTTCTTTATTGTTGTTAAGAGTATTTAGAATATCAAAAAGATTTTGAACATCATCTTTCCATACTGGATTGATCGGTGATAAAATGGAAAGTTCAGTTTTTTGCCCAATTTTTGCCAAAGGAAAATCAGCAATTTCCTGAAGACAGTTGGAAATATCCAAATGGCTAATGGAAGCCATTCTTTCTGTCATTGTATTTAATGTTTCAGTGGACTGAGGATCAAATTCTGCCAAATGGCAACGCAGGAAGTAGTCATCGATTTTTGCTTTTAGTTTTGTGAATAATGAAAAAGCTTCATCAGTTTTTTCGCCAAAGGGATAAATCACTTCATGATGATCTTCTGCCTGTTTCTGCCAGTCAGCATAAGCGACACAGGCATTGATAAATAAATCCAATTGCGTGAACCCGATACCTGCTTGCCCACTAAGATCAGTTTCAGATCCAATACAGGTGATAATGTTGTTGATTAGAGTTTTTAAGTTTTCATCATCGGTAGATAACTCAGTGATAATCCCATCACCATTGAATTTTGTATTGGCAAAAATCAAAGCTAAATCGGATGTGTCTGAGATTGTGAGTTCTGAAGCTTCTGGTTTTCCTAGGTTTGCTAAAATCTGTTTGGCTGCAGAATATAATATTTGTCCTTCTGGGATATCCTGTTTAATGGCTGATAGAGGCATTGATTGATTCTGTTTCAATAATTCATCTGGATTTGAAATCAATGATGTTATCCATTTTACAGCAGAAATTATTTCTGGTACTCTGATCTTTCCATCATGATCTATATCGATTAATTGCAATGTTTTACTGTCAATTTCCAAGCCAGAAACAGGGCAACTTAAAGCTGTCCATAATTTTTGATCCAGAGATTCAAGATGAAGTAAATCAGAGCCATTTCTTAAGTTTACCCGATTCATTCCGCCAATTCTTGAAAAATGCCAAACGTGTTTATCTTCCATTTTTTCTCTCCTTATCCTTTTGACTGTTTTCAAAACGATGCATCATAGAATAATAGATGATCAGATAAAGATGTCAAGAATTTTAATATCAATTAGGGAGATTTTTATTTGGAATATGAGGGCAGACACACAGGTCTTCAACAACTGGAATGGTGCAAGCAAGGATGCATGCACAACGAGAGCAAGGTAATTGCGAGTTCACCATCGTTTTGCGAACATCCCTGCTTGCAGTATATAAAAGTATAAACATCAACGAGATAAATAATGACCACCCCGTCAGCTAAAGCTGCCACCCCTCCACAGAGGGGAATTGAGATGATCGTTAAATCAATGTGCCAGATGGATTAAAAAATGGTCGTATTTTTTATCTTTTTAAATGCTCCATAAGCATAAGAATCTTAGCCCAGGGTGCAGACCTGGGTTAGTTATCCCCAAAATCAGAAACCTTTTAGGGGTGATAGAAATGCAATTGGCAATCTTGTAGATTACCTTAGGAATAATTGGGCAGACACACAGGTCTTCAGCAACTGGAATGGTGCAAGCAGGGATGCATGCACAACGAGAGCAATATGAGGGCAGACACACAGGTCTTCAGCAACTGGAATGGTGCAAGCAGGGATGCATGCAC
>CAZNKI010000038.1:34151-35840 GCA_964573665.1 uncultured Candidatus Cloacimonadota bacterium | reverse complement strand
ATGCTTTTTTTTTATACGTGCTTTGCAGTATAATAAAAATGCTTATTTATATTGCCCTACGAAATGATATGAAAAAGTGCAAACAGGGATGTTTGCACAACGATGGCAAACTGGAAGCTTGCCCTACGAAATGATATGAAAAAGTGCAAACAGGGATGTTTGCACAACGAGGGCATGCTGATAGCTTGCCTTACAGCAAAAGAACAAGATTGACACATAAAAACCTTGACAATTTTTGATAGTAGCGTATAACTACTATTAAGAAACAGAATAAAGAGGGGTATTTATGAAAAAGGGAATGATCATACTGGTATTAATCAGCTTATTTATATTATTGGCATGCTCAAAAAAGAGTACAGAAGTACAGAATAATGAAGATGAACTACAGAGCAAAGTACAAAATCGTATTAATTCTTTATGGACAAACTATATCGTACAAAACAGCCTCAGCTATGGAGGAATCGCACTTATGGCACAGAATGCCACGAAAAGCGTTTTTGCCAAAGCAAATATGCAAGACAATGTCACTCAAAATTCATTCTTCAGAGGAGCAAGTAATACAAAAACATTTACAGCATTTGCAATCATGAAGTTAGAAAGTCAAGGAAAACTCAACATAGAGGATCGTTTAACTGATTTAATTCCAAATACCAATCTTACCTATTTACCCGAAGATAAC
The DNA here is from genome assembly GCA_964573665.1 of uncultured Candidatus Cloacimonadota bacterium. GTDB lineage: Bacteria > Cloacimonadota > Cloacimonadia > Cloacimonadales > WRIO01 > JAGOCT01. Next base: position 35,161 of record CAZNKI010000038.1, on the reverse strand, counting down.
AATTATAATATTCCGTTTAAACAGCAAATTACAATCAGACAGTTATTAGAACATCGAGCAGGGGTTTTTGATTTAACTAATTTCGCAATTCCAGATACGGTAAATGCCAATTATGCGGGTCAAAACTGGTTAGCTTATATGTCTCAAATCAATCCGTACTATCCTTTTACGATTGATGGGATCATCGGTATTATTTCGCAACACCAGCTTTATCATCACCTCCCTGATCAGGATTATTCCTATACAAATACAGGATATATGCTCCTGACAAAAATTATCGAACGAGTTTCCAATCAAAGTTTTGAAGAATATTTGTCAGAAAACGTCCTAAATTTCAATCAATTAAATCAGATTCAGTTTCCAACCTCAACAGCCAGCATGCTTCCTGATCCTTACATTTCTGGAAAAGTTTGGTCAGGGAATCTGCTTTATGATTACAGACGATTTAATATGTCTTCGGCAAAAGGTTCTGGAAATGTAGTTTGTACTCTTGCTGATCTTAATCGATGGGTACGCTCCTGGCAAAAAGGACAAGCTGGACTTGATATATCTGTTGTAGAGACAATGCGGTATTCCTCAAATCCTGATCAAGAGTATTACGGACTTGGTACAGAATATATTCCAGGCATTGGGTATGGACATACAGGTGCAATCGCTGGATATCTGAGTTTTATGTTTTATGATCCGTTGACTGATTTTTCAATAGTCTTAGTTGCAAATATCTGGAATTTGAATACAGAAAACTCACTTAATGAACAGGCTCAATGCATGGCAGAAATAATTGTACAAGCAAAAGAAATTTGTGTACCAGGAGAAAAGATTGGAATGAAACAAATTGAATTATTAAGAAAGAAGATTTTATCTGAATGCAGGAAGAGTCAAATAATTGTGAATTGATTTGGATGAAAAACGAATTGTTTCGTGGACGAGGACGTCCAAAAATTAATTATGAATTATGAGTGGTAAATTATGAATTTAATCGGAAATAGAGAAGTGTTATTGGCAATCTG
>CAZNKI010000038.1:0-34051 GCA_964573665.1 uncultured Candidatus Cloacimonadota bacterium | reverse complement strand
ATGAGTGGTAAATTATGAATTTAATCGGAAATAGAGAAGTGTTATTGGCAATCTGATAGATTGCCCTACGAAATGATACGAAAACGTGCAAACACGGATGTTTGCACAACGATGGCAAGCTGGTAGAGGAAATAATTGTGAATTGTGAGTGGTGAATTGTGAATTAATTCGGAAATAGAGAAGTGTTATTGGCAATCTGATAGATTGCCCTACGAAATGATACAAAAATGTGCAAGCAAGGATGCATGCACAACGATGGCAAGCTGGTAGCTTGCCTTACAGTATTGATTATAAAGAAGATAAAAGATTATCTTGACATCTCCAGAAAGTATAATATATTTGTACATGCTGGAGGTATTTATGATAAAAACAAGTATGGGATTAATGGATGAATTTACAGATTATAATTCACCTCGAAGTAAAGTGACCCGTTTAATAGATCAAAGACAAATTATACAGTTAAGAAGAGGATTATTCATTGATCGCACAGAATCAGAAATTTCTTTAAAAGCAATATCAGGGACCCTTTATGGACCTTCATACGTTTCTTTCGAAACAGCTTTAAGTTATTATCAGTTAATTCCAGAAAAAGTGAATAATATCACATGTGCTTCATTTAACAAAAACAAAAATAAAGAATACCATACAGATATTGCCTCTTTTTATTATTATCATGTACCCAATGCAGTATATCCATTAAGTTTAAAGCAAGTAAATGAAAATGGATATTACTTTATCATAGCCAGCCCTGAAAAAGCGATATTGGACCAATTATATAAAATTAACCGAAAAGAAGCCAGTTTTGAAGAAGTCTTGTTTTCTAACCTACGCATCGATCAGGATCTGCTTTTTAAGCTCAATAAAAAGGAAGTTAAGCTTTTAGCCCCATTATACAAAAGAAACATCTGTATAGAGTTCAATGCCTGGTTTCAATCTGAGGTGAGTCATGCATAGTGCCATTGAAGACATGTTAAAAAAGTATTCTTTAAATACGGTTGATGATAAGAAAAATGCACTCAAAGAAATTGTTCAGGAAATTGCCCTACTTGGATTATACAGATCAGGATTTTTTAATTCTGCCGCTTTCTATGGTGGAAGCGCCTTGAGAATATTCTATGGGCTCAATCGATTTTCTGAAGATTTGGATTTTAGTTTGATTGAACCTCAGTCAAATTACGATTTAGCATATCATTGTAAATATATCAAAGATGAACTTGCTTCTTTTGGATTTGATATGCAAGTCACAGAAAAACTCAAGCAGGAGCAAAGCAATATAAAATCAGCATTTATAAAAGGTGGAACAGAAATACATATCCTCAAAATCAGTCCTTCAAATAAATATATTAAAGGCGTCAATAAAGGCGATCAGTTAAAAATCAAACTTGAACTTGATATCAATCCTCCTCAAGGAGCTGATTATGAAGTTAAGTATCATTTGAATCCTGTTCCATTTTCTGTTAGAGTTTTTTCAGAATCTTCATTATTTGCTGGCAAGGTTCATGCAGTTTTATGGCGAAAGTGGGAAAGCCGGGTTAAAGGAAGAGATTTTTATGATTACCTCTGGTATTTATCACGGAACTCATTACTTGATTTGAAAAATTTAGAACAACGAATGAGACAAAGTGGTCATTGGAATCAAAATGAGAGTATCAGTGAAGAACAATTGAAGAAAATGCTCTTAGAACGGTTTGCCGTTGTGGATTTCGTTCAAGCAAAACAGGATGTGATCCCTTTTATCAAAGATCCTCAAAATTTAAATATTTGGTCGAAAGAGTTTTTTATTGGAATTACAATGGAGAAATTAAAAATAAAGTAACTATAAATTGATTTGGATGAAAAACGATGCAAGAAGTTCATCAGGGAGATCCCACGCTCCGCTCTGGATGACCAGGTTTTCGTGGACGAGGACGTCCAAAAATTAATAGTGAATTGTGAGTGATGAATTGTGAATTAAATCGGAAATAGAGAAGTGTTATTGGCAAGCAGGGTGCTTCCTTACAATATGTAGTTTTAACTTTTACACTTGACATTAAACAGAAGATTGAAAAATATCACCTTATGGAAGATTTTAAGAATATGTATCAAGGCGTTAAACACTGCCTAAAGTGTGGCACAGAGCTCCTGATCAAAGAAGACAGAGAGAATAAAGAAAGACCTCATTGCCCTCAATGCGGATGGATATATTATAAAAACCCCATCCCAGCGGCAGCTTGTGTGGTCATCAATGATCAGAATGAACTATTACTCATCAAACGACGATTTGAACCAAAACCCAATGAATGGGCATTACCCAGCGGTTATATCGAATTATGGCAGAGTCCTGAAGAAGCTGCAGTAGAAGAACTCAAGGAAGAAACAGGTTTAGTGGGTGAAATCGATCAGTTTATTGATTATTACACAGGTTACTCACCGATTTATCTGAGAGTATTATCATTTGGCTTTAAAATGAAGGTCAAAGGTGGAATTCTCGCTCCTGGTGATGATGCATCAGAAGCAGTTTTCTACAAACAGAATGAACTTCCTCCGATCGCTTTCTGGTCTCATCAGCATTTTTTAAGAAAGATAAATTATATAAAATAACAGAGGAACACATGGAATTGAACAAACATTACTCAGCAAATGAAATTGAAAAAAAATGGTATAAGTATTGGCTGGAAAACGGTCATTTCAAGCCAAAAAAGGATCCTAATAAAAAACCCTTTACCGTCCTGATTCCTCCTCCAAATGTCACAGGTATTTTGCATATGGGACATGTGCTTAATAATACACTTCAAGATGTTGCGATTCGCTTTCACAGAATGTTACAGGAACCAACTTTATGGATTCCTGGCACCGATCATGCAGGAATTGCGACGCAGAATATGGTTGAAAAAGAAATCGCTAAAGAAGGCAAAACCCGCCATGATATCGGCAGAGAAGAACTGATTAAACTCATCTGGCAATGGAAAGAAGCCAAAGGCGGTCATATTATTGAGCAGTTAAAGCAACTTGGTGCTTCCTGTGACTGGTCACATGAACGCTTTACGATGGACGAAGGTTTATCCAAAGCCGTAAAAGAAGTTTTTATCCATCTCTATAAAAAAGATTTGATTTATAAAGGCAAATATATCATTAACTGGTGTCCACGTTGTATTACTGCTTTAGCGAATGATGAAGTAGAATATGAAGATGAACAGGGAAAACTCTGGCACATTCGTTATCCTTATCAAGATGGAAGCGGATATTTAATCGTTGCCACAACCCGACCTGAAACCATGTTAGGCGATACAGCAGTCGCTGTTCATCCTGAAGATGAGCGTTATAAAGATTTAATCGGCAAACATGTTGTATTACCTTTAACAAAACGGACAATCCCAGTTGTAGCAGACGAATATGTAGATAAAGAATTTGGTACAGGATGTGTAAAAATCACACCTGCCCATGATCCAAATGACTTTGAAGTTGGCAATCGTCATCAAATGATGCCATTGATTGTCATGGATGAACAAGCTTGCATGAATGATGATGCTGGTGCAGATTTTACAGGTCTCGATCGTTATGAATGTCGAAAAAAAATCCTGATTTTACTTGAAGAACAGGGACTTTTGGAAAAAACGGAAGCGCATGCTCATTCAGTAGGGCATTGCTACCGTTGTGATACTGTAATTGAACCCTATCTTTCAGATCAGTGGTTTGTTCGTATGAAACCTTTGGCAAAAAGAGCGATCGAAGTGGTCGAAAATGGGCAGATCTCGTTTTATCCAGAACGCTGGACAAAGGTCTATATGCACTGGATGAATAATATTCGTGACTGGTGTATTTCACGTCAAATCTGGTGGGGGCATCGTATTCCTGCCTATTATTGTGAACAATGTAATGAAATGATTGTTAGCTCTGACACACCTGATCATTGCCCAAAATGCGCTCATACTCAATTCAGACAGGATAATGATGTATTGGATACCTGGTTTTCCTCATGGTTATGGCCTTTTTCAACAATGGGCTGGCCTGAAGAAACTGAAGATTTGAAGTATTTTCTGCCAACAAAATTACTCATCACAGCACCTGAAATCATCTATTTATGGGTAGCGAGAATGATCATGGCAACGCTTGAATTCAAAGATATGATCCCATTTGATACGGTTCTTCTTCATGGAACAGTACGTGATGAAATCGGTAGAAAAATGAGTAAATCACTTGGTAATTCACCTGATCCGATTGATATCATCAATGAAGTGGGTGCTGATGCTCTTCGTTTCAGTATGATCTTTAACACACCAAAAGGTCAGGACACTTATTATTCTAATGCGATTCTTGAAACAGGCCGTAATTTCTGTAATAAGATCTGGAATGCTTTCCGTTTTATGATTATGAATATTGAGAAAATTGAGGGACTTCCAAGTCCAGATCAAATAAAACTTGATCTTGCTGATCAATGGATATACAGTCGATTGAATCAGGTGATCAAGCAGAGTCATGAAGATTATGAAAATCTTCGTTTTAACGATGCAGCTCAGAATCTGATGCAGTTTATCTGGGATGATTTCTGTTCATGGTATCTTGAAATAGCAAAAGAAAAATTTTATACAGACACAGATCCTCAGGTTCATTTAACGACTAAATGGGTATTGTTGGACATCTTCCAGCAATCGATGAGACTATTGCATCCAATCATGCCATTTATCACAGAAGAAATCTGGCAACTGATCAAAAACTTCTTCCCAATGCAGGAAGAAGCCTTAATCATAGCTCAATTCCCTGTTTCCAAGCCAGAAATGATCAACAATAAGATTATGAGCGATATGGCTTTGATCATGGAATCCATCACAGTCATCCGAAACTTAAGAAAGCAGGTCAATCTAGCCCCTGGTCTTGAAATTGATGTGACGATCAAGTGTGCTGATCAGGATCAATGCACCCTTTATGAAGGCTATCAAAATTATCTGAAGAAACTTGCAAAAGTTAAATCACCTCAAATTGGTATAAGCATTGACCGTCCAAAAGCTTCTCTTGCAGGGGTTGCTCAGGATGTTCAAATCTTTATTCATTTAGATGGGTTGATTGACGTTGAGGCAGAAAAGCAGAGATTGGAAAAACAAGCCCAAAAGCTCGAACAGGAACTGTCTGTCATTCAGAAAAAATTAGGAAACGAACAATTCGTCAACAATGCAAAAGCAGAAGTTGTAGCAAAAGAAAAAGAAAAAGAAGCTGAAGTCAGCGATAAACTCAATAAATTAAAAGAAATCATTCAAGGTTTATAAAAGCAAAATCATTGGGAGGAAATATGTCTGATGAAGAAATCAAAGCTCAGGAAATGAATGCAGAAGATTTGAATAAGATTAATGAAAAGATCATTAATAATGAACCAAAGAAACTTGAATTTTACGAAAAATTACGAAAAAAATTTGGGGATAAATTACCTAAGTCAAGAAAAGCAGGAAAATTCCAATTATCTGATTTTCTATTTGCGCTTCCTGATTTCTTTATTTTGCTTACACGTCTTTTTATGGATAAACGTGTACCTGCTTCAAGAAAAGTCTTTTTAGGTTCTATTCTTGGTTATCTGGTTTTACCGATTGACATTATTCCTGACTTCATCCCTATCCTTGGTTATGTCGATGATTTGGTTCTGGTTGTATTAGCTTTGGATCAGGTATTGTTAGAAACAGATGAACAAATCATTAAAGATAACTGGAGTGGTAAAAGTGATGTTATCGAACTGATTCGCTCTATCACTCATTTAATTCAAACAAAACTCAATAATCCAGTAATCAATACAGTTAAAGATTTTCTAAAAAAAATATCAGGAAGCAAAAAATGAAAATTGTGTTAGCCACACGTAATCAGCATAAATATGAAGAAATGAAGGCGATTCTAAAAGATCTGGATTTTGATTTGCTTTGCGCTTTAGATTTTCCGGATCTGCCAGATGTTGAAGAAGATCAGGATTCAATCGAAGGCAATTCGATCAAAAAAGCAAAAGAAGTGGCACATAATACTCAACTGCCTGCCCTTGCTGATGATACAGGTTTCTTTATTGAAGCACTCAATGACGAACCAGGAGTTTTTGCAGCACGGTATGCTGGCGAAGGTTGCACTTATGCAGATAATGTAAACAAAGTGCTTGCACTAATGCAAGATAAAACTCATCGAAACGCACGGTTTGAGACCGTTGTGGCACTTGCTTTTCCCAATCAAGACGAAGTTATCACAGCTAAAGGGACGATCAAAGGACATATTATTGAACAAAGCAGAGGCCAATCAGGATTTGGCTATGATCCGATATTTGTTCCTGAAAATTATACGCAGACATTTGCAGAACTCAGTGATCAGGAAAAGAATAAAATCAGTCACAGAGCCAGAGCGATTCAAGCGATTATTCCTAAGATCAAAGCACATTTGGAGCAATAATGAAAAAGATTTTTCTCATTCTCTTTCTTCTGTTATCACTCTCATTATTCTGCGAAATTGTTTCAGGAAAGGTAATTGCCGTCAAAGATGGCGATACAATTGAGATCCTGTATAAAGGGGCACCTCTGAAGATTCGTCTTTATGCGGTGGATTGTCCTGAAAAAGATCAGGATTTTGGTACTAAAGCTAAACAGTTTACTTCTGAATTAGTCTTTAACAAAGTTGTAAAAGTAGATATCAAAAATAAAGATATGTACGGCAGATCAGTATCAGAAGTGTTTTTACCAGATGGTCGATCATTGAATAAAGAATTACTCAAAAATGGATACGCCTGGCATTACAAAGATTATAACAAAGATGAAAGCTTAGCTGAGCTTGAAAATCAAGCGCGGGAGAAAAAAGCAGGACTGTGGCAAAATCAGCATGCACAAGCCCCTTGGGAGTTTCGCAAGGGAAAGAAAAACGGGACATCAGTCAAACAAGTCAATACACCCACCTCAACATTAAAAAGTGGTGCGTATATCGCTTCAAGCAATTCAAAAAAATTTCATCGGTCAAACTGCAAGTGGGCAAAGAAGATACCCAAAAACAACAGAGTTTATTTCAATAAAACCATCGATGCAAGAAATCAGGGATACGAAGCCTGTAAAGACTGCAGACCTTAAATTTCTATCTCAATACCTACAGGACAATGATCAGATCCTTCAATATCCTGAAGGATAAAGGCATTTTTCACATAAGGCATAAATTCCTGATTAACAAAGAAATAATCAATTCTCCAGCCAATATTTCTCGGACGAGCGCCTGCCCGATATGACCACCACGAGTACTGCTCTGTTCTTTGATCAAAATGTCTGAATGTATCGACATATCCTTTACTGATCAGTTGATCAATCCAAGCCCGTTCAATCGGTAAGAACCCCGAAAACTTCTCATTTTCTTTGGGGTTGGCAAGATCAATCTCAGTATGCGCTGTATTGACATCACCGGAAATGATCACATGTTTACCCGTTTTTCTGAGTTCTTCAACATATTTAAGTAATTGCTCATAAAATGCCATTTTATATTGTAAACGATCATCATCTTTCTGACCATTAGGGAAATAAATATTGAACAAATAGAATTTTTCATATTCTGCACACACAATTCTGCCTTCGGTTTCAAATTTTGGATCTCCGATACTTCGTGTGATATTGAGTGGTCTGATTTTAGAAAACAATGCAGTTCCAGAATAACCCCTTTTGATTGCAAAATCATAATAAGACATATACTGATCATCAAGTCTTCTCATCTCTTCAGGAACCTGATCCCCCTGAATCTTTGTTTCCTGTAAGCCTAAAATGTCAGGTTGCACTTCCTCAATAAACTCAAAAAAGTTCTTTTTAATGACAGCTCGTAAGCCATTCACATTCCATGATACTAACTTCATGATATTTCCCTTCTATATCTTATCTGATTTTGAATATTTACTTATTACGTTGATGCGTTGACATTCATCATAAATTGGACAAAGATCGCAACGCGGATTTATAGGTTTGCATAGATGTTGACCAAATGACACTAAATAAGAATTATAATTTGCCCAAAGTGCTACAGGCAGTTTAGCTCTCAGTGCCATTTCACTTTCAAAAGGAGTCTCTGTTTTAATATATCCTAAACGATTACTGATTCTGTGAACATGAACATCCACGCACATCGCTGGTTTCTCAAAAGCAAGCGTACGCACCAGATTGGCTGTTTTTCTACCAACCCCTGGCAGTTTGATTAAGTCATCGATATCTTCAGGGATTTTTCCTTGAAACAGGTCATTAATTGCTTGGGGCAATGCTTTAAGATGCTTTGCTTTGTTATGATAAAATCCAACAGGAAAGATTAACTTCTCAATTTCACCCACACTGAGTTGCGCTAATTCATCAGGTGAAGAAACCCTGGAAAATAGACGAGTAACGACTTGAGAAGTAGTTTCATCCTTTGTTCGGGCAGAAAGAATTGTCCCTACAAGAATTTTGAAGGGATCATCTGTTTGCGCTTTGATTAAGTCGATAATAGGTGTCTGAACGGTTTTAAAATGTTCTCCAAGAATTTGATATATTTTATGAATATCCATTTTATGCCTTTTCATCAATTTCTAAAAAATGCTTTTGTAAAAGCGCTTTATATTCCTTGGATTTCTTAAACTTCTTTATGAATCGATTCCATTTGTTCTTCAAGTGAGTATCTTTGGGAAGATAAACACAAAATCGTTCACTGGTAGGTACTGGATGCACAGAAGTCAACATATAATCTTTTTGAAAATGATCAAATAAACTTTGATCAATAAATGCCAGATCTGCTTTTTTATCATTTAGTGTTTTTAATAAATCTGTATATGAAGAGGTTCTGATTATTCTTTTTGCCTTAAAATTATCCTGTTCCTGAAGCACCTGATCCATCAAAAACTGGGAACTGCTGCCTTTTAATATTGCAACTTTATATGGACTCAGATCATCAATAGACTGAATCTGATAAGCAGAATCCGGCAAGCTGACAATTAATTGATTTGCATCATAATAAAATTCAGAAACTGCGAATAATTTCTGGCGTTCTTCGGTAAAAGTCAATGATGATACAATAAAGTCAAGCTGCTTGTCTTTGAGATTTTTGAGTAAATGAGGAATACTTTCCTGAACGAAATCAGCTTTATAATGATATTTTTTGCAAAAAGCATTAATCATATCAATTTCAAATCCCGCAATGTTTTTATCTGAATCAAGATAATTAAAAGGGTAGTAATTTGAAGAGACACCAATTTTGATCGTTTCAGTTTTTTTCGAGCATGCACAAAGTGTTATAAGAGCCACAACACACAAAATCCAAACTTTTTTAGTCATATATTATCCTTCATCATCTTGTTAATGATAAATTAATTGTTAAAGGTTGATCGGTCAACAAAAAATATGCAAAATATTCGTTTTGTTGTAAAATCTTGTTCATCTGAAATCCATATTCCCTATTTTGCTCTTTTAGATTTTGCACCTAAACGATACAGAAAAGTATTCATATAGTGTTTGACATTCATTTTATTTTTATCAAATGGTAAGTCACAATCTTTGCAGGCTGAGATTTGACTCAGATCTTTTCTTCGGTGCTGTTTTCGGAAATTTTGATAGTTTGTACTTTTGATAATCTTTAGTAAATCATCATTTAGCAAATTTCCCAAAACAGTTTTATGGGTGATGTCTCTGCTGCAGGAAACAATATCTCCATTGGCTGCAATTACAAGTGATGCCCATGGATGCGGACAAATTTTCCTGTTTTTACTGACTGCTTTATTTGATTTTAAAAAACCTGTTGCATTATGAAATACTCTTTGATGAAAAGAAATATGATCCAAAGATTGAAATAGTTGCTTTAGCTTTTCAAACTGATGCTTTAAATATTCTTTATCATTGTGCTGAAAACTTGTAATATCTGTCATGTGAAGTTTAAGATGTGGATTATTAGATTGACAAAGAATCTCCATGACATTGTTTTTTATCAATGCCCATGATCCAGGAAATCCTCTCACTGTTTCAAAATATTGAGCATCAGCACAAAAATCAATCCAAACATCATAATATAAATCATCTTTATAAAATAATGATTGATAAGCTTCATTACTAAGCAAAGAGCCATTTGAGGAGAATATGATGTTTCGAAAACCATGCTGATAAGCAGTACTAAATGCTTTATTGCAATTGGGATAAAGAAAAGGTTCTCCTCCTAAGTTAAAATGAATCACCTTTGTTTTAATGCCTGCTGATCTTATGCGCTGAAAAATTAAATCAAGCTGATCAATAGAGATCTCATGATATTGAAAGGTTTTCTGATAAGACTCATCTGAATGAACGCAAAACTTACACAAAAAATTACACTGATTGCTCAATTCTATAGATAAATCTTCTGGAATAATCGATCGGCTTAATATTCCTGTTTTCCATGAAAGAAACAATTTAAAATAATGAAATAACACCCATACCTCTTGCTTCATTGTCATTTCATGAATTTGCTAAATTCATCAAATCAATCATATAAAATATAACTTTTTGTCAAATTGAATTTCTCTTTTTATAATTTTAATGATTATACTCTTTCATAGTTTTCATTTGACATAAATCGATCATCATATAAAAATACTCATTGGAGAGTAAATATGATTATTGGTTTTATCATTATTTTATTAGTATTCCTGATACTAAATTATCTGGATGCCGTATCCACACTGAAAGTGATCAAACTTGGTACATTTAGCAATGAACGCAATCCCATTGCGCGTTATTTTATCAAACGTTATGGCGCATTTAAAGGAATTCTTTACATCAAACTTGTGGTCATTCTTCTGATTCCTTTGATTATCTATGCTTTTGTACTATCACAAAGAGATACAGTTTATACATTAATTTTAATCGATCTGGTCTATCTCTTTGTTGTTGTAAATAATTTTAAAATTGCAGAAAAAATGAAAAAGCAGAGGAGTATTTCATGAAAAAGATCTTAATATTTTTATTCATTCTCATTATAATCACATCAATAAATGCACACCCAAAGTTTTTTAAAGCCAATCCTAATATGCTAATGAATAATGAAACACGAGCAGATTCGCTTCATGGTTTTGATGTACAATCCTATGACATCTGGATCAATATCAATCATAGCGCTCAAAGTATCAGTGGCGCTGTCAATGCTCAGGTCATGGCAGAAGAAAATCTGAGTTCAATCCAATACAATCTGGTTTCTTTGACTGTTGATTCTGTTTATGTCAATAATAGTCCTGTCAATTTCACTCATAACAATGGGCTGATCAATATACCTTTATCCATACAATCAGGCCAACTTTTCAGTACACGTGTTGTATATCATGGGAATCCTGTTTTAACTAATGATGGATACTCTAATGGTATGACTTTCTTAACTCAGCAGGTCTTTACTGTTTCAGATCCTAATGCAGGTCGCAACTGGTGGCCAAGTTATGATCATCCATGGGATAAAGCTTTGGTCAATCTTCATATTCGTATCCGTTCAGACTGGAAAGTAGCGTGTAATGGCATCCGATCTTCCATCGAACAGCATACTGACAATACTTCAACACATCACTGGATCGGATCAAGTCCTATGGCAACCTATCTGGTGAGTATCGCCGCAGCACCATACGTAGAAGTGAATGGCACATTTAATAATATCCCATTGCAAAACTTTGTTTTTTCAAACCAAGCCACTGTTGCACAAACGATGTTTAATAAACTCCCGGAAATGATGCAAATTTATTCTGATGCTTATGGTCCCTATCCTTTTGAAAAGTATGGAAATGCAGTCGCAAATATATCAACCTTTGCAGCCATGGAACATCAAACAATGACCACTATCGGCTCATCATTAATGAATGGATCATTGTCCAGTGATTATGTCGTTGCTCATGAGCTGGCACATCAATGGTATGGAAATTGTCTGACTCCTTTAACCTGGAAAGACGTTTGGCTATCAGAAAGCTTTGCGACATATTCTGAAGCAGTGTATTGTTATGAGAAGTTTGGTTATGAAGCATTTTGTTCTTATGTTTTAAGTTCTTATCATAATTATTATCGTAATTTTGCACAATCCTACGGAGACAGAACAATCTATGATCCGATCTATTCTGAATACTTCTATCCAATGGTTTATGAAAAGGGAGCTTCTGTTCTGCACATGCTCCGTGCAATGGTGGGCAATGAAGACTTCTTTGATATTTTACAAACCTATTTCACTACTTATCATAATCAAAACGTCGTGACTTCAGAGTTCATTGAAATTGCTGAAAATATCTCAGGGATGGATCTTGATCAGTTTTTTGATCAGTGGATTTTTAAAAAGGGTATGCCTCATATTAGCTATATGATCATGAAATCAGAAAATGATTTGTCATTAAAATCAATCATAAAAACAACTTCATCAGATCCAGAGAATCAGTTTTATATCAAAATTCCTTTAAGATACCAAACGACTACTGGGATCGATTCTGTTTTAGTGGATTCAAGTCCAACAGGAGCAATAACAATCTTTACAGGCACTCAAGCGGTTCAGTCCTACTCTTTGGATCCTAAAAACTGGATTCTTAGCTTATCGAAAACAGAGATTGTTCCTCATCTCAATGAATTACTCCCATCAAACAATCAAATCATCATCGGATGGGAGCCTTTAGCTGATTGGACGGGAGTGAATACCTTCAATATTTATCGTTCTCAATCAGAAAATGGTACTTATCAGAAAATCAATAATACAGCTGTAGCAGGATTACAATATATAGATATCACCGCCCAAAATGGTATTGTCTATTTCTACAAAATAAAAGCGGTATCAGATGACAATTATGAAAGTAGCCCATCAAATATACTTAGTGGTCAGGCTTATGATTTTCCAATGGACCAAGGTATTTTAGTTGTCGATGAAACCAGAGATGCGAGTGGCACTTTACTCAATCCAACAGATGCTCAAGTTGATGATTTTTATACAAATATCTTTACCTTTAATTTCAGTTCATGGGACTGTGCATCTCAGGGTTTGCCAACAATCAACACCATGCGAAATTACTCTTATATATACTGGCATGACGATGATAATTTATCATCAACAATTACAGAAGAAACTCAATCAGCTTTCTTGTCCTATCTCATGGCAGGAGGGAAATTATTCATCTCTGGTTGGAAAACTGCAGAAAAAATAACAAATTCTGGATTACTTAATCGATTAGGCATCACGTCAAAACTTCCCGTTAATTCCGCAACATTTATCAATGCTGAAAGTAATTTATACCCAAACCTTGTCCCTGATCCAGAAAAACTCAATAGTTCTTGGAATGGTTTGTTCCCGTCTGTATATCTTTTCCCAAATGTTGCAAATCCTGTCTATACCGCTCAATTCACTGGTAATCCTGAATATCAAAACAGCCCTGTGATCGTTTACAATCATAATTTTGCACTGTCAGGAATTCCGCTCTACTATATGCAAAGCAATTCTTTAGCTCAGTTTATCAATCCATTTATCCAATCGATGATCACCGATACCGATGTAAATCAGCCTGTTAAACCTCAGAATATCGCTATCAGCATTTATCCAAATCCAATTCAACAAAATCAATCGATGAACATCTCAGCAAAAAACATCAAACACAGGGAAAATACACTCAGCGTCTTTAATATCAAAGGTCAGCTGATTTACGAAGAAGAACTTATAAGTAATTCTAAAGGTGAAATTCAAATTAATTGGAATAAGACAGATCAGAACAATAAAGCACTTGCTTCTGGCGTATATTTCATAAGATTAAAAAATAACGAACAAAGTGTCAGCAAAAAGTGTTTGATTATTAAGTAATATGCATCTTGAATTAGAAAATGTGAGGATAGAATTTTCTGATTTCATTATTGATCAGATCAATTTCACCTTAGAAAAAGGGAATTTACTGGTTTTGCTTGGTCCCAGTGGTTCCGGAAAAACCTCATTGATACAGGCAATATGCGGAATCATTCCTGTATCAGAAGGGCTCATAAAAGTTAATTCCGAAATCATCAATCAGGTGCCGATCCATAAAAGAAAGATTGGGATTGTTTTTCAGGATTTTGCACTATTCCCACATCTCAATGTGTTTGAGAATATTGCATTTGGTTTAAAAATCAAAAAATACAGTAAATCTCAGATAAAACATAAAGTAACAGAACTCCTTGATCTGATAGAACTCAAAGGATATGAAAAACGACAAATATATCAATTATCGGGGGGCGAAAAACAAAGAGTAGCGATTGCCAGAACTCTGGCTTCAGAGCCTGAAATCATTCTCTTTGATGAACCAATGTCGGCATTGGATGAGAATTTGAGAGACCGACTGAGAAATACAATTCAAAAGATCATTCGATATCTGAACCTTACCGCAATATATGTCACGCATGATCAAAATGAAGCCTTCTATCTTGCTGATTACATTGGAATTATGCATCAGGGAAAAATGATTGCATTTGATCAGGCAGAACAATTGCATCGTTTCCCAAAAAATATACTTACGGCTGATTTTCTTGGCATTCCCAATCGTTTGTCTGGCAAGATTGTTCAGAAAAATGAAAAAGACTATCTTGTTACTGTATCAGATTATATTTTTACAGTTGATTCTGAAGAAGATCATGAACAAGGGGATGAAGTGTTATTGCTGTTTCGGTCAGAAAGTGGATTTTTATCATCAGAAACTCAAACAAAGAATGCCATCCCAGTTAAAGTAAAGAGTACCCAAATGATTGCTTCATTCATTGACTTTCAATTAACCTTCGATCAATATGAAATCAGTCATCGGGCATTTCGAAATGGATGCCTTATTGACTATGAAAAAGAGAACTTATCGCTTAATCTTCATAAGGAAGCGCTATGTATGATCAAAAAGCCCTGAGATTAATATTTCTTATTGTCGTCATTTTTCTCTTTTCCAGCTTATGTGCCAAAGAATGGACATTATTCATTTATATGGCATCAGATAATGGACTGTATCAAAATGCACTGGAAGATATCAATCAACTTGAAGAAGGTCTTCAGGATAACATGAATGTGCTAGTTTTTATTGACCATCCTGCTGAAAGCAACACACCTGGCGCAGAGATATTACTCATTAAAAAAGATGAAACGCCTTATATCGTTTCAAATACAATAAAAACATACGGTTCTGTGAACAGCGGTGATAAACAAACGCTGATTGACTTTGTCAGCTGGGGATTTAAAAAATACCCAGGCGATAAAAGTGCGCTCGTCTTGTGGTCTCATGGTAATGGCTGGTACAAAAACGATGATGTTGCTTCAAAATATATATGCACAGATAATGAGTTTAATTCCGCAATCAGTATTGCTGATGGCGATCTTAAATACGCATTGGAAAAAATCGGGCATCATTTCCAGCTCATCTTAATGGATGCATGCAATATGGGTTCATTAGAAACTACTGGTGAGATTTATCTTTGGACGGACTATTTCATCGCCTCGCAAAAAGAAGTCCCTGTACAGGGATTCCCATGGAATGACGTACTTAATGAATGGAATAGCTATCCGACTGAAGAAGATTTTTTTAAACAAATACCTCAAATTTATACTGACTCTTATTTTTACGGTGGTTCTCAAAACCTTACAGGAAATCTCTATTTTGAAGTAAGTGCATTTACAATCAAAACTTCTGAATTTTCTGCGCTAATGGAACAACTGAGCGAGTTCTCAAATGATCATGCGTTAGAAAGCGCTCAGGACTTATATGTCAATGCAAGAGCTCAATGCTTTGAATTTAATGGAATATTGGGTGATGTTGATATCAAACAGTGTTTTGATTTGATCTATGAAAAACAGGCAAATAAAGAAAACAATCCGCTTCTAAATCAAATCGATAGTACTGTAATCGCCGTTTCAGCCATCAATATGAGTGTTTATGGATATCCGACAATTTGGTATCCCAGATATGCAGATTTGTTTGAATCTGTCTATAGTCTAAAGTATCATCAATTGGATTTCTCAGAAGTTGGCTTTGGCAGATTTATCAATTACTCTTTTGGTCCAGACGATAGAAAACCTCAGAGTGTTGAAAATATCAAATCTGAACACATTTTAAACACACTCTATATATCATGGTCAAAACCAATCGATCCATGCCCATTGAGCTATAAAATCAACGTTTATCACAATAATTCTATCTTGCATAGTGAACAGCGGGCTAATGAATCTTTTTCATATACCTTCGATCCAAATATTCTCTCTGCAACTATCACGATTCAAAGTGTCGATGAAGCAGGTAATATTTCTGAAGCAGTTAGTGTTTCTTATGAAAAAAAGACAGATCAAAAATTTAATGCTTTTATCACACCAAATCCAATTAACAATCTAAATTTTGCAAAAATCAGATGGATTCAAGAGTCAGATTTACCAAAAATTAACATTTCTATCTATACCATTTCTGGTGATTTACTTGTGCAACATGAGTTAAAAAATGTTGAAAAAGGTGAGCATTTCATTAATTTATATGACTTGATTAATTCTCAAAAAAAGTTATCCACAGGGTTATACACATTGCTCATAAAAGCGAATCACGTAAATCATCGAATAAAATTCGCAATTATCAATTAGACAGTAAGTTAGATTTACTCACAGCAATTGTGGATAAGTCGTGGATAAGTCATCATTTTTTGCTTAAAATCAGGCATAAATTTAACATAAATCCCTATAAAAAGGGAATAAAGACAGTTCTAAAACTATCATAAACAACAAAAAAGTGAATGCTCTTCATCAAATATTACTTTATCAATAGCAGTAAATTTTGTTAAGCAATTGTTAAGAAATATGTCCTGGGTTGTTTGAAAGAAATTTATTGATGAATTATCGAAATTTTAAGAGTAATACCACAAAAAAACACATATTTAATGATCTGATTGTCAATCTGCAATAATTGATGAGGCATTTTATCAACAAATTTAAACATAATTATTAAAAAGTTGTTAGTTCTTAATTACTAATCAGTCAATCAATTAAAGATAAGCGCTGTATCATTGATGAATAAATCACTATTTTTTTTCTTGACACAAAAAGCACTTTCAGGATTAATGCTAATTAAATAGAGTGACTGAGTAAAAACACTGCGGGGTGTAGCGCAGCCCGGTTAGCGCGCTTGATTTGGGATCAAGAAGTCGGAGGTTCGAATCCTCTCACCCCGACCAGTAATTATAAATTTTTTACATAGGGCGTTTAGCTCAGTTGGGAGAGCGCTTGCCTTACAAGCAAGTGGTCGGGGGTTCAAGTCCCTCAACGCCCACCATTTTAACTCCAGAGCAATCTGGAGTTTTTTGTTTTTGTCATCTATAAAACGAAGGAGATTCAAATGAAAAAACTTTATTTTGCTTGTGTCACATTGTATATTATTTTTTCTATACCTGCTTGTATCAATATTAAAAAACCGACCCTAAATCGAAAACAAGTATTAGAAAAAACAACAAAAGAAATTTCAAAAATACAAGAAAATGACAAAGACAAATCAGAACTAGTTCTAAATGCCATTAAAAATAATGATTTAAACCAATTAAAAAACCATTTAAAAGATGTTGATGATGTAAAAACTCTATTTGATAAAGATGTTCTGTTATTACATTTATCTGAAGAAGTGGCAAATGACAATTCTGATAAAAATTTCATGACTGAATTCCTAATTTCTAAACGTGCTTCTATTTATCAAATTGACTCTGATGGACTACCTTTTTATAGAAATCTTTATGAAGATGAAAGAATTGCAGGTACCCCTAGAGCAGATTATATTGATGAACTAAGACAAATTATTAACTCGAAATATTCTGAAATTTTTAAAAATGATGATGATAAAGAACTACAGAACCTGCAAGTCAATTTCTATCTAAATCTCAATAATTATAGCAAATATCTATATTCTATGGCAACACGAAATTCATCACAAAAAATCATATCATTTTTGATCAAAGAAAAAGTAAAATGGCCTGATGACATATTACATATTATCATAAACCAATACAGTTATTCTGAAAGTTTTGATAAAACTGAACAAATGCTGAAACTCTTTATTGATAATGGAGCTAACTTAAATGCTACAAATAAAAAAAATGAGAACATATTAATCTCTTTATTGAATAAAGTTTCTGGACATCAGCAGATGCTGGATAGAATTGGTAATGTTGAACCTTTAGCAATTTATATGATTGAGAAAGGTGCAAATTGTAAAAATACAATAGAATTGGCAGCAGACAAAAACTACATTAATCTAACAAAAATACTCATATCAAAAGGAGATGATCTATCTGATGCATTCAAGAAAAATTCTAATTTTGTATATAATGCATCAAATGAAATGATCAATCTTGCTATTGAAAACAATGTAGATCCTTACATTTTTATTCCCCGCTTATCTATAATTGAAAAACAACAAGATCAGTTAGAATTACTTAATTTACTTTTAACCAAAAAAGTTAGTGTTAATGATATTGATGCAAAATTGTTAAATAAGCACTTTGACAATGTCAAACACTTTATAAATCTCGGTGGAAAAATTAAAGAACCAGATTTCTTCCTTGTAAGTATGATAAAAAAAGACCATCAAACGGTAGATTTTGATTATATATTCAATCATGGAGCCTCTTTAGATATTGAGAATCATCCAAAAAATAGTTTGGGATATTCATATTTACATTATGTAATTTTAGAAGGGTTTCCCGAAAAAAAATTAGAATATGCAAAGTATTTTCTTCAAAAGGGAGTCAATATAAATGCAATCAGCAAAAACAATAATGAAACGCCTTTAGATGCCTCTAACAGAAAAAAAATATCCTCAATATCTGAATATCTTGAAGCGAATGGTGCAAAAAAAAACAAATAATCATCTTCTATAAAAACCTCATTTAAAGACATCTTAAATTATGAAAGCAGTTAAATTCTATCAAAATTACCCAAATCCCTTTAATCCTAATACTACAATCTCTTTTGATTTAAAATCTGAACACCATATTGAACTATGTATTTATAATATCAAAGGACAAAAAGTAAAAACTCTGATCAATGAAAAAATGCAAACCGGTAAACATCAGATCAAATGGGATGGTCTGAACGATTCTAACAAAGCCATAGTTTCAGGTATCTATTTCTATAATATTAAAACAGGGAATCAAACATTCAGTAAAAAGATGCTCATGCTGAAATAAGCTTTAATACTGAAAATATACATAACTCCCTTTAAATTTTGGAAGGACAAGCTGTTTATCGATACGATTAGACAATTCGACAGAAATAGATTCAGAGCGTCTTAATTTATATCTTATAATGATTTTTCAAATCAATGACAGTTAAGCCTGAATAATATCAATAAATTAGCAGTTTATCGCTTGTTATTACTATTTTATCAATACTAGCTTCTTTGTCATTTCAGAGTTTTCTGTTTTTATCCTGCAAAAATAAACTCCTGAAGATATATTTCTGTTATGATCAGTCCCATCCCACTGGTAAATATGATTACCTCTATCTATCGTTTCATTGAGGATTGTCTTCACTTTCTGTCCTTTTACATTAAAGATATCAATTCTAGTAATCCCTTTAGATTTAGTCTCAAAAGAGATATTCGTTACTGGATTAAATGGATTTGGATAAATATAAATATTGATTGCTTGATGATTATTAGTAATCTCGTTTGTATCAGAAGAATTTTCATCCAAGGAATACAAGTTAAAAAAATAACCATCGGAATCTGAAAATTCAATAGCAAAATAATTATCTTTAATGTGATTTAACTTGATGTAAGGATTATAATTTGATTGCACTTCAAAACTATAACCTTGATTATTGTATAAATAAGATCCATCATCATTAAAAGATTGAATTGCTATATAACTTGAACTATATCTTTTCTTCATATACACTAATCGATTATTAATTGCAATGCATTGAATATAGGAGTTTTGTTCTCTTGCTAATGTCCTTTCCCATAACAATGTTATATCGGAATCCCCTACATTTAAGCATTTAAACACATAATTATTATTCTGAGGATCAGAATAATACATAAAAATTTTTGATCCACAGAATGTCCAATGATAGTCATATATGTAGTTTTCAATATTTAAGTGAATTGGCTCTTCAAAATGGACGCCTTCAGTATTCCATTTCTGTACAAAATACTGATCAGAAATAAAATCATATTTATTCATCAAAATGTAATAAGTATCCCCCTCTTTGCGTAGAATTGCAGAAGATACTGAATCTGCAACAACAAACGGGAAGTTATAGCCATTTAGTATATTGAAATTATCATCAATTAAACAAAAATACAAATTTTTTAAACTATCACAATACGTTATTGCATTTCCTAAACTATTTGTTATACGGTTCAAGAATGGCATTGTGATCAATATTGGTTCAAGAGAGTATTGATATGGATTTTCAAACTTAATGTAATAGCTTGAACCTAACTCATTCCAGTGAATCAATGTCTTGCCATTAATGTTGGTAAATGACATATCCCAAAAATTAACATTCAAATTAATGTTTACTGAATCTGGAATTAGATTTCCATTATCATCCAAAATTTTAAAATAGGTAATATCTGTCTCATAAAGGGCGATCAAAATCTCACCATTTTCTGTCATATGCGCTTTAAAACGGAAATAATCTGTTGAGGTTGAAATTACTTGATCAGATAAGTCTAAACAGTTTCCATTGATATCAAATCTTTTAACACGAAGAGAATACTCTGAATCTGTTTCAAAAAGAATTAAAGAAATTAATAGATTACCACTCCTAAAATGTTCTACTATTTGAATTCCAGGTGATTCGTAAGAATCAATATTGATATTCTCATTTAAAACAAATCCCGTATTACTTAAAACATTCAATTGAATTGATTGAGATATTGGAGATATCCATGAAATTAAATAATCATTACCAAACTTACCAAAAAGCTCAATATCATTATAAATTGTACCATATAAAGGACCTGATGTATTGAAAAGTGTTGAATCATTTTCAGAAATCACTTGAAAAGCTGAAGCATTTTCAACATAACTAACTTTGACCTGAAAGACAATTTGGTTCGATATTGTCGCACACGTATAAGAATCAATATTGTCAAATTCACCAACACATATTGGATCTTCATAAATCATCTGTAACGTATCATCAAATTTAATCAGTTCAATCCGATTCTCATTTTCTACTGGTATTCCAGATAAATAAAAATTCCCATTGTTTAATAAAAGTTCATAAGAATATGGCAAGAATGTAGTCAAAGATGTTGAAGCTATTTCTCCTAAGTTGGCAGCTCTAGCTGTAATATTTAATGCATCTGACCCATATTCATTCCAAACAACAAAGATCTTACTATTTAAGCTAATTACTTTAAATTTAACAAGATAAGAGTCACTTACAATACTATAGAGTGGCCCAATAGAATATCCATCTGGAGAATATCTTGATACACTTACACCATTATTCTCATAGAATAAATAAAGTATATCGTTCATAAAAATTATCTTATGTTGTGAATCAGGACCGTAAATGTTTGGATGTACTTGCCATAATACATTTCCTGAAACTCCAATTCTTCTTAATCTATTGTCATTTTTAGAATGATACATAAAGAAGGATCCATTATCAGAAAATGCTACTTGCATATTTATATAAGAAATTGACGACATATTCTGTGACAAAATGACTGGAGACGGCCAAAAAAATGACCCATCATAATTGATCATTAATCCATAATGATGATATTGATTATTTTGTTTTGAAATCCAGGTTAATAGTGATTTATTATTAGGAGATTCATATTGATTAATACTTTCAATTTCTGTAGAGTGGTCAATCAACACACCTTCCTCTGGTGTTATCTCTTGATTATTTGGATCTAAAACCCTGACTAATAAATCAAATTCTTTGCCTATAGCTTTTTTAAATAAGAAAATCTTGTAATCATTAACACATAAACTTTTGTTAGCAACAATTGAAGTATTTTCTACTAATGGTGCCCAATGATCCCATTTCTCAATCGCAATCAAAGACATAATGTTTGCAAGTAATAAAATAATAAACATAGCTTTTTTCATATTATACTCCTTTTTTATCAATTAATAATTTTAATATTTACATAGTCAAGCATTTTTAACATAATTAATTACTTAATTTAAAATGTTCACTGATTTATCAAAAGTTTCTTCATTACTGGTTAAAACAAATATTTTAAAAATCTTTTAAAACGCTTATCTTTTTACTTGACCTAAATTAAAATCTCTGTAATAATTGTTTTTTTATTATTTGGAGGAGCACATGAAAAGATATGCCATTTGTCTATTGATTTGTATAATGAGCATCTTAACTTATGCACAATCAAGAATACTTGTTGATGCCATCCATGGCGCAGATTATACGCTGAGTAATATTTATCAGCCTGTTGATATTGATTTTTCTGCAATTTTCCCTGACTATGAAATCAACTATCTTAACAAAGATAATCTCCCTATTAGCCAAATTTTACAACAGGAAGTTCAATCAGGCAACCAAACACTCAGCTATACAATCAATCTTCCAGATACTCTTGTGAGTCTGTATGTCAAAGTAAACTACCTGGAAAATGATTTAGAAGGCGGATATTCTGGCTTTATCGCTGATCCTCAGGGCAGAATTCTAAGTACCATGTATCAGGGTGTAATCCATGCAGATTCGCTTTCGGGAAATAACTATACTGTTTCAATTACTCTGGCATTTGAAGGTGACGTACAAATTGTGATTGGCTACGGTACAGGTTTATTTCAGTCAGCTCAAACCCCAAATAATCTGATAGATTTAAATACCTATGATATGGTTTTAAGAATCAATGACCGTTCATATTTTGCTCTTATTGGGAATCCGCCTGATTATTCGTTTTTAGATCATCAAGCGCTATCAGAAAGCTTTGATCAAGGACTTCGATTTTTCAATTTACTAAACTATGGGAATACAATGGTCGATAAACCTTTTGTTCATTTCTACTCTGAAGATGAGTTGTTCGTTGATTTTAAAGTCTCTCTTCCAGGAAGACTGACTTATGGCGTGCCATTACCAAAGGTTAATCAGGAAAGCATTTCATGGTTAAATCATCCTGTAAAGGTAAACGCTGACAATGAAATCGTCTATGAAGGCGCCTTAAAAACCCCAATGAACTTTCTTCACTTTAATATCAGTAACGATCATGTTTCTGTAAAAAACAAAATCTCAGATCCTATCTTTGACCTTTATCTCATTCGTTATCATAATCATCAGCTTCAATATACCTATTTACCTGAAATCAATGCAAATAAAACGGAAGAAACCAATCATTGGACGAATATTACAACATTTGAACTCATCACACTCATGAAAAAAGAATGGATGCATACAGCAAAAAATCTGGGCATGACCAATGCAGAATGTCATCAACTGATCCATCAATACCCTTGGGTTGAAGATCTCATTTTTAGAGCTTACCAAAAAGAAAATGAGTTATTCGGGTTATATAGACTTTCTCAGGAAACTTATGAGCGACTGCTTCCTTATGAATGCAGTCCCGCACCAGAAAAAGCACTTCGTCTTTTATGGGTAATGCTCTCAAATATCACAAATTTACCTGAAAGAGAAACGATTGATCTCCCAGGGAGACATTATCAGCCTGAATCTAAAAACACATTTAAAATCCACGAATATGGCGTCGCTGATGAATATTATCAAATCAATCCAAGAGATAATTCTTTCTTTGGTGTGAGTCCCTCAAATTTGATTTGGGCAGAAAATGGCTTACCTCTCCCCTATACCAATTTCATTTCAGAAACAGTTTTTAATGGTGTAAGCTCATTTGATTTGCATGAAAGTTTCTTTACATTGAGTATAAATGACCCGCTAAATTATGGAATATCATACCTTTACGGTTCTCCAGAGGACACCCCCTTTATCGTGGCTCATATCGTTGGAGAGAGTGGAGGACTAATCATGAGCGGTACATCATCTTTCTTCAGAGACTTTGAGGATAATTGGGCATTTTTAAGAAATTGCGCATCTGCGTTAATTAACAGCTCATTCTTTCCCAATTCAGTCGATCCAGACATCGAAATCCCCGAAAAATTAAGCATTTCCTCTTACCCAAATCCTTTCAATGCACAATGTAAACTGAGTTTCAATTTGCCAGAGCAAGCACCTGTTCAAATCAAGATATTCAACATCAAAGGACAATTAGTCTATCAAAGTGCTAAAGAAACATTTCCTAAAGGAAAACATACTATTAATTGGACAGCTCAGGATATTCAACACAATCCCGTCAGTTCAGGGATTTATTTCTATCAGGTTAAAACACCTCAGCAAACATTAATTAAAAGAATCTTATTATTAAAATAAGTGATTGATGTTAAAAAAATACCCTATAATCAAATACTCAATACAAGCGCTTTGAATTAGTCATGGAGCCAGCTCGACTCGAGCCGTAAATGCCTATGAATAGGTGACTCAATAAATTTGAAATCGTCTTTTCTCTAATTCAAAACACTCATAATGGGATAAGGAGAAATAACTTTTAAGGAGGATCAATTGAGTTTTAAAATTGTCATCTTTATCATAGTTCTCATAATAACACTTGTTGTTGTTTTTCTAAACCGTCGAGACAGAAGTAAAATTTTGAATACTTTTAAAGAGGCAAGTAACAAATATAATGCATACATTAAAAAATCTACGTTTGGTATAACACAGTTAATTATTTGTTTGAATGACAAACAATTCCGTATAACACCGATGTATAAATCTACTTCAAGTGCTGAGGGTGGCGGAGAGATGACATGCATTGATTTTCCAATTAAATCTTCTAATACCTTAGACTTCAGAATTCAAGAAAAAACAAGTTTTAAAAGAACAGCATCTCCAAAAGAGCTCTTATATAATAGTGATTCTACTCTTTTCCAAATACCAGAACTCGACTCAAGATTTGTTGTAAAAGGATTGAATAATAATTATATTGAGCAGTTCAAAAGCAATCCTATTTTTACTAAATCAATCATAAATTTACCTTCAGGAGCTGATATTCAAGTAAAAAACCAAAAAGCAACAATTACAGTAAATGGATTCCCAGAGGAAATCGGATTCATTGACACTTTGATCAATATCTCTCAAAACTTAATCAGATTTGTTGATATGAATAATGCAGAATAAAATTGATTATTATTATCAAGAAAACAATAGCTTTTATTCAAAACCAAGATAAAGTATGCAGTAAGTTAAGATTTTAAAACTACTTGATATACAGAAACTTCTTAACCTTTTCATTCCCCTTCCCATTGACTTTTAGAAAATACACTCCAGATTTAATATTTAATTCATTGAGATTTATACTAAATTTTTCGGAAGGTACATCTGTTTTTAAAACTATTTGGCCTTTAACATTGTAAATACTCATATTATATTTTGCGTGTTTTTCAGAAATAAACGAAATATGCAATAAGTCTTTGGAAGGATTGGGATATATTGAAAGAACATTCTGAGGTTTATAAATATCATGATTTGAAACAAAAGTATAAACGATACTGTTAAAGCTCGAATGAGGTGCATTGACAGGCAAAAAGGCATGATTGTTTTGCATGTCTTCTGCTTCAAAATAATAATCTATCACTTCTTCATTAGAAATATCATTAATATCAGCACTGAAGAGGTTTTCTCCATTTGTTTGCATGATAATCTCAAACCATTCATCTTCACTTTGTTTACGATAGTGTAATTTGACATTTTCTGAGTTAATACTTGCTCCACTGTATGCTTTAATGCAAGCATTCAATGTAATCGTATTATCAATACTGTGATATGAATTTTGTGGGTTGTGTTCTATTCTTAGCATGTTTCTATTAGCTATACCCATAACTCTGCAATGTAAAGCATCATAATAATACCATGATGAGTAATAGAAGCCTTGTACATCATAGCCCGGCATAAGAGTTCTGTAAGTTTGCAAAGCGAGAGAATCAGCAGGAATGCCAAATAGAGGGACTAATACTTTATGATTCAAGATCAACGAATTAGTATAAGCAGCAGCTTCGTCAGTATCATAATCAGAGCAGAGAATTCTCTTCACTCTGTAAGGATTACCAAATACATTATTTTGATTAGCAAAAAATACAGCAAGACTCTCAGCTCTTGCATATTCTGGATGATTTGCATCTAATTTTTTTACAAGAACAATTTGCTCATTAAGCAGTTTCGCCCAACAATCAATATGTTGAATTCCATACAATTCAGGATTAAGACTTATCTGATAATTAGAAATTCCTAAAACATTAGAACTTAAAAGAAAAAATTCATCATTAGAATATAATGGCAAATTTTCATCTAACATTAGTTGCGTTGAAAATGCAGATCGATATCCATCAGTCATAAAATTTCCCCCGGTGAGATATGCTGGAAAACTGACTAAATTTGCATTTATCTGACTTGCCAGATAAACATTAACCAGATCATCTTCATCATAATCTCTAATTCTTCCAGGCACCCATGGATATCCATCAAAAATTGGATCAATAATTGTATATTCTCCATTTACAAAAGCTGAATGTGGTCCCCAATCTCTTGTCCAATGTGAGTTTGTCTCTGCATATATAAAACGTACATTATTCAAATTAAGCCCAATATTATTAAATAGTCCCCTCGCAGAATTTTCTTGAGCTGTATTCTGAACGATTACAAAGAGTGAATCATCTTCAGCTAACTCAATAGCCAGTGAATGCGGAATACCCAAAGGCCAACGAATAATTGAACCAATCATAGGTTCCCATTCTGCAACCATTCGGGTCTCTGCTAAACACAATATAGGGATGATTACCAATAACAGAATATATATTAATCTCTTCATAAACCCTCTCTTTCATTGTCACTGTATAACATATTATAAAATTCTGTCAACATAAGATATGATTTATCATAAAAAATCACACGAAGAATCAACAAGTTGATTAGTTTCATAACCGATGAACTACAATTTTAAAACTCTCTAAATTTTACTTTTCAAGCAATATCTTGTATAAAAAAGAGAAGTCCACAATGAATCTCTCTCTTTAAAAATCAAATCAAACAAACTATTGACAGAAATTTTACAAAATTGATTTTTGAGATCTGTCTATAATGAAATTATGGATAGACTTAAAATAGATCTAAAAAATTACAAATCATATTCATCGAATATTGAGGGCTTTGAATTAGTCATGAATCCGGCTCGGTTCAAGCTGTAAATGCCGAATAATAAAAGACTCAATCATTAAAATATTAATTCTTCTAATTCAAAGCTCTCATATTAGGAAATTTAAAACATCAAACAGTAAAAAAGAGAAAGAAAAAAATGGAAAGATTAGTAACCTCAAATTTAAAATTGGGAATTATTGCTGGCGGTCAACTTGGAAAAATGTTGATTCAGGAAGCAAGCAAATGGGATATCATAACCTATGTTTTAGACAATGATGATAACTGTCCGGCTGGTAGTGTTGCTTCTCATTATGTAAAAGGAAATCATTTAGACTATCATGATGTATATCAATTTGGGAAAAAGGTTGATGTTCTGACATTCGAAATTGAAAATATTAATATAGAAGCACTTAAGCAACTTAAAAATGATGGACTTAAAGTTATCCCAGATCCAGAGATATTGGAATTAATTCAAGATAAAGGTTTACAAAAAGAATTTTTCTTAAGAAACAATATTCCAAGTGCTACATTTAAGACATATACTTCAAGTGAAGACATTATCAATGAGATTGATACAGGTCTGTTACAATATCCCTTTGTTCAAAAACTGAGAAAAGGCGGATATGATGGACGTGGGGTTTCAGTAATCCGTGACGAAAATGATAGTAAAAAATTATTTAAAGAACCATCTCTTGTTGAGCAATGTATTGATATTCAAAAAGAAATTTCTGTTATTGTGGCAAGAAACCAAAAAGGAGCAATCAAATGTTATCCTGTAGTTGAAATGCTCTTTGATCCTAAAGCAAATCTTGTTGATAAATTAATTTGCCCTGCCTCAATCAACTCAGAACAATCTGAAAAAGCGATCCGCTATGCAAGCCAGATCATTGAAATGCTAAATATGGAAGGAATACTTGCAGTTGAGTTTTTCATAGACTTACATGGAAATATCTTTGTCAATGAAATAGCTCCTCGAACTCATAACAGTGGGCATCACACTATAGAGAGCATTATAACATCTCAATTTGAGCAACATTTACGCGCTATTCTAAATTTACCTTTAGGTAGCACAAAAATAAAACTACCTTCAGTAATGATTAATATTCTCGGATCTGAAGGTTTCGAAGGACCTGTTGTCTATGAAGGTTTAACAGAAAGCATGGCAATTGAAGGAGTCAAGATTCATTTATACGGTAAAAAAATAACAAAACCTTATCGAAAAATGGGACATATAACAATACTCTCCTCTACATTAGAAGATGCGCTAAATAAAGCAGAACAAGTAAAAAAATTGATAAAGGTGAAATCATGGACAAAAAAGTAATTAGTATCGTGATGGGATCAGATTCAGATTTGATTATTATGAATCAAGTAACTGAAATGTTGGATCATTTTGGTATCGGATACGAGCTTGATATAGTTTCAGCTCACAGAACTCCCGAAAAACTTTACGATTTTGCATCAAATGCTCATAAACGAGGAATTAAAGTGATTATTGCCGGTGCAGGAGGTGCTGCGCATTTACCTGGCATGATCGCAGCAATTTCACCACTGCCTGTTATTGGTGTTCCGGTAAAGTCAAGTAATTCCATTGATGGATGGGATTCTGTGCTATCAATATTGCAAATGCCCTCAGGTGTTCCTGTTGCAACAGTAGCACTGAATGGGGCAAAAAACGCTGGAATTCTTGCTGCTCAAATCATATCGGTGTCTGATGATTCTCTTAGAGAAAAAATTATTCAATACAAACAAGAACTAAAAAAACAAGTCATGGATAAATCTTCTCAATTAAAAATTTAGATTTCTGACCACACACTTAAAAGGTGAATAATGAATATTTCAAATCGAATTAAAATTGCCAGTCAATTTATACAAGCGGGTAAGCTTGTTGCATTTCCCACAGAAACCGTGTATGGATTAGGGGCAGATGCACTAAATCCTAAGGCTGTTGCTAAAATTTTTGAGCTTAAAGAACGCCCGTCTTTTGATCCATTAATCATCCATATTGCTGATTTGTCAGATCTTGAAAAGCTGGCAGTTAACATAGATAAAAGAGTCTATCAACTGGCAGAGAAATATTGGCCAGGACCACTAACGATGATTTTAGAAAAAAGTGATATTGTTCCAGATATTGTGACTTCAGGCTTAACAACTGTTGGGATTAGAATGCCCGCCAATGAAATTGCATTACAGCTTATCCGTGAATCAAAATGCCCGATTTCTGCTCCAAGTGCTAACAAATTTGCTTGCATCAGCCCAACAACTGCAAACCATGTAAGAAAACAATTACCTAATGTTGATTATATCTTGGACGGTGGAAAAACAACTGTTGGTATTGAATCAACAATTATTAGACTCACTAATATTGGTTTTCAAATTCTTCGTAATGGAATCATTACTCAAGAAGATATTGAAAAGATGATCCCAATTGATCTCACTACAATAATTGAAAATCTATCAGCTCCTGGAATGCTCAAATCTCATTATAGCCCCAAAAAAAAATTCTTAATTGCTGATCCTCATTTACAAGAAATCGACAAATCAAAAGCGGCTCTAATCTCCTTTACAGGCAATCTTACTCAAGGATTCCAAAAAGTATTTCAAGTGTCAAACTCTCAGGATCTGAGAGATTATGCAGTAAATATATTTGAAGCAATGCATATTTTTGAAGATGATCCTGATATTGATATAATTATTGCAGAACCTGTTAACGAAACAGGTATTGGTCTCGCAATTATGGATCGCTTAAGAAAAGCAGAATATCATTGGCGACAAGGAACTCATAAATAATTGACATACTTACTGATCAAAGAATCACTTGGCTACTTTATATTTACCTACAATTATACCGTTCTTTTATTTCATATTATTAATCACTTCAAGAGCTTTGAGTTAGTTGTGGAGCCGGCTCGGCTCGAGCCGTAGATTCCGATTAATAAAGGACTCCATAACTGATAAGTCACCTTTTTTATCTAATTCAAATCCTCAATATACAAATTCTTAGTATAGAAATTATCCTTATTATCCACTATCTCCATCGTAAGTTAGAAAGACAGTTATCATTAGAAAAATTAATGTAGAACTAAAAATACTTCCTAATGAAGTACTGCCTCTGGCAACATTCTTATGAATTTGTCTCATCATTAAATAATACCCATCACAATAGCCTTCTTTATTGAGATGCTCAGGAATTTTCTTTGGTAATCGTCCATCTACACCGTGTATCATTATCGAAGATCCTAATTTATTAAGAAATATTGAAACCGTAAATCCTGTGATACTTAAAATAAAATCATTACAGTCCCGTTTGGCATCAATGGTCCCTTGATTATATGCAAGGATATAATCATCAAAGTTGATAGAATCACTAATTGCTGAAGTTTGAGGTTTAGATTCTATATTCGTATTATTGACAATGTTCATGACATATTTTTGATCTCGATTGGGTTCAGCACTTAGGTTTTCAAAATTCAAAGATACTAAAACAAATATAATTATCGTTAAGATAAGCGAATAATATGTTTGAGAATACTTATTCTCATTTTTTAGTTTAAATTTCATCAGTTTTATCTCCATATCTCATTAATCTACAGCACTAATTATTAAAAACATTGTTGCAAGGGCAGTAAAAGAACCAATGGTAGAACTAAACATCATTTTTTTCTTTTTATCATTATTAGATTCTGAATAATATCCAATAATATATGCTTGAGGATCCACAGAAAGCGGTATGGACTGTGGATAATTACCTAATTCTGAATTTGAAAGTATCATTGTTGAAAAGAATGGCAAACAGTACCCATTTAAAAATCCTATAAAAGTCGCTCCACCATACTGTAATGAATCAGCATCCAAACGACCCTTTTCCAATGATTTTTGATATATTGGACTTGCGACATCCCTATTTTTATAATGGTCAAAATTACTAAAATACTTTTCTGGATTCATTTCTTCAGCATAAACACATGATACCAGAAAGACACACATTAGAATTAAAACAAACTTCATATTTCCTCCCACATATGTATTTAACAATTAAGAATATCTTCGAAACTCTTCTAAAATAAGGATCTCCAAGTAAATGATCTTTTTCTAGTTAATTCTTGGTATTTTAAAATGATACTATTTTAACAAAAGAACTTTCTTTGTTTGAATAACATTGTCTGTCCTTAATTGATAAAAATACATTCCAGTAGAACATAATTGATCGTTTTGATCATGTCCATCCCAAATAATCTGATGAGATCCGGCTAAACGATAATCATTAATTAAGCGTCGAACTAACTGTCCTTTAATATTATATATATCTAGAATAACATTAGTAGGAGATATTAACTCAAAAGAAATGCTTGTTGTCGGATTAAATGGATTAGGATAAGCATTTTTTAGAACATCCTTTTTATTAACGGGTTTCTCTACAATTATTTCATCATTACTCACAGCAATAGAATCCTTTATTGTTGGATAACCTGAATTATAATATTCACTGATCTCCCAAATTGTATCAAAATCCCAACCAGCATCTACAAAAGTACTAATACTTTTCATCTCAGAAGTCGTTTTACCGATTCCACCTGAAGATGAAGTGACACCTGATGTTTCAGTATCCCAAAAAGAATTTTGTATGAGTGATAAATTATTACTAAAACCGACTAAGCCTCCAAAATTCGTATCTGGTATAGTGTTATGACCAGTACTGTAACAATTTATTATTGATCCTGATGTATTACCACCAATTAAACCTCCACATGAATAATATGATTCTATATCTACTCTACTATATGAGTTGGATACTAAAGAATTAGTTATAATGCCTATCAAACCTCCTGCTGAACTAACAGAAACAATACTACCTTGAGAATAGGAGTACTGAATATGGCAACCATCATAAACAATACCTACCAAGCCACCAATAATTGAGTTCCCTGTAAGTGAAGAAATACTATAAGATGAAATAATATCAGAATTATTTACCGAGCCAACTAATCCTCCAATATAAGTTGACCCATTAACAACGCCTGTATAATTATTTTCATATATCAAAGAATTTTGATAAACAGCTCCAATAAGACCACCGGCACAGTTTCTTTCGGCTGTAACAATTCCAGAACAATTTGAATTTTTAACAACTGCGTTTATAGTTTCTCCGACTAAGGAACCTACTATCTGACTTCCTGTGACTTGGACATTTGATAATACTACATTTTCAATGACACAATCTTGAGCAATGCCAAATAACCCAATAAAAGAAAAAGGTAAATTTATTGTCAAATTTCTCATAATTTTCTTATTCCCATCAAAATTTGAGTTGAATTTTGGAATATAAAAGTTTAAGTCATTTGAAAAATCTAGGCTATCTGAAAGGATAAAAGAGTATCCATTATTACCAAAAGCAAGAAGTAGTTTAAAATCATCAATATCTGAAATAATGTATTGATTATTACTATTCATTTCCAAATACGATTGAATATCTATTGTTTTATTATTACTCAACCAATCAGAAAAAACTTCATGAGTAATTGCCCCTATTGTGATTATAGATTCACCATTTATTAAAGTATTATCATAGTCATAATATGAGTTATTAAAATCTATATTAAAATTATGACCAATCAACCCTCCATATTCTTCCTCGGCAGAAACACTTCCTAAATTATAACAATCGCTTACTATACTTGAGTTGTCTTCAGCATTTCCTATTAATCCTCCTGTTATCATACCTCCAGTAACATAACCTGCATTATAACAATTCGTTACATTACTTCCAACAGATATCGTACCAATCAATCCTCCGATATTAAAACCACCATTTACATCACCTGTAGAATATGAATTTGATATTTGAGTCACATTTTTCGCTTTACCAACTAAACCTCCAACTGATTGTGAAGATGATGAACCACAAATTTGTCCAACATTATAGGATTCGTTAATCACAGTATTTTCTGCATAAGCTATTAATCCTGCAACAATAATGTTTCCAATTACGGATACATCACTATGTGAATTATTTATTACAGAAACATTAGAGGAACCAATTAAACCTCCAATAAAAAGGTTTCCTTTAACAATACCAGAACAAGAAGAGCTAATGATAGAGGCTCCTATTACTGATCCTGCTAATCCTCCAACATAATCGTTTCCAGTGATATCTATATTAATTAAATGGATATTGTTTAGTTCAGCATTATTCCCTACATAACCAAAGAAACCATTATTTGATAAAGAACCTCTATTAATATATATGCCAGTTATTGTATATTCATTCCCATTGAATACTCCATTGAAGGAAAGGCTCTCATTAGTATTATTAAATCCAATTGGTAACCATCCTTGAGCAATATCAGGTGTAGTGGAATTCCCATCATGATCTCCAATAAACCATGTTGAAGTCATTGATGCATCAATATTATTGATTTGTAAATAATGCTTACTCCATCTTTCTGACTGAGTATATCCATCAACAACACCTGCGGCTGTTATCCAGTATAAATTTTCTAAAGAACCAACTTGGTATGGGTTTTCTGAGGTACCAGCACCAATAGGCATTATGGCAGTTTGTGCTGAAATTCCAAAATATAAACTTAATAATATTAAAATTAATAAACTCCTCTTCATATAACCTCCTACTAATATACAAATTTTTAGTGTTAAAATCATTGTGTCAAGTTTTTTTATAAATTGTTAATACTTATTTTGGCTGAAAATTGAAACTGTTATCTTTTTCCTATAAATTAAATTGTCAGGTAGAGAGCACGTTGAGGGTACGTTGAGGGTAAGCGGTGAACAAAGTACCATTTTTCATCATTTTTACTTCAAAAATGTGATTTGGAGATATTTGATATAAAATTTAATGCCCGTAATGCAATCAACCTGATTGTGAGTTCACCATCGTTCTGCGAACATCCCTGTTTGCAGGTGTTGTTCAAGCAAGGAT
>CAZNKI010000037.1:0-35894 GCA_964573665.1 uncultured Candidatus Cloacimonadota bacterium | reverse complement strand
AGAAGCATAATTCTTGAGATATTAATTTGCAAAAAGATGTGTAGAGAGGAAAGCTCCGTAGAGGGGAATTAAGATGCACGTGGTTTTTAGCTGATTTGGGGTGATTGAGATGTTTGAGTTGATTAATTTATCGGGAATCTGATTCATTCTGTAAATAGTATTAATACGACCGACTCCATTCCCCTCCATAGAGGGGAATTAAGATGCACGTGGTTTTTAGCTGATTTGGGGTGATAGAGATGTTTGAGTTGATCAATTAATCAATAATCTGATTCATTTTGTAAATAGTATTAATACGACCGACTCCATTCCCCTCTGTGGAGGGGTGGACGCCTTGGCGGACGGGGTGGTCTTTTTTTCGTAACGCAACCAACTTGGTTGCGAATTTATTGGGTAGGCGTAAAACCTACCCCTACGAGCAACTTCATACTGCGAGCTACCAGCTTGAGAAATATAATTCTTTCACCCCAAAACGGGCTTCAATTATTAGGATTGCTAACCCAGGGCTCGATCACCCTGGGTCAGGATTCTGTCGTTCCTACGGAACTTAAAAACGATAATAACTTCTCATTGTTTTATTAATCGTTTTCTTCCGTGCTTTCCGTGGTTGAAAAATATTTTATATCAACAATCAAAGAAATCACAAAAAAGTAAAATATTATATGCTTTTCACAAAAGAAACTCTCCGCTTACTCTCTTAGTACCCCTTACTTGCGCTCTACTTGACTATTTAATTGATAGGTCTCATATAAAATCATCCTCTTTTTGTCAAAAATGACATACAAAAACTATAAACTATCAGCCAAAAACACCCAATATGTTTGAGTCATATCAATTAAGGGGCTGAGAGAGAGCTGAGTGAGAGTGAAGAGAGAGGTAAATCATATTTGAAACTTCAGTTTGTATGATATTATTTAATTGATATTGAAGATTATCCAAGGCCATTAATACGCAGGTAAACATCCAAATAATTACATCATTGTCTTTTTCTCTTGACAGAATGATACGCTTGAGAAAATAGAGTAAATACTCTAAAAAAGGAGAAAGGAATGAGCAAGAAAGAATTGATCAAAACAATTGCGTTACAACTGTTTAATCAACATGGACTACAAAATGTCAGTACCAATCATATTGCAGAAAAAGCAAACATCAGCCCTGGTAATTTGTACTATCATTATAAAAACAAGGAAGAGATCATCAGAGAAATCTATGAGGATATGATATGTTTTATGGATCAGGTTTGGGTAGAGATTCAGGAAGATCAGATGGAAATAATTAATCGAACGATGTTGTTCAAGCTCAGTGAGTTACAGAAGAGATTTGAATTCTTCTATCAGGATATCAGCAGTATTCTCAGAAATGACCCGATTTTAAAAGAACGGTACATTGAAAATCGTAAAAAAAGATTGATCGAAATGGACACGATGTTCCAAAGCCTCAAAAGTTTAAAGTTGATCAATCTGCCAAAATCTAAAGAACAAAGGGCATCACTCTACGAACATTTATGGTTCATCACTGAGTTTTCGATCTTGCAAAAAGACTTTACAACACAAGAGCAACGGAACTTTGATTATACATATCAACTCATCGAACCTCTTTTAACAAAAAAGGGGAAAAGCCTTTTTCAACAATTAAAAATGGAGATTTAACATGAAACAAGCGATATTAATATTTATCCTATTGCTTATTGCAATAACAGCGGTATGTGAGGAACAAAACCTCTCTTTGGGAACAGAACTTGATGCGATGCCCTTTATCAATCAGGGTTTTTACAGTAGTCTCTATGTAGGTCATTCTGCATACAAATTCCGTTTTGTCACCGCTCAAATGACTTTGCCAGATATGGTGGTTAAGGAAGGGTTCAAAGATCAGAAGTTGGATGCTTATGCGTTGATTCTTGACTATTATCCCTGGAGTAAAGATTTCAGAAAAGGCTTATGGATTGGCACAGGCTTTGAGTACTGGAAAACAGAGATCAAAACAAAAGACAGCAATGAAAAGAAAGACTTCGATCAATGGATTTATACTTTGGGTGCTGGCTACAACATTCCTGTTTATAAGCATCTCTACATCAATCCATGGCTTGCAGGTCATTTTAATCTAAACTGGGATCAGAAGGTTCAGTTTAGCGATAAACAGTTAAAACTGGATAATTTTACACCAGAACTATCCGTCAAGCTTGGGATATATTTCTAAGGAGGAAAAATGAAGAAAGCACTACTGACAAGCTTTTGTTTATTGATAATCTTTGCAATATGGGCAAAAGAAGAACTGATTGAGACAAGAACAGATTTAGGGCAGAAGATTAATATTGTTTTCACTCCTGGAAAACACTGGATTCATCCAATGAAGATGTTTCCTTTGATAGAAATCAAGAACAGACCTCAGATCGCTGTATGGCTGGAAGATGATCAAGGGCACTTTCTTCAAACTCTCTATGTCACTAGAAGAATGGCAAAACAAACCTGGAGAAAGGGTCCAGGAGATAAAACAAAGGAGATTAGGAGAACAGAAGCACTACCTGTTTGGATTCATGCCAATAAGACAGAATATGAAAAAGGGGTATTTACCCCAACAAAATTAAATCCCTTGCCAGACCTGATCACTTCAGCTACTCCGAAGAAAGGCTTTAAAATTAGGAGTTCAATGCCTAGAAAAGGAAAAATGATCATCAAGGTAGAAGTGAACCACTCTACAGATTTCAATGGCTACTATCAGGCAAATATGTCCGAGAAGCATCCTGATTTTAATGGAGATCGCTGGGGCAATGGTCAACCCTCTGTGGTCTATGCGGGAGAGATTTCCTCTGATATGAAATCTAAAGCATTAAAACTCAAACTCATTGGACATGGCGCTCCGTTTGGGAAAAATGGAATGATAAGTAGCGATATGTCAAAGCTTGATTCAGCTTTGGAAATCCTTGAATCTGTAAAGATATATTGGGATTAAGAAATTGAATTACAGCATAAGCTGTGCTGGCATCAGGTTTTAATCACATAAAAAAAAGGGCAGTTTTGAATCTGCCCTTTTAAGATTTATGAATATTCTTTAGGCATTATTAAGTATCTGATCAGCTAACATGATGCCATGTGCGGTCGCATAAGTGATAGAACGTGTCCAACCTGAACAGTCGCCAATGAAGAAAAGCCCGGGAGTAATTTCGTTGCTGAGTTTATTGCTGTAAAACTTAACTTCAGTACCATACATCAGATTATCTGGATTTGCCACACCAGGAATTACCTTGTCTAAGGTCTCAATAAAGTCGAGGATTGACTCGGTGGTTTTTCGTGGAAATGCAAGATTTAAATCGCCAAGGATGAACTCATTAGGGTCTAAGGTAGGATGAACACGATAGAGTTTCTTTGTTCGTTTAGAATCTCTGAAATTACCAAAGGTTTGCAGAATAACACGATCTTTACCAGCCAGAATATTGGTAAGTTTTGAAATATAAGAGCCATAGGATACCGGATCATTAAACGGCTCAGTAAACTGATGTGTGACCAGGATGGCAAAGTTGGTATTATGCGATTTTTCAAAGCGTTTGGCATGACCATTCACGGTTACAAAGTCTTCGTACTGTTCAGTGACAACATATCCCGAAGGATTATTGCAAAATGTACGCGCCATATAGCCTGTTCGTGTCTTGAGTTTTAACTTAAATTCATACATTTCGCGGTTGAGATCTTCTACAATATGATTGGGCAGTTCAAAGCGAATACCTAAATCGACTTGCATATTGTCCATGATCAGTTTGGGATTCTTTTTGATCACCGTTTGAACCAGACGATGCCCGCTTCTGCCAACACCAACGATGACTTTATCAAACTTCATTTCAGTCTGATCAGCGGTTCGGATGGTAAATACTTCCCCTGCTTCGATATCGATGATTTCTGAATTGAAGTGGAAATGATAATGTGGTACCTGTGAGAATTCTTCAAAGACATTCTTAAGTACAGTTTTTAATTCATCTGTCCCAATATGCCAGAACTTTGAAGATACTGGTTGGAATCCGCTTTTGTAAAACTCATTGAAGAGGGTTTTATTGGCAAATGAGTCACCCTTTTCAATTTCATCATCTGAACAGTTTGTGTTTTTAAGGTAATATTGTACGACACGTTCCTGAATTGCGAGATCTATATCCAGATCTCCGCCCATTTCTTTTGAGACAAAGATTTTTCCGTCAGCTCTGATGCCAGAGACAGAGGTCGAAAAGATATCTTTTGCACGCTCAAAGATATGAATTTCATGGTCAGATTGTTTCATATTCATCAGCAGTCCGATCCCTGATGCACCAAATCCGATCAAAGCGATTTTCATTATCACTCCTTTAATCCTATGTTATAAGTCTTTTATTGATATGCAATTATCATTTAATCCATAAGCGGATATTATGACAAAACCTGAGCAATACTAATTAATCGGGATTATTCGTCAATGAAAATGATCAGAGCTTGATAAAATAAAGGTTGACGAAAATGAAGAAATCAAGTATATAGAATTATGTAAATGTAATGACACTAAGAAAGCAGAGTAAAGTCAATTTTAAGTGTCAAGCAATTGAAATAGAATGATGATGAGC
Source organism: uncultured Candidatus Cloacimonadota bacterium (assembly GCA_964573665.1). Taxonomy (GTDB): domain Bacteria; phylum Cloacimonadota; class Cloacimonadia; order Cloacimonadales; family WRIO01; genus JAGOCT01. Next base: position 31,315 of record CAZNKI010000037.1, on the reverse strand, counting down.
AGGTATTTATGGAGATAATAAAAGTATTGATTGTTGATGATGAAGATTCAAATTTAAGTTTATTGGAATATGTATTAAGAAGATATAATTATAAGATAGATAAAGCGAATAATGGCAACCAAGCGATTGATAAATTTATCAGTAATGAGTATGATGTGGTACTTCTTGATGTGATGATGCCTGGTATCGATGGGATTGAGACCTGTAAAAGAATGAATGAGTTTAATAGCAATGTACCAATTATCCTTTTGACAGCGCTTAATGATGATGAGATTATCAAAAAAGGATTTGATGCGGGTGCCTGGGATTATATCACAAAGCCATGGAGTGAAGTGGATTTAGTTTCCAGAATTCAGAAAGCGAATAAAATATTCAATGCAGAGAAGAAGGTTCGTGCTTTATACGATACTGTCAACAGAGAACATGAAAAACAGAAAAAAGAAATACAATTAGCGATTGAAGTTCAGAACTATTTTTTACCCAAATGGATGATTCTCAATGATGATGTACAATTATGTTCGACCTATATTCCTTCAGTAGGACTTGGCGGAGATATCTATGACTTTATCCCCATTGGCAATCAGAGATATATTGTCTATATCGGTGATATTTCTGGTCATGGGGTACAAGCTGCTTTGATGATGACAGCTGTAAAATCAATCCTCAAGATGATCATAGATGAAGTGAAAGAATCGATCGTATTGTCTGATGTGATCAGCCGACTGAACACAATGTTGGCGAATAATATATTTAACAATAAGTTTTTGACTATTCTCATCGGGATTATTGATATCCCTAAGCGAGAATTTACTTTTTATAATGCGGGTCACCCAGCTTTTCTGATTATCAACACTCAGACTCTGGAAGTGAAAAAAGGTAGTGAGATTGGTTTGTATCCAATTGGCTGGAATGATCAACTCTCTTATTCGTCAAATTATGAGAATGTGATGCCTCTTGAAGAGGGGATGATTTTAATGTTTTATACAGATGGTGTTATTGAGAGTCCATGTAATGAGAATGAGTGTCTCAGTACTCAAGGTTTGATCAATATGATCAGTAATGAACTAAGCGCTGATCGTGCTATCTATTTGCCATATATCGTTAAAGATTATCTGAGAAAAGCGAATTTCAATATTGCTTATGACGATTTTACCATTTTGTGTGTTTCACCACAGATCAATCAGACAAGGAATCAACAGAGAAATCAAGTAATGATCAATGTAGATACTCAATCATTGGATAATATTCTTCAGCAGGTATTGAAGTTTCCTAATCCAGTACAGTTATCTCAGTCGATCGATCTTTACTTTAGGAATATCATCAGCGGATTTTATCAATACCTTCTCAATGATATGGAAGAAAATTTAAGTGATCGTCAGATCCTCATAGAGGCGCTTAGTGAAGAACTCAAACAAGAGCTTGTGTTTACTTACAAGAAAGGTGAGATTGTATATAATGAAACAGATATTAAAAAGAGATTAGCAGAAATAATTAATGATCCATTATTTACCAGCTCAAGCAATGTTCATATTAATCAATGGGATGACCTGATCAGAATTGAAATCCAGTTGATTTCACGATCAGTCTAAATGGCATATAAAATGCTCAATAAACAATCAGTTAAACCTGCAATCTGAGTAAAGGAGATAAAAATGCAAGATGACTTTAAAAAGAAACTGCATGAAATAATTAAAAAGTATCCTGATCTAAAGTTTCAATTTACTTATCAGGATTGGGAGACCGATTTTTTAAGATTCTATCGCAGTCAGACCAATTATAATATTTCCAAAAGCAGTGCCGACTTGTATGTCAGCATTTATAAAGGAAAGAAATCCAACAGCTTCAGTATCTCAAATCATAGCATCAATGAGTTGGAAGAAAGTGTACAAAAAGCAATCAGTACTATTGATAATCTTCCAGAAGATCCTGATTTTGTAGATATCGAAAATGATACGCGTAAGACAGAAGAAAAAGAAAAAGCGAATAATATTGAACTTCTATCTCTTGAGAAAAAAGTGGCTTATCTGCAACAGCTCTCTGATGCAATAGAACCTTATCAGTTTAAGATATACGGTACTTTTATCTGTAATCATGTGACTAAATATTTTATCAACAGCAATGGAGTGGATAAGAAACTGATGAATTCTCCGATTTACTTTGAGGTTAAAGCGGTCTCTGATCAGAATATGGTAACTGTACTCGAAGCTTTTGGTTCAGAAGATGCCAGCAAATTTAACATTCAACAGATCATCGCTAATCTTAAAGCAAAGGTAGAAATTGCCTGCAAAGAAGTGGTCGATGTAGAAGCTGGAGAATATGAAGTAATTCTTGCGCCACGTTGTATTGGTGAGTATCTGGGATATTATTCCTGGAGCAGTTGTACAGCAAGCAGTTTAGACCGAAAGAATACATTATTGGAAGGAAAGATAGGCGAACAGGTCTTTCCCGAGCATTTTACATTAATCGATGATCCAGGTGATCCATATATCGTGAACTATGATTATAACTCTGAGGGGCATTTATATCTCAAAACACCAATATTTGAAAAGGGTGTATTTAAGAACTTCCTGGTGGACAGTTACTATGCTCACAAACTTGGTTTAGAAGAAAATGGAGCAGAGGCTTCATGTCTGGTGATGTCCACTGGAAACAGCAAGCTGAGTGATATGATTAAATCCGTGAAAAAGGGGCTGTATATTTCCAGTCTTCATTATATGAATTTTATCAATGCAAAAGAAAGTTCGATTACCGGATTAACCCGAGACGGAACTTTCTTGATTGAGAATGGTCAATTGGTAAAAGTAGTGAATAATCTGCGTTTTACAGTGAAGATCAGTGATGTGATCAGTAATATCATTGATATAGAAGATGAATCAACGACCTTCCCAATGTCAGATAATTATGGCTCATTTGGCATCAATGCATCACGCATGCCTCATGTCAAAGTTAAGTCATTCAAGATCAGTTCATCGACTAAAACCGTATAAAGAACAACAGGAGAAATCATGAAAAAGTTAATACAAGATATAATCAATCGATTAAATACACCGATGATCACATTTGCAGATGTTCGATTTACATCTACTGATGAAGAGAGTCTGTACTTTGAAAAAGGTAATCTAAGATATAAAGGATCATCATTTGATTCCAAAGGGATAGGCATCCGCGTCTTGATTGACGGATGCTGGGGATTTGCAGGCAGTAATGATTTATCAAAGCGATCTGTCGAAAACTGTATTCAGAGAGCAATCAATAATGCAAAGCATGGCAGTTTGTTTAAGAAAGAAAAGATCGTCTATCAGGCAATTCCTGGAGTTCAGTCTTCATATCTTTACACTCCTGCAGAAAATCCATTTACGATGAATGATGAGGAGAAAGTGTCCTACTTTGCAAATATTGCCAAGAAGCTCACAGAGAGTGAAAAGATCGTGTATTCCAATGTCAGTTCTGTATTTTACAGACAGTATAAGATCTATGCCAATACAGAAGGTACTTTTACTGATTCCTTGGTTTATGATGTATTGCCATCAATGTATGTGCTGGCAAGCGATGGCAATAAAAACTATTGCAGAACCTGGCCTGGTCACATGAATGCACGCCGAGGCGGATTTGAAAAGGTGAGAGCCTTTAAATTTGAAGAGAATACCGATAAGATCATGAAAGAAGCAATAGATTTGTTAAGTGCACCAAGCATAGAAGAAGAACGTGCGGACATAATTATTGGTGGAGGTCATCTTGCGCTTCAGCTTCATGAGTCTGTGGGTCATGCGACAGAAGCTGATCGTATCTTTGGTATGGAGATTTCTTATGCTGGCAAGACCTTTATCAAACCAAGTATGTTAGGTAATTTCAAATATGGTTCTGATATAGTGAATATCTTTAGCGACAGTACGATCGAATCAGGTTTAGGTTTCCATCAGGTAGATGATGAAGGAGTGCCTGCTCGTCGTGCAGATATCGTGAAGAATGGTATTTTACAGGATCAGCAGACATCAAGAGAGATAGCGCAGATGCTTGGTTTAAAAGCAAGTTCAAATATGATGGCATCTTATGCGGATGATATTCCATTAGTGAGAATGAGTAACTTCTGTTTAGGTCCTCAAAAAGGCAGTTTAAAAGATCTGATTGCAGAGACAGAGAAGTGCTATCTCATCGACTTTACCAAGACCTGGTCAATTGATGATAATCGTTATAACTTCCAGTTCACAACAGAGATTGGCTGGAAGATTGAGAATGGTGAAATCACAGGTATTGTGAAAGAACCAACTTATTATGGCATTACTCCAGAGTTTTGGGCATCCTGCGATCGTATCTGCGGGGAAGAGGAATGGGAAATGCATGGCACATTCCATTGCGGTAAGGGAGAACCTGGACAGGCAATGCACTTGTCACACGGTGTTGCTCCTGCACGCTTTAGAAATGTAGTCGTGAATGTGAAAGCATAGAATAGATTGATATAAATGAAAAAAAGGTGAGCCAAGCGCTCACCTTTTTTTAATATTTAAAATTCTATAATGTTGCTAATTTATCAAGAATTGCTTTTTTAGAAACAACTCCAACAGAAGAATGAATTGGTTGACCATCTTTGAAATAGATCAAAGTAGGGATACTTAAAATGTTATATTGCTGCGCAATAGAAGAGCAATCATCAATATTTACTTTTCCAACTTTAATATTTGAGTGTTCATTTGCGATTTCTTCGATGATGGGTGTCATCATACGGCAAGGTCCACACCAAGGTGCCCAAAAATCTACTAATGTAATTCCAGATTCGATGGTAGATTTAAAATTGCTGTCATTCATTTCTAATGCCATAATTTCCTCCGACAATTTGCTATTTATTATTAATATAATGAGGTTTTTAAATAAAACAAATAAGAAAGAGAGATTTTTTTAAATAAAACAAAAAAGAGACGGGAAACCCGTCTCTAAGAAGAATAAATATTTCAGATTAGTTAGTTTGAACTTTGTGTAATTTACCTTCTGGTGTGAAGAATTTTACAAAATTAGCATTTGCATCAACGATCGTGACTTGTTTGCCGTCTTTTTCCATTAACCAGTTTTCGTTTTGAGCATCGAAAACAAATGATACATCATGAGCTGGATTATCAAGATCATAGATGTCATATCTGTTTTGGCTGGTGACGACTTTGTAGTTAATACCATTGTCTGTGTAGTATTTAATTTCCTGGTCGCCAGCTTTCATAGCGATTGGATTTGAGCCTGTCCAGAATTCAATTGTGTTTAACACTACAAAATCAATAAACCCACATGTTGAATAAACAGGTATCCACATAAATATCCACATAACAAGTGACTGGATAAATTTGTTTCCTACCGTACCATTGAATTTGTAAAGTTTCTTGGTCAAAGTAAAAGAACCATAACAGCTTGATAAACTGACCATAAGAATGCTAAGAACCAATAGCATAATTATGAACTTTTTCGTGCGTTTCATAGAAACCTCCAACATTTTTTTTCTACTATAGGGCAAAGTCGTATTCTTGTCAAACTGTTTTTGTAATTATTCATGTATTCAAAAAAAATAGGAAAGAATTATGAGATGTTTGATGTCAGATTATTCAAGAAATAGATGATTTTACTTAGAAGAATGTTTTCTTATATAAATACACTGGAAGATGCATCACTACTGGCTTGGAGATCACTTACGTCTGATATACGTCCTACTTCTATCCTGTAGAAAACTGATTTTGATAGGATCGATTGATATTAATATTTCCATAAAAAAAAGGACAGGGAATTGTCTCCTGTCCTTGATAAGAATTATCACTATCAGCACGAGCTGTGCTAACGCCGAAATTGGTTTTGTTATTTGATTAAGAGCATCTTCTTTGTTGAGAAGTAGCTTGGGCTACTGAGTTGGTAGAAGTAAACACCACTGGAACATTGTTTGTTGTTTTGATCTTTATTGTCCCATACGATATGATGAGCGCCTGAAGGAATGTTTTTGAATTCTTTAACCAGTTGTCCTTTGACATTGTAGATTCTTAAATTTGCTGTTTCAGATTCACTGACTCTAAGACCAAAAGTCGCTTTTCCTGAAGTGTTAATCGGATTTGGGTACACGAGATCAAGTTGTGTTATTAAATGAGTTTCAGGAATTATTGAATCATCCATTGTTTTGATGCTCACAGGGCCGAAAAATTGGGATGAGCTATTTGCTTCAATCATTTTTAGCCAGTAGAAATAAGTTTGATTGGCTTCCACTTCAAGATCTTCATAAGTGTAGGTTTGTTGCGCTGATTGATTTGACGCATTGATAAGTTGATTGCTGATTCTCTGTGCAGAAGATAAATCTGCAATGGAATTTCGGTAGATATGATAACCTGCGATATTACATTCAGATTCTGTGCTCCAGGTAATATTCACACAATTGGAAGAAGGTGAATTTGCCAGAAAAGAGGATAAGCTTACAGGCAGAGTTGCATCATCATTGGGATATTGCCAGTTGAGGTATGGATAGCCATCATTTCTGCCATTACCGATATTCCATATATCTTCGACACCATTTGCTGTTTCTCCTTTAAAATCCCAAGAAGCCAGGGTGTAGATATTTGGATTGCTCAGAGCTTGGGTCGTCATCTCTGCTGTTGTTTTACCGCTCAATCCCTCTCCTGTATAACCTGATGAAGATTGTCCACTGGTATTGATGTCCCAAAAAGAAGATGATACAGTGGCTGTACCCAGAGATCCGATGAATCCTGCATTTGTAGGATTGTCTGTATTCACATACGTTACAGATCCTGTTGCGTAAGAATTAATTACTGATCCAGAATATAATTGACCAATAAAAGCGCCAATATTAGTTAAAGAAGAGTTCTCATATCTAAACACATTTGATCGGCTATAACAATTTGTAATGATTGCCTGACTTCTTCCGACCAGTCCGCCGACATAGTCTTCACCATAGATAGAATTTGTGCTATAAGAATTGCTAATATTTTTTCTTGCATACCCTGCAATACCACCAACTCTTGTGATTCCAGTGACAAAAGCGTTGTTATAACAATTGTTGACAGTTCCTTGAGAGAAATTATATCCGATAATCCCCCCAACCATGTTTTCGCCAGAGATCAGTTCGATATTATAACAATTGCTGATTGGACGATAACTCTGTCCTGCAATTCCTCCGACATAAGTGATTCCATGAACTAAAGCCGAGTTGTAGCAATTTGTAATATATCCTGAGTTAAATGCAGTGATGCCGCCTCCATTATCTGCACGAGAGATTACTAGTCCTGTGACATAACAATTATCCACTGTAGCATAATTGCTTGCGATTAAGCCTGCAGTTGTTCCATTTGCTAGAATATTTACATTGAGTAAGCCAAGATTTTTAATCATTGCTACACTGGAAGTATTTCCAAAAAAGGCTTTTGTTGAACTCACCTCATCATGGATGTAGATACCTGAAATTGTGTAATTATTGCCATCATAAACACCTGTGAATGTCATTCCTGCATTACCAATTGGATTCCAGCCTCTGTTTTCATTCCATGTATTGATCTCTTGAGGAAAAGTGATATGATTCATTTGAATATAATGCTTATTCCACTGGTCGGCATTATCACTAATCCATAGCACATTTTCCCATGTGCTGATCTGGTAGGGGTTGTCGGTTGATCCGTCTCCAAGGGCAGGGGCAATGGCTGTTTGAGCAAACATGCCAAGCATAAATACCCATAAAACGCATAATAGTAATGTTTTTTTCATTGTTACTCCTATTTATCTTTATATATTTAATACTCATTTAATCTATGAAAACAAATGTTGTTATATAGATAAAATCTGGTCAAGTAAAATTTAACCCTATTCAGAAAAATATCAAAGAAGAACTAATTAAAATCTTTTAATAAAATAAGTTAAGACTTATGTGTTTTTTAAAACAAGGACAGGAAATGGAATCCTGTCCTCGGTTAAATTATTAAAATCAGCACGCGCCGTGCTGGCTCCGGATATATTTTGTTATTTGATTAAGAGCATCTTCTTCGTTGAGAAGTAGCTTGGGCTACTGAGTTGGTAGAAGTAAACACCACTGGAGCATTGTTTGTTGTTTTGATCTTTATTGTCCCAAACGATATGGTGTGCGCCTGAAGGAATGTTTTTGAATTCTCTAACCAGTTGTCCTTTAACATTGTAGATTCTTAAGCTTGCTGTTTCAGATTCACTGACTCTAAGACCAAAAGTTGCTTTGCCTGAAGTGTCAATCGGATTTGGGTACACGAGATCAAGTTGAGTCATTATTGTTGTTTCAGGTATTATTGTATCATCCACTGTTTTAATGCTTACAGGGCCAAAGTATTCTACAGCGCTATTTGCTTCAATCATTTTCAGCCAGTAGAAATAAGTTTGATTGGCTTCCACTTCAAGATCTTCATAAGTGTAGGTTTGTTGCGCTGAAGTATTATTTGCATAGATTAAACTGCTACTGATTCTTGATGCAGTTGATAGTTCAGAAGAAGTATTTCTATAAATATGGTAACCTGCGATATCACATTCTGATTCAGTGGTCCAGATGATATTGACGCAATTGGAAGAAGGAGAAATTGCTAAGAAAGAAGACAGAGTTACAGGGAGTGTTGCTGTGTCATTTGGATATTGCCAATCGAGATAAGGATAGCCATTATTTCTGCCATTTCCGATGTTCCATATATCTGCAACGCCATTGGCTGTTTCCCCTCTAAAATCCCAAGCACTTTGAGTGTAGATGTTTGGTGTGACAAGTGCATCTGTGGTCATTTCAGCAGTAGTTTTACCAGTGACGCCAGCCGTAATTGCCGTCGTTGCTTGTCCTGAGGATTGTGTATCCCAGAAACAAGAGGTAAAGGTATTTCCTGTTCCTAAATATGTAAAGCCACGAAGAGCTGGAGTTGAGACTCCTTCGTATAGAAGAGATCCCGTTGAGTAAGAGTTAGTTATCGTGCAATCGGTAGGTTTGCCAACAAAACAAGCATTATATGTGCCTGTTCCTCCTGAATATCTTACGACATTTGCTTTGCTATAACAATTGCTGATTGTCCCTTTTGCTTGACCAATGAATCCGCCCATATTGTTATTCCCACGAATTGTGCCAGAACTTGAAGAATAAGTTGTTGTGCCATTAGTTAAAGCTCCGGTAATCCCTCCTACGAAATCAATTCCAGTGATATTTCCAGTATTTGAACAATAGCTAATGCTTCCATTCGAAAATCCAGCCATTCCTGCTGTGTACAGAGTTGCAGTAATGTTTGCATCTGAGATACAATTTGTAATTGATCCAGAGTTTGATCCTGAAATACCACCCGTATAATAAGCTGTAGAATTGACTGCCCCTGATACATGGCAATTTGTTATTAATCCTATATTTTCACCTGCAAGAATTGCAGTTAATCCTTTTCCTGTAATATTTGCATTCAAAACACTAAGGTTTTTTAACTGAGTATTTGTTGGTAAAGTGTGGAAAAGCGCAATATTCCCATTTACTGTATCATTACTGTATAAATTCGAAATCGAGAAATTGTTCCCATCATAAATTCCTGAGAAGGCTATTGTTAGATTGCCAATTGGCAACCAGCCTGTCGCATTTTCCCAGGTGTTGATCTCAGCGGGGAAGGTGATATTTGCAGTTTGAAGGAAGTGACTTTTCCAAATAGAGGGATTGTGGCTGATCCAAAGGAGTTGTGAGAGATTTGCAATCTGATAAGGATTTGCTTCTGTACCTGTTCCATTGATATTGAGCTCAGAGAAGGACTTGATTCTGGGATATTCATTGATATTCAAGCTCCAAGGGTAATTGAAATTCCATGAAGCGTCGGTAAATGTAGATAGCGTTTTCATTTCCGCTGTTGTTTTGCCAACAAGATGAGCTCCTGATCCTGCTGTTGATGCTTGAGAAGAAGACTCCGTATCCCAGAGGCATTTTATATAAACAGGTAGCGGAATTGCTGAGCCGATAGCTCCAGCAAAACCCTTGTTTACAGGATTCACTGCATCTGTGTAAACTACAGATCCCGTTGAATAGGAATAGGAAACAGTCCCTTTTTCATGATAACCCATAAAAGAACCGCAGTTTTCATCAGTTGAACCTGAAGTTCTGATGACATTTGATTGAGTAAAGCAGTTTTTGATCGTACTTTTATTATATCCGACCAGCCCACCTACATAAGCATTTCCTGTGACAGAACCCGTACTCGAGCATAAGGTCATATACTTGTAATTATAACCAACAAGTCCACCAATATATGAGGTTCCACTGACAATGGCATTTGCTGTACAATTAATGACTTTCCCATTATTTTCACCAACTAAAGCTCCTGTATATTCAGTACCTGTTACTTGAGCATTGATTAAATGTACATTGGATATTTCAGCATTTGTGCCATTTAATTTACCAAACAAACCCTGACTTTGAGCAGCTCCTTCATTGATGTATAAACCACTAATGATGTAGTTATTGCCATTGTAAGTGCCCGAAAAGGCAGTAGTAGGATTGCCTATAGCAGGCCATCCTCTGTTTTCGTTCCAGGTCGTGATCTCTGCAGGGAATGTAATGTCAGCCGTTTGAATAAAGTATTGACCCCAAAGATCATTTCTCATATAAACCCAATAAAGATTTTGCCAGTTTGCAATCTGATATGGGTTTAAGGCCGTACCATCGCCAGCAGAGGGCGTCATGGACGTTTGAGCAAATAAGCCGAATACAATTGAAAGAAATAAGCCGATTAATACTAATCTTTTCATAAAACCTCCTTTTTTAGAAAAAGACTATGAGACCCATAAGATGTAAGCAAGCATCTAACTCATAGTATTCTCATATAACAAATATTGCATGAGTTTAATAAACTCGTCAAGTAAAAAGTTTGTAAATATTTTAAATAGATACTATAAAATTCAAAGTCAATGTAAAGTGTGGTGCTTGTCGCAGATATTTCTTGACAGTATTTGCTTTATAAAAGATATAGGAATTAATATCACAAGGGGGTAAAATGGAAGATTTTTGTATTGTCAGATAAGCTGAATGATTGATTTATTGGGTCACCATAGATCAAACATCTGCTGTAGGTGAAAGGTCACACAGGAAAAACTGATTTTATATTGGTGCAAGTCTATTGATGATTTGCAGAGAGATGTTAATCAGCTCAACTGGTCATTATCAGGCGATGAAAGCTATCGCAGGTAATGGATGATATTAATGATTATGAATGATCACAAGACGCCTACAGGTGATCAATTATCTGAGTACAGGAATTTACTGTTTTATACACAGATTTTCGCCTGATACTGTCTGGAAAAGCATTTAAGGGAGAAGTAATCCCAAAAGAAAACAGGAGACAAAAATGTCAGAAAAAAGAATAGCCCCTTGCGGATTAGATTGCGCATTATGCGATATGTACCTTGCTACACAAGCCAACAGTGATGAAATGAGACAAACAATAGCTGATAAATGGAGTAAGTTATTTCATTATCCGTTTAAAAAAGAAGATATCAATTGTGATTCATGCTTGGGTGGAGGAAAGCTTGGAATATACTGCCATTCAATGTGTGAGATTCGTCCTTGCGCCATCTCCAAAGGACTGACAAATTGTGAGCAATGCTCAGATTATGAATGTGATATGCTGAAGAAGAACCGAAAAGCTTCTGAGCAATATGTAAAATAATCGTGATTTGAGGGGGCGAAAGCCCTCTCTCTTTTTTATTCAAAAATGTCTTGAATCTTTTCAATAAAATCAATGAAGTCCATTTTCAACTGAGATTCATTTTTATGGATGAGTAGGAAGATCAGGTATGGAGCAAGAAAATCAAAGTTCTGGATAATTTCCTCTATACTTGTAATTCCTGATAATCTTTCAAAGAGTAGGATTTCACGTTTGATTTGAGTGATGAACTGATTTTTATTTTCTTCATTGATCATCAAATGTGATTTTATATCTTTGAGTGTGAGTTTCTGTTGGAAAAAATACTGAGCAATAAAGATTCTCCAAAGATACGCTTTTAGCTGGATATATGAGATTTCTGTTTTTATTAAAGGGAAAAGATATTGTCCTATAGCGTCAAAGGTAGTTTCATATATTTTTGCTGTCTTAGTGTTTTCAGTAATCAATTGAGCGATGGCATCCATATCAAAACGATGACAAATGAAATGATTGGGACAAGGTGTGTTTTCAGGGCAGGGATAACAAGGCATCTGATCAGGCAGGTGAAAAGAAGTATAGATCTGCTCTCTGTATGCAATGGTTTCGTATGGGTAAGCGCTTCCTGCAAAGAATGCAAATATTGGTGTGTCCGTGAGTGATGCGATATGCATTGTGCCCGTATCAGGCGTAATCAAAAAATCAGAATCAGAGATCAGGTTTTTGAGTTCTTTCAGATTTGTTTTACCAATCCTGTTTACAATTGCATTTTTTTGATGAATCTTTTGAATGAAATCTTCAAAAAGAGGTGTTTCTGTATTTGATCCCGTCAATGTGACAGTGTATCCTTTTTTTATAAGAAGATTTGCCAGAATAGCGAAATCAGCAATTGAGGGGTGTCTTTTGGCATTTCTTGACCCTAACTGCATTGTTACATTGTATGATTTACCTTTTGTTTTTATTCGCTTATCGCTGTTTGGAGCAATGGCTCTGGATATTTTTGTATAGGGAGAGAAGTTCAGAAATATATCAACCAGATTGAGAGTGTCGAGTTGACGAGTCTTTTGGAATGACAAAATCAGATGTTCAAGTTCTTCATCCGCATGATTCGATGAACCAAAACCTCTTTTTTGCTTTGCTTTAACGAGATCAAGGATTTGTTTTGCCATTGGGCTGATATTGAGGTTGATGGCAAGATCAAAGTGCTTGTTTGAAAGAGTCTGAATCAGATCTTGTGTTTCATTACTGCTATTTAAGAGGAGTTGATCTGAGGAACTATTGATGATATGATCCAGATTCACTGGAAATGGTATAATTTCTGGATAAAGCGCGAGAACTTCAGAAAAAATTTCATTGTGCAGATATGTAATGCTTGATTCAGGATTTGACGCATAAAGATGTCTCATCAATGGGAAAGACTGAATGATATCTCCCATTTTAGAAAGTTCGATGATCAAAATATTCATAAATTAGAAGTGTTGTTCAATTTTTTGATTATTATCAAAGACAGCGCTGGATTTTTTAAGCAAATCTGGGATATTTAGCATTTGAGGGCAGTGTTCGACGCATAAACGGCAATTGGTACAGGATTTCGCTCTGTTTTTATCTTCAAGAAAACTGTAACCCCATCGAGGAGAAAGATCGTTTTCGAAACGTTTGATTTGGTTGACTAAACCAAAGATATAAGGAATCGCAATCTTCTGGGGGCAGACCTTGCAGTAATTGCATGAAGTGCAGTTGATCAGTGTTCTGCTAAGATAGGCTTTCTTTACCTGATCGATCAATTTTGTCTGAGCTTTAGACCAATGGTTTATTTTTGATTCATTAGCGTAGATTAAATTTTGTTGAGTTTGTTGGAAATTACTCATACCGCTGAGAATGAAAGAGACTTCTTCTTGATTCCAAATCCAATCGAGGAGATATTGTACAGGGTTAAGTTCATTTTGTCCATACAAGAGGGACATTTGATGCCATAAATCTGAAATATCTGTAGGAATAGAAGCAGTGAGTTGTCCGCCTCTGAGAGGTTCCATCACAATGACTCCCAAGCCTTTTTTATGAGCGTATTTTAAACCAGCACTTCCTGCCTGTTCTTTTGTATCCATGATGTTGTATTGAATCTGGCAAAAATCCCAATCATAGTAATCAACGATATTTTTAAAGGTTCTCAGATTATCATGAAATGAAAAACCGAAGTGATCAATATATCCATAGGCTTTCTTTTTTTCAAGCCAGTCAATCATATTAAATTTCTTAACCAGGGTGAAGCGTTGTCTGTTAAGTGCGTGCAATAAGTAGAAGTCGATCTTGGAAACTTTCATTTTTTCCATTTGTTCGAAGAAAATACGATCGAGATCTTCTTCTGTTTTAAGAATCCAGAGGGGGAATTTTGAAGCAATTTTAACTTTTTCTCTATATCCGTCTTTAAGGATTTCAGAGAGGATTACTTCACTTTCACCTTTGTGATAAGGATAAGCGGTATCGAGATAATTTACACCCTGGTTAATTGAGTGTCTGACAATTCTGACAGCTTCTTCTAAATCTACAATTCCTTTTTCAGGATCAGACATTGGCAGTCTCATTAAGCCAAAGCCCAATGCAGAAGGTCTAAAATCAATCTTTTTTCCAAATGGTCTATATTGCATAATTACTCCCTTTCATCAACACTTATTATAAATAAGAGTAATTTCGTCAATAAGTTTATGAAAGAGGTTGTTCAAATACAGCTGAAACTACTTTACTGAGGTTTGCCGTATGATAGGGTTTTCTTACAAAAGAGATCACACCATCTCTTTTCAAATCTTCCATATCTTCTTCTTGAGAGAATCCTGAGGAGATAATAACTTTAACTTTTTCGTTAATACTCTTTAGATGATAAAAACAATCTTTACCGTTCATTTCAGGCATGACCATATCAAGAAGGACTAAATGGATCTTATCCTGATTTTCTTTGTAAATATCAATCGCTTGTTTACCGTCTTCTGCTATGAGTACATCATAACCGATATATTCTAAAATTGATTTTGCCATGATGCGAATAACATCTTCATCGTCAACGACAAGGACACATCCTTTTCCAAAAACAATATCTGATGATTTTTCTTTTTCAGTTTCATTTGAGTCAATCAATGGCAGATAAATATGGAATTGAGTCCCTTTACCAACTTCGCTATAAACAGTGATCGCACCTTTATGTTGAAGAATTGTACCATAGACGGCGGCTAAGCCAAGTCCAGTGCCTTTACCTTGTTCTTTTGTCGTGAAAAATGGCTCAAATATTCGTTTAATATTTTGTTTTGGAATCCCTTGACCTGTATCATGGACTTCGATAAGTAAGTAAAGATCAGGTTTAATATCGAAAGGAACTGCGTTGCAGAAGTGATCATCAAGTTCAACCACTCTTGTACTGAAACGAATATTCCCATTACCAGGAATTGCATGACTTGAATTAATTCCCATATTTAAAAAGACATTCATCAGGAGAGACATTTCGCCGATGATCATACTATGAGTAGCTTTTAAATCCATTTCAATTTTAATACGTTTATCAATGCTTCGTTTAAGAAGTTCTACTGCTTCTTTGATTGCTTTATGAACATCAACAGGGGTTGATTCGATCTTTCCTTTTCGTGAGAAGAGCAGGAGTTTTCTTGTGAGATCTGCTGCGCGATTGGCTGCTTGAATAATGTTGTTTAGAAAATAAGTATGAGTTTCAGGATCTCTTTTTTTCAGGAGCATCAATTCAGCAGTGCCTAAAATAGCTCCGATCATATTATTAAAATCATGAGCAACGCCACCTGCCAATTGCCCAATTGCATCCATTTTTTGTGCATGACTCAGTTTTTCTTCGAGTTCTTTATAATCAGAAATATCAATACTTACCGTAATGACATATTTTTCACCATTTAGTTCAAAGACTTTGGCAGATAAAAGAATATCATTATATGTTTCAGATCCTTTTTTTCGATATTTCAATGGATAATTCTCAATGAGTCCATCAGATTTCATTTTTTGAATACCTTTAATGGTAAATTCATCAAAAGTCATCATTCCAATTTGTTCGGCATTTTTACCGATCACATCTTCTTTTGAGCATCCTGTGTGCCTTGTAAAAGCATCATTAACAAAAAGTATCTCATTATCTTCAAGCTTTTGAATAGTGAGAGAATGAGGATTGACATCAAAGACAGTCTTTAGGACAATATCTTTGGTTTGATTATCTTCTTTGAGTTTATATTCTTCGGTGACGTCTCTAAAAACTAAAACAACTCCCTGAATTTCTTTTTGTTCATTCATGATGGGTGCTGCAGAATCAGCAATTTGATATTCAGTTTTATCTCTTGAAATGAGTACTGTGTGATTGGCTAAACCTTGAATTGCCCCTGTCGTTAATACTTTTTCTACTGGATTTTGACATTTCTGGCGTGTTTCAGCATTGATAATATTAAACACTTCCTGTAGTTCAGCACCAAGCGCTTCTGCCTGAGAATATCCAGTCAATTTTTCTGCAACAGGGTTCATTCGAACGATCTGACCCTGGATGTCAGTAGCAATCACTCCATCCCCAATTGAGTTGAGTGTGATGCTTAACTTCTCATTATTTTCTTTTAGGATTTTATCTTTATCAATTAATTCTGACTGAATTTGTTTATTGGCTTTAATCTCGTTTATCAAATTTCTGTTTTGTTTTTTAAAGAAGTAAATACTGAAAATGAAAGGAATACTCAGAATCAAAGAAAGGACAATTCCTAAGAAATAGATATTTTCAATTAGCTTTAGTTGTTTTTGAGTGTAAGTGCTGAGATATGCGCCCGTACCAATATGAATATCAAGTTCTGGGATAAGAATGAGGTAGGAATGTTTTACTTCTTCTTTTTTCGATGTTGGATTTTCCAGTAAGTATTCAGTAAAAGTACCAAGTGGTTCTTTTCTAACCGCATTAATTGCATTTTGCATGATATAGTTGCCTTTAGAATCTTGCATATTCCAGTGATTCTGCATTTCATCTAAAGGTCTGAATGGTCGAACAATGACCGTACCATCCATTTTGTTTACGAAGATGTAGTTCTTGCCATAGTCATCTTCGTAGGTGCAGTTTTTTATCAAGGTTCTGATTTTTTGAATTGCTTCATCTTTTGAAATCTGATGATTGACATATTGTTCTCGAATTGGGGAGATCAGATTTACGCAGATTTGTACTTTTTCTTTCAAAGAAGATCTCATCCTTAAAAGAGTTAAGGAGTTATATTGTTTTATACTCTTTGAGATGATGATATAAGAAAAGAATGAAAACAACAGATAAAAAAGGATCAAATAGATAATCGAGTTTCTCATTAAGGAGATAGATTTTCTTTCTTTTTCCATATTAACTCCCTATTTTTTCATAATCTAACAGTAATTATTGAGAATGTCAATTTATTTTATTGACTTTTATCTTTAAAAGATTTATAAACAGTAAAATAAGGAGAGCCGATGAGTATTTTTCTTTTATTCCTTATTTACTTCAGTACACTATCTGGCATAGATGAAGCAGCTCCAATATCGGAAGAGATTGAATATCAAGAGCAGTATGAGAGAGATGAGTTTGTCGCATCACTTAACAAAGACCGTATCATTTATATTCAGACATGCAGTGTTAATGATTTGACAGAAGATGCTTTACTCAGTGAAGAAGATGCGATTCGTTTGCTTACATATCGTGAAAAATATGGGATCAAAGACTGGCAGGATATCATAAAAAGTGGGATTTCAAGCGAATATTTCAGCAAATTAAAGGAGGTTATTGTTTTTAGTCCGAGGAAAGAATGGTATAAAGAAGAAATCATATACAGAATACAACATACAAGAGAAAATTATTATTTAAGGAGTGATTCTAATATTCAAAAAGAGTTTTGGACAGCAAGTTTATGTACAGAGAAAGACTATACTGATCAGTCTTTGATTGATCATATATCATTTTCACTTTCTTATAAGAATGAGCATCCTCAAAAACCATTTCTAAGTGAAATATCTTTGGGACATTACTCTCTGCAATCAGGGAAGGGAATAGTCTTTGGTCAAAACCAGTATCGATCGAAAAGCAGTATTGAATCATTTAGAAACATTTCTAAGGCATCAAATCTGGAAAGCAAATATTTAAATGGAGTGAATGGGCTGTTTCAGTTCAAGGGATTTTACTTGTTAAGTTTTTATTCATCAGAGCAGTTGTATCTAACTCTCGATAGTTTGAATCAGATAGTGAAAATCAATCAGAGTGGATTGAATAAGAGTAAATCATTTGATCAGGATCATTTAATGACTTATGGAGCAATCCTCGAGAAGAGGATGTCAAAGTTTATTACAGGTATTCAATATTATTTTCAGGAATATCCTTTTGCGTTTTCTGATACAACAAAGAGTCAGAAGAATCAGTGTTGGAGTCATTACATGAAAGTATTATTTCGAAACATTCGTTTTGAGTATGAGTGGGCAAAGGGAAATGGTCAAAATGCTTTTATTACATCCATACTTATCAAAGGAGAATTGGATCATGAATTACAATACCGTTATTATGAACAATATTTTCCCAGCTTATATGGTAATCCCTACAGTCATAAATCTTCATTTCCCAATGAAAAAGGGATATCCTATACTCTTACTTTTAAGATTAAATCAATGAAATTTAGTTTGTTAACGGATCAGTATCAATATCTGGAAGCGATAGGTAATAACAACTTTATTCAGAATGGGAGTGAGAATCGTCTGTCAATAGAAAGGAAAATCAGTAAAGATATTATCAACGCATATTTAAATTACCGAATATCTGATGCTGTGCTGGAGGACACTGAAACCGAAAAAAAGAAACTCAGTCTTTCATTTGCTTATCGATTGCAGGATGATAAAAGAACAACATGCCAGTATCAAGTGATTTATTCTAAAGAAAAATATGATGAGTTTAAGAAAAAGCATCAAGGGCTTACATTTATACAACACTATTTTCTTTATTTTCAGGACTTAAGGTTTAAATTTTCTGGGATTTTATATCAAAATGATGACATCAGATATCTGTCAGAGCCTCTGTTAGGCAACAATGCAGAGACAATGGTATTAAAAGAAAGTGGTTTTCAGATTTCATGTCAAATGAAAGTGAATATCAGTAAGTCTGTAATTGTTTCGAGTCAAGGTTTTCTCCAGAAAGATGCTGATCGAAAATGGGGTTTGAGTACCCGCATGCAAATGATATTTTAATGAAAAATCGCTGTGATAATCGGTACTAAAACGGTGAGAATTACTCCGCTGATGAAGCCGATGATGGCATATTCATTTCCAGAACTTTTTTTGATAAAGGGAAGTGTCGTGTCCATCGCTGTTGCGCCACCTGAAGCAATAGGAGCAAGTGTTCCGAAGAGTTTAACCATGAGGGGAGCAAAGAGCATGGTAATCAATTCTCTGAGCAAGTTGGATAATAAAGCAATGACACCAATTATTTCACCGAGATTCTGAGTGCAGATAATCGCTGAGATGCTATAATATCCCATTCCAGAGCAAATCGCCATCGCATTGATCGGGTTGATTCTGGGGATTAATAAGCTAGTAATTAAACCAGAGAGGATTGAACCAATCATGGCAAAAATTGGGATAAGAATGACAAAGATATGATACTTTTTGATTAGATGAATCACATTTTGTCTGCCAATACCGATCCCAGTAAAAAAGATCAACAGGTAAAGCGAGTATGTGATCCCCTGATCGATCCAATCAAGATGACTGAAGTTGAACAGCTTTGCAAAAGCAAAAGCGATAATGAAGCAGAGGACTGGCAGAAACATTTCCGCACTCAAATGCTTCTTCACATCTTGACTTCTTAGTTCAGCATTGCTTGAATGTACTTGAGGACTTTGTTTTATCTCATCTCTGATTAATGGGTCAATAGGTTCTGAAGCACTGGTCTTTAATTCCAGAAATGACCAGATCAGTTTTTTTCTTTTTTTTAAGATGATTTGAATGGGGATCAATGCAATAATACTGCCAAGGATTCCTGAAAAGCAAAGGATTATAGAAACAGCACCCACTTCTCTTAACCGGCTGAATAATTCGTTTTTTGTGGCCGTGGATAAACCCATGAAAATAAGTAAAATATAGACTGAATAAGTCGAGATGAAATTGGATATTTTGAATAGCTTATCGTTGGATTTGAATATTGCACCCAACAATATACCAATGATGATCAGTGTTATTAAGGTTAACATCAATTGTTCTCATTCAGAAGGGGTTGCTTCATCGTATTGCTTCTTATTCTTTGATTTTCCAAACAGTACCATTCGGTGTATCTTGAAGCTCAATTCCGATATCGTTTAAGTCGTTTCTGATTTTATCAGACATTGCATAGTTCTTATCTTTTTTAGCCTGTATTCTGTATTCTATAAGTAGGTTGATCAATTTTTCAGCATGCTGATCAACGTTTGAGCTCAATCGTTCTTCGAGATTTGAGAAGAATCCCAATACCTGGCCGAGTTGCTTGAGCATCAATGCTGCAGATTGTTTTTTCTGAAGAGAGTTTTGTTCATTCCAGATTTCACGGGTAAGATCAAATAAAACTGCCATTGCTTTTGCGGTATTGAAGTCATCATTCATGGCTTCTTTAAATGTATTAACTACATCAACGAACAAGTTAGGATCAATCATTTCTTGAGTGATATTGAGAATATCAATATGCTTGAAACTTGAATAAAAGCGGGATAATGCAGATTTTGATTCTATGATAATATCTTCATTGAAGTCAATTGGGCTTCTGTAATGTTTTGACAAAAAGAAGAAACGAATGACTTCCGGATCGTATTTTTTCATGATATCTCGAGCAGTGAAAAAGTTATTTAAGCTTTTTGACATTTTATTGCCATCGATGTTGAGAAATCCGTTATGCATCCAGTAGTTTGCCAATGGTTTACCAGATATTGCTTCTGCCTGTGCGATTTCATTTTCATGGTGAGGAAATACAAGATCGACACCTCCACCATGTATATCAAAGGTTTCACCAAGTAATTTTTTTGACATGACGACACACTCAGTATGCCATCCAGGACGACCGTCACCCCATGGGCTTTCCCATTTAGGTTCACCAGGTTTTGCTTTTTTCCAAAGAGTAAAATCAGCCGGATTTTTCTTTTGTGTATTTGCTTCTACTCGTGCACCTGCTTTTAGGTCTTCTAAGTTTTTGCCTGATAATTTTCCGTAAGAAGGGATTGATTCAACAGAGAAATACACATCACCATTGGATTCATAAGCTTTCCCTTTTTCAATCAGTTCAGAAATAATGGAGATCATTTCTGGGATAAATTCAGTGGCTTTAGGGTTGAAATCAGCATAATTGATATTAAGTGCTTTCAGATCTTCAAAGAAGGCTTGAGTATATCTGCCTGCAATATCTTCGAAGCTTGTGTTTTCTTTGATGGCTTGATCGATTATTTTATCATCAATATCAGTGATGTTTTGAGCGTAAGTCACTTCATAACCGAGAAATTTAAAGTATCTTCTTACTACGTCAAAGAAGAGGAAAGGTCTGGCATTTCCGATATGAAAATAGTTATAGACAGTGGGTCCGCAGGCGTATAAATTTACTTTTCCAGGATTAACTGGTGTAAATTCTTCTTTTTGTCTTGTCATGCTATTGTATATTTTCATTCGTCCTCCAACTCCTCTTTTGAATGATCAACCACTTCTTTTTGTAAAAAGGTGATCACAGTTTTGCTGTTTTTCTTACTTTTTATAATATATTCGGCAAACTCATTTCCAATTTTTTCGTCAAAGCTATGTTCCACAACGACAATACCATCTTCTTTGAGCAGATCTCTTTGATAGATAATTTCCAGAATAGGATTGATGCAGTTTTTATTATAAGGCGGATCCATAAGGATCAGATCAAACTTTTTTTCAGTTTTTCTCAGATAAAGATCAACCTTCATTTTTTGTATTTGTATTTTATTCTTGCAATTGAGTTTGTCAGCATTTGAAAGAATGGCTTTGATCGCTTTTTCACTGGCATCAACCAAAGTTACAAAGTTTGCTCCTCTGGAAACTGCTTCAAAGGATAAAGCACCACTGCCTGCAAACAAGTCTAAGACATCATAATTTTCAACATCAAAAAGAGTGGCGAAAATCAGTTCTCGGTTAAAGCTTGTGGTAGGTCGGGTCGCATTTCCAGAAATGGATTGAATGCTTCTTCCTTTATAAGTACCAGCGATGATTCTCATGTGTGTAATCCTAAAAGTATGTGTTTATAAACTTAAAGCCAGTTCTGAGAAGGATATAAATAAGCGGGTTTGGCTAGAAAGCTCGTTTTTAAAGATATTATATTCATCCGTATCAAAGTCAGCAAAGTCAAAATTATTCCATGCTAAGTCAGAAATAGGTTCATTGTCCAATTCATTTAAGGTAGATACTTCAAAAGCATTGGCAAAATAATCAGCGACATGAAGAACTTCAGAATACATTTTTAAGTCAGGGAATGGGCATGCCATTGGCTCATGGTGGAATCGAATGGTGTCATAGAGTATTCTTGGAAGTTTCCAGTATTTTAATAGTTCAGCGCCTTCATGGGCATGAGTGGTATGCATGATGATTTTTTCGAGCTCAATAAAAGACTCATTATTTTCAATTGCCTGAGTTTTAATTCTTTTAAAGACTTCTGGGTTGACCTGATCAAAGAGGATATAACCAATATCGTGAAACAAACCAGATAAATACATATTTGTTCGATTTTCTTCTGAAAGTTCTCCTACACCTTTGTAGTTGTGGAGTAAGCGGCGGCTGATAAAAGCAACAGCCAGATTGTGTTTCCAAAAGTGTTCAATATTGACATTTTTCAGCTTAAATCTCTTCAGCATATTCGAAACGAATAAGGTCATGGTGATGGTTTTTACATCAATTCTGCCTAAACGAATGACTGCCATATTGATATCCGTAATCGGATTGGTAGCACCAAAAAGAGCACTATTAGCGATAGACAGGATTTTTGCTGAAATCGAAGAATCTAATGCAATGATTTTCGCTATTTCTTTATTTGATACAGAGTTGTCATTTAAAACTTCTAATAATTTATTTAATACACTTGGCATCGAAGGGAGATATTCGAGGTTTTCAAGCTTTATCTGGTAAAATTCTACCATTAATTTTCCTTTCCGTTGAGCTTTTTGAATTTAAACTTAAATTCAAGCTGTTTCGGTTTTTTTTTAAAATTTGGACAAGAAATTAAGACAACTTTAGGTGCTTGCTTGCATTCTTTACAGCATGTTTCACACAGTTTATTAAATTCTTTATTATTTTGAGTCATACCTATCCTTTAGTGTTTGACTTTTATCGAATCGACAATTTTAAAAATATCTGCAAGTGTCAAGTCAGTAATTTTTTTATTGGGATCAAGAGCTTCAAGCATAAAGTGGGAGAGGTCTGAGACTGTCATACTTGAATTCAGAGATTTAAGTTTAGCTTGAGGAGGTACAGGATCTTGAAATGGGTTTTCCTGCGAAAAGTTCAGAGTCGTGTCTTCGGTATTTTGGTCAGAAGTGAAATCTTCAAATGGAGGAAGATTACTAGGATTATATATTTCTTCCAATTCTTCAGCATCAGACATATCATTTTCATCTTCTTCGAAGTCTTCGGCGATAAATTCAGGCTCATCGACTTCTTCATTCTGAGCGTTAACAAAGTTTTGATAGTTTTCATCAGGGATGATCTGAAAGTATTCTTTATCTTCTTTGTTGAATATTAAATTTGTAATTTCCTGATAATGCAGATTTGAGTCAATAAAGATTCTTTTTTTAGCTTGAATCATTCGTTCTTCGATTTCTTCGTCAGGATTGTTTTCCAGAATTTTTTTATAAATCAGATAAGCATCAAAGAATTGTTGTTGTGCTTCATAGAGTTGTGCTAAGGTAATAGTGGGGGGGATTTTACTTTTTGTTGTCATCTGCTTCTCCTGCAAATAAATACTCTTTCAGGTGCTGAAGAGTTTTTTGACCAATACCATCGACTTCGAGGAGTTGATCAAGTGATTTATATGAACCCATTTTATTCCTATAATCAATGATTGATTGAGCTTTTTTTGGTCCGATCCCTTTAATTGTTGTGAGTTGTTGCAAATCGGCTGTATTGATATTTATTTTTTGAGTGGATTGAGCGAGTGTCTCGGTATTCTCTTTTTGAGGGATTGCCGTTTGTGTCTGCTCCTCTAAAATGATTGATTCTTTTATCGTTAAAAGGAGTTTTGGTCCGATCCCTTTGATGTTGAGAAAATCTTCATAAGATTTAATTGGATGCAATTTGTGGTATTCAATGATTGCTTCAGCTTTTTTTTTGCCGATACCTTTAATGCTCATCAGTTCGCTCACACTTGCTGTGTTCATGTAAATTTTAGATGATATCAATGCTTTAGCATCGGTGCTTGTTATTCGAGTACTGTCAGCAAACACTTTCTGATCATTTTTCACAATATAGAAATTGGGGCTGAGTTTCTGAAAGGTTTTTTCGCCTATCCCTTTGATTTGAAGCAAATCTTCAACCGACTTAAAGCCTGGATCCTTCTGGAATTTGAGAATATCTTCCGCTTTTTTGGGGCCTATCCCCTTGATGGAGAGGAGCTCATTGAGACTGATGCTATTTAAATCGTAATGAACAGGCGTTGGTGTTTTGATGCTTTCTTTTAATTGATGCGTTGATGGGCTATCTGTTTTTTCAGCGTATGCAAATGGAGTTTGTTTAATCAAGAAACCAGAGAATAGCATGATAAGAAAGAAAATAAGAATTTTTTGTTCAGAGTCAGTAAGAAAATTATGAAGATAGTATCTGATCTTCATATCATCCATTCCTCCTCTTTTTATCCTATTTTTTAACAAAATAATAGCATATTCAATCGCCTTTTTCTGTCAATTGTTTTTTTTTATATTGACATTCAGCAGATATCTTACACGTGATGAACTTTGAATTAGGCATTGAGCCGACTCGGCTCGAGCAGTAAATCAGCTTTCTACTTTAGTACTAGCATCTTTTTAGTTTGGATGACTCTGCCATTGATTTTGGCACAATAAAAATAAACACCTGAAGGGACTCTGTTCTTGTGCTCATCACGAATATCCCAGGACACAGAATATTCTCTGCCTTTGATATTGGATAGTGCTTCTTTACTGACTTTTGCCTGTATTGCCAAATCCAAAAAACTTTCTCCTGTTCGCAAGGTGCGTACCTTCTGACCTTTGATATTGTAGATCTCGATCACAGGTTCAGCACTTGCCTTTTCTGGATAGTTAAAACTGATGCTTGTAAAAGGGAAACTTGAAACTATGACAGGATTTGGATAATTACACAATTGATAATCTGTCACAGCAGGCAGTTCAGGTTCATTGGGTATAGGCGCACCATATTCATAACATCCCATATCCACACGTCCATCCCAGACTCGCTGATTCCCAGCTAAATCACTCCCGCATAAATAAGTCCCAGAGGTATCCGCCACGCCACTGTTAATGCAGTCAGAAAGCGGAGACAACTCATAATATTCAGGCATAGACATATTTAATGATGAATCTGACATCCCTCTAAACAGAGGATTGCCTGTAATACACTCATTCAGTGTCAGATAGTTTTGATTGTTAAGATAGAATTTCACACGATTCACCCCGCCATAGAGCAATGAATTGTTCATTACTACTGGGATATAAGGGGTAAGTTCTGAACCTAAAGCAAGTTCATAGGGCATTTCAGGATTGTAGAAGATCATATTATTCATTGTGGCTCCATTCCCAGCAACAGACATCACAATGGAATTCCCTCTGTTGTTAGCGATGGTCCAGTTGTTAAGAATCACTTGATTGTAATCATCGTAAATAATACATTTCGCCAGATCCCAATCTCCCACAGAGGTATTATTGTTAGCAATCAGCATATTGTTGATCACACAGAGACCAGGTTCATCATAGGGATCCAGTCTATCATAATTGGTCAGTTTAAAGAGTCCAGGATCAAAAGCCGAGGAGTTTGTTACAGAACAATTATTCATGAAAACAGATTTACTCTCGATCAAGCTCATACCAGTTGCTCCACCATATTGGCTTAATCCATGATTATTGTCTGTGATATAATTATCCACCATCAGTGTATCAACACCATTGGTATATAATCCTTTTGAATCAAAATTTGAAGTGTTATCTTGAACAAGGACATTTTTTATTTTTGCTTGGCGAGTAACAGTAAGGAGTAACCCAGGGAATCTTGAATTATGATTTGATAACTTTATATTTTTGAAATCCACTGTTTTACATTTTATCCCTATCGTTTGATATGAAGTGTTTTGTTCGTTTCCGCAATTAATCACAGAAAAATCTGAGATTTGATAATTGCTTTCATCATTGATGGCACTCAACATCGCACTCCGATGTTCATCATCAAGAATCGTTTGATGCATCCCAGCTCCTTTAAAATTCGTGTAAGGAGGCAAAGCAATCGGAAACTCCTGTTGGTTGAGTGATCGTGAATAGGTGCCTTCTGCCAGATAAATGGTATTGGGATGATTAGGATTGGCTTTGATAATACGGGTGGCGTAATCAATCGTTTTCAAGGGAGACTCAGGACTTAAACCATTATTGCTGTCATTTCCCCAGGGTGCGACATAAAGATCGTGATCAATTGAAGGATAAATCCCTTCTTCGATATCCAATGAAACATTTACATCTGGATAATTAATGTTTGAATAATACTCATAAACAAAAACCTGATCTAAATCAGATAACTGCCGGCTTCCTTTTTTTAAGTATATTGCTATATTGTTACGAGGATTTCCTATTGAGATATCCTTACCATAAGTGGCTCGATTTAAGTATATGCTGTTTCGATGAGTATTTGAAAATGTAACATTGACTCCTCTACCAGATACTAAGCCTCCTCCTACTCGAAACGCCTTATTATTAAAAATTTGATTATTCTCTAAAAAAACTGAAAAATTATCATTTGGACCTGCTGAAGTAGATATACCACCTCCTCCATCTCCCATCATACATTTGGTAATAATATTATTTTTTATTACTGCATTTGAAAAATGCACAAAAATACCTCCACCCACCCAAGGGACATACTCATCAATCTCATTTTCATTATTCATGATCGTAAATCCATTGATGGTTACAGATATATAATCTTCAGCAGTAATTGCAGGCTGAGTATATTGACCAATAATTTGGGTGTTATGAATATACATTGTATCAGGATTGACGGCATAAAGACTTTGGAGAATTACACTTTTATGATTAAAATTAACATTTTCACGATAAATACCTGGATAAACCTGAATGACATCACCATTAGTAGATGCATTGATGGCAGTTTGTATGCTGGTATAGGGTTTTGTACCGTCAATCGCCACTTCGAGTGTGGCACTTATTAAAAGATTTATTGTAAGCATTAATAAACTAAGAATTGTAATTTGTTTCATCTTTATGTTTCCTTTTATTTTATTATACGGTGTCTTCCAGAGTGGAATGAAATGGAGCGTGGGATCTCCGTGAAGAACTTCTTGCATTAAAAAAACCTTCATTTCGGATGTACGGCACTTCGTTTCGCACATCCCTACAAGTGATGTAATACTTTCCTCTGATGTAAAAAGAGTTATCGGTGTTATCTGTCTGTGTTTATATATCATTTTAGAGATAAAAAAAGCTGTAGGGATTTGCGAAATGGAGCTTGCGGAATGCCGTAAATCCGCCCTTTGATTTGCTTTTAACACTCTTTGATGAGTTACATCCATCATTAATATCCTTTTTTTCTTCTGTGTTATCTGTGGTTATATATCTTCTTTGCTTGCATTTCATATAAATGACCACCCCGTCCGCCAAGGCGTCCACCCCTCCACAGAGGGGAATTGAGTTGATCGTGTAGTAAATCTAATTTTAACTGTATCTCTTTTTTAATATTTGCAATCATCGTTTCAATTGTCAAGAGTTATTTTGTGATTAATTAAACATCTACTGTAAACAGATGAAATATTATAATCTTAGCTATTGAACTTTTTTTGTTATCTTTTTCTCACAATCAGTTTTTAATTGAATTAGATATTTTTTTGTTGTGTATTGTCATCTGTCTACAGCAAAACACAGTAGAGACGCGATTTATCGCGTCTCAAACCGTAAGGTAAGCAACTTGGTTATCTGTAGGGGCTGACCTATGTGTCTGCCCAAACAAAATGGGCGAACACACAGATTCGCTTCTACGATTGATTGGGTAGGCGTAAAACCTACCCCTATCGATTATCTCGGTCAGAAAAACATCCCCGTTTGTAGCAATGGTTCAAGCAGGGATGCTTGAACAACGATGATGTGTTTTGCCAAACGTATGCTGGTACCCTGGGCTAGGATTCTTTCACAGCTACGCTGTTTAAAATCGGTAATATCATCTGCTCGTTTATGGTCACATTTCGCTTAGTAAAATCATGACCACCCCGTCAGCTGTCCCTGACACCTCCACAGAGGGGAATGGAACTGGTCGTGCATGATGTTGTACTGGATTGATTTGAGAAGAGTGATTTATATGGGGATGTATGGAGATCGTTTTGCTTATCCCGCACAGAAAAAGTGGCAATCTGGTAGATTGCCATTCGGGTTTTCAGTTTACAAAATCTCAGAGCCACGGAATACCGTGGCTCTGAGAATGATTATGATAAAATGTGTTATGATGTTATTTTACAGGTTGAAAGCCTACATTTTTGTTATCTGGGTTAACAGGATTGGGGATTTTAATTTCACCAAACTGTTTTTCGAAGGCTTCGATATTTTGTTCGAGGAGTTTTAGGAACTGTTTTGCATGTTGAGGGGTGGTAATGACTCTGCTGTATATTTTTGCGCTGGGAAGTCCTGGAACAATGCGGCCGAAGTCGAGAATGAATTCTGATGGGGAATTGACCACCATAAAGAAATTGGAGTATATACCTTCACCGACCTGTTGGTCGATTTGTACATTTAATTGTTGTTGAGGTGCTGGATTTTGATTCATTTGATTTCCTTTTCTTAAAGATTTTCTATTGCTTTTAAAGCTTTTGGTGCGGTTGCTGGGCTAACTCCGTCAGCAGAAATGTATGCGAGGAGTGGTTTGCCACTGATTTGACCTTCGACTTCTTTGTAGAGTTCAACTTTGATGCGAACAGGTTGATCGTTTTTCACAATAATATCATTGCCTTCTGCGTCCTGTTCAAATGGGTTTTGGTAAAACCAAGCTAAACCGATGGCAGCGGTTCCATTTTCCCCTAAGACATTTTTACGCGTAGAGCCGATAAATTCTCTTTTTTCCTGGCTGACATTGGGTGAAACGATTGATGATGTGACAGAACCGATTCTTTTACCATCAAGATAAACAGCTTTATCAACTGCATTTCCTTCAGAGATAATGAGTACCATTTTTTTATTGCATTTGTTTTGAACATCATTAACTAAAGCAGATTTGCCCACAAAAGAATCTTTTGTCATGTCGATTGCTGCATTGAAAAGAGGTGCATTGGTAGGAGTGTGCTTGCCATCGTATTCTTGACCCATCAATGGAAGACCGACATTTCCTGCAGAAAGTCTGTTTTCATCACGACCACCTAAACCAACAAGCAACCCGTCATTTTCCAATACTTTTTCAATCATAAGTTTGAAGTATTTTTGAGCAAGGCATGTTGGGATATAAACTTCCCAGCCCCAACGATTGGTATAACCTGTGCGTGAGAAATAGAAAGTTTGATTTTCAATAATACATTCATTGAAAGAGAAGAATCCCATCCATTTATCAGGATTTTTTCTGTTTTTTAAAGCCTGATCGCCAAAGAGTTCACGAATAATCTTCATGGATAAAGGACCCTGTATATCGATTTTTACGAAATCATCAGAGACGTCTTTTACATGAACGATTTCATTTTCTTTTTTATATTTTAAAATGAAGTCAGCATCAGAAAGACATTCAACTTCATGTCCGTGATCCATTCCTTTGCCAGTCAAATCATGACCTGCATTGATCACAATGATATATTTTTCGTCATTAAATTTCATAATGATCAAGTCATCTCTCACAGATCCATCTTCGTTGAGCAAGAGCGTGTATTTACATTGTCCATCAGTCATGTTTTCAACATTGGCAGGCAAAACACGGTGTAATAATGCGCAGGCATCTTTGCCTTCGAACTGGATTTGAGCCATGTGATCAATGTTAAACAATGCTACTTTTTCTATAGCTTTGGCTTCTTCTAATACAGAAGTCAAATAATGAACTGCCATATCATATTGGCCAAAATTACTGCGTTGGATAGGCTGATAAGGTCTATTTAACCTTTCAGTCAGATGATTTTGATACCATTCCTCTACATCATGAACGGCTGTTTTACGAGGAACTTCTGGGAAAGCTTTTCCAATAATGTTCATTTTAAACTCCTTATCAATGTTTATCATTTTCTATTAAGTAGATTAAAATCAGGCATATTTTTGTCAAATAGTTTTTTATTTGCTCTTGGAGCGTAGGCGTCCTTGTCAACGAAAGTTCTCTTGGAGCGTAGGCGTCCTCGCCTACGATTTATTCTAAGAGCATGAAATGTCCCCGTCAAAGTAATTCTCTGGAGCGTTGACGTCCTCGTCAATGCAATAATTATTTGAGGCATAGGCATACTTCATGTGAGAATATTAGTAGCTTAACTAACCACGTAACTTGTTGCATGAATATTATTAGTTTTCAACGTCACTCTCATCTACAAAAGATGAAAAAATATCATTCTTTTCCCCCTTTATATTTCTTTTATATTCTATATCTAAAATATTTATCTCAACCTGATCTTAAACTGATTTCTATCTTCATAGAAGGAAAGTCCATAATTACACTTGGTTCCTGTTTCATTTCGCGAAATTCAGTAATCATCCCAACATCAATCTTTGCTATTCTATTTAGAACATAATATGCATTCACTACTGCCAAGAGTTTCATACGAATACAATCAGCGATGCTCAATCTCATAATCATATGCAATAAGACATCTCTCATCTCATCAATTGACCGATTACCTAAACCAAATCGGCGAACCAAAGCATAAGTCACCATCAAAAATACTGCATAAGAACTCATTCCTCGTTTTCGCAAATGGGGATATCTGATTTTATATAGCTTAGCATATTGCCCCATATCCTTCTTGAATCCGGTGCTAAGATCACTATAAAGCGCTTTAATCATTTTATTCATCTGGATAATACGATAATTTTGTGTTTGCATTTCTTTCTTCTTATAATTCCTGCTGATACAGATTTTCCCTTCACGAAACCAAGCTACCCGTAAATCATTGATTTTCTTTGGAAAATCAAATCTTGTGTCTGAAAAATAGACCCTCATCTTCACCTCTTTCTTTTGGAGTGTAGGCGTCCTCGTCTACGATTTGTTATAGGATCTTAAGCGTTCACTTCTATATATAGTTATTAACCTAACCTGTATAATGACCATTCGTCCTCTGATCATCATCCTTAGCGCTTCCGTCCCATATTTCAGATTATATCTCGATGATTAAACATCTACACTAAAAATCAATTCCAAATCTTACATCAAGAATAATGATTTTTTTGGAGCTGTCAAGAACTTTTTCTACAGGATAGAAATAAGTATTGAAGAGACTGTTCAAAATCGATATTGATAATTAAGCCCTCTTTTCATCTTCTATT
>CAZNKI010000036.1:0-37878 GCA_964573665.1 uncultured Candidatus Cloacimonadota bacterium | reverse complement strand
CAATTAAGGGGTGAAGAGAGAGTGAAGTGAGAGTGGAGAGGGAGGATTTTTGTTGAAAAAATGGTGAATTGTGTGAGATAAGTTGATTAATATGTATTATTTTAAGAATAAAAAAAAGAATCTTCTTTGTCAATTTTCGTTAAATTCGGAAAGAAAAAACGAAAATCACAATTCGCTCAATTAAAAAAGTATAAAAAGTTCAATTTTGAGACTCAGAATATTGCCTGATTTATTTTTTGAATTAATAAATTGACACATTAATTTGAAAAAATTACGATGTAAAAAAATCTGAATCAGGGATATAAAATGGCTTTTGTTCATCTTCATAATCATACGCAATACAGCGTGTTAGACGGTGCCTGCCAAACCAAGAAAATGTTGGAGCTTGCTGCTAAATATCAGATGCCTGCTGTTGCGATGACTGATCATGGGAATATGTTTGGGACGGTTGATTTTTCTCAAGCTTCTCAGAAATATGGTGTTAAGCCAATTTTTGGCATGGAAGCTTATTTGGTCGAACATGATTATGATCATCCTAATTCAAAGAATGATGAACGTTATCACCTTGTTTTGCTGGTAAAAAATCATATTGGTTATAAAAACCTGATGAAGCTTTCCAGTTACAGTTATACTCAGGGTTTTTATTACAAACCCAGAGTTTCAAAAAAACTGCTTGCTCAATATTCTGAAGGTTTAATTTGTTTATCTGCCTGTATTCATGGAGAGATTCCTTATTTATTATTAAAAAACAAAGAACAGGAAGCTTATTCTGCCCTAAACTATTATAAAGAACTCTTTCGTGATGATTTTTATATTGAAATACAAGATCATGATATTGAAGATGAGAAGATTGTTTTACCCAAATTGATTAGTCTTGCTGAAAGTACAAACACTCCTTTAGTTGCAACGAATGATTGCCATTATCTGATGAAAGAGCATTCGAAAGCTCATGATGTTTTACTTTGTATTCAAATGAATAAAACATTGGCTGATCCAAATCGGATGAAATATTCACCACAGCTTTATTTTAAAACTGAAGAAGAAATGCGAAAGCTGTTCCCAGATCATCAGCAAGCGATAGAAAACACACTTGAAATTAACGATAAAATCGATTTTAATTTAAGTTATGACCAGTTTCTTCTTCCCAAGATTGATATTCCTAATCAATTTCAGAATCAGTCAGATTATCTGAAACATCTCTGTTATTCAGCAGTACCAAAGCGATATCCCGAACTCACAGAAGAGATTCAGACGCGTATCGACTATGAACTTTCTGTCATTGCTCAGATGGGTTTTGATGGTTATTTCCTTGTGGTAAAGGATTTTATTGATGCTGCAAGGGAAAGATCTGTGCCTGTCGGTCCTGGCCGAGGATCTGCTGCGGGGAGTATCATTGCCTATCTTTTAGGAATTACTCAGCTTGATCCATTGAAGTATAAACTCTTTTTTGAAAGATTTCTTAATCCTGAACGTATTGGTATGCCGGATATTGATATTGATTTCTGTGCCGAAGGCAGAAGTCAAGTGATCGATTATGTGATCGAAAAGTATGGTCGTGAATCTGTGACACAGATTATTACTTATGGTACTTTGGGAGCAAAATCAGTAATTAAAGATGTGGCACGCGTGCTTGAAGTGTCCGTTTCAGAAGCAAATGCAATGACCAAGTTGATGCCATCGACGCCAGGGATTACTTTAAATAAATGTTTGGAAGAATCTCCTGATTTTAAAAAACTGATTCAATCTAATGATGTTTATGCCTCAATCCTTGATTACAGTATGGTGATCGAAGGCCTGATCCGTCAGATCGGTGTTCACGCTGCGGGAGTGGTGATCGGTCCTGGAGACTTGAGTGATTATATTCCTTTGGCGATCAGTAACCAAAAAGATGGAGCGCCAATCGTGCTTGTACAGTATGAAGGTAAATGGCTGGATGATCTTAAATTACTTAAGATGGACTTTTTGGGATTAAAAACGCTGACCATTATTAAACATACACTTGCACTTGTTAAAAAATATAAAAATGTAGAAATAGATATTGATAATGTGGATCTATTTGATAAAGAAGCTTATGAACTGTTGGCAAAAGGGCTTACAGATGGTATTTTCCAGTTTGAATCTGATGGGATGAAAAAATACCTGATGGAGCTAAAGCCAAACCAGTTTGAAGACTTGATTGCGATGGTTGCTCTTTATCGACCAGGTCCGATGCAGTTTATTCCTGCCTATATTCGTCGTAAACATGGTATAGAACCCGTTTCTTATGAGCATTCTCTCATGGAAAATGCCTTGAAAGAAACTTATGGCGTGACGGTTTATCAGGAGCAGGTGATGCTGATGTCCCGCGAACTTGGCGGGCTTTCGGGTGCTGAAGCGGATACTCTTCGAAAAGCGATGGGTAAAAAGAAACTTGATTTGATGGAAAAACTGAAAGTGAAATTTACCGAAGGCGCACTCGTCAATGGGATTAATCAGGAAACTATCGACAGTATCTGGGCGGGATGGGTTAATTTTGCATCTTATGCATTTAATAAAAGTCATGCAGCATGTTATGCCTTTGTTGCTTATCAAACCGCATATTTAAAAGCTCATTATCCTGTTGAGTATATGACCGCTTTGCTCTCACTTGAAGATAATCCAGATAAGATCCCTCAGTTTATTCATGTGGCGAAGAAGATGGGGATTGAGGTCGTCGCACCTTCAATTAATTTATCTGAGGCTGAATTTACAATTAAAGATAATAAAATTCTTTTTGGATTACAGGCAATCAAGAATGTTGGATCTTCTGCTGTGGCTTCGATTGTCAAAGAAAGAGAAGAAAACGGCTTTTATAAAAATCTCTTTGAACTCTGCGAACGATCCGATACGATGTCAGTTAATAAAGCGGTTCTTGAGAGTTTGATTTATGCAGGCGCATTAGATGAACTTGAAGGCTCACGTCCACAGAAAATTGCTTCATTGGAAAAAGCGCTGAATTGTGCGACAGAATTTCAAAACAATAAAAGAAAAGGTCAAATCACTTTATTTGATCTGATGGAACCGAGTGTCGGACTCTCGTGTAATCACGAGTTGGCGCAATGTGCTGATTGGTCATTAATTCAGAAATTGGAATTTGAAAAAAGTGTTTTAGGTTTCTTTCTTTCAGGACATCCATTATCTGAAGAAAAACATATCATAGAGTTGTTCACAAATATCAATTCTAAGTTATTTGCTGATCCTGATTTTGTTATAGTTGGCAATTTGCAGGCGCTTGGTATTGTGGCAAATGTTATGACAAAAAGAGATAAAAAAGGAAAACCTTTTGCTATCGTGACTTTGGAAGATATGTATGGGAAATTTGAAATATCTCTTTTCTCTTCAGATTATGAAAAATGGGGACCTTTAATGACAGAAGGAAACAAGTTATTTATTATGGGTGCCCAAAATACATATAATCAAAATGGGAATGATTCTATGCTAAGGATAAAACCTTCCCAAATACTTTTGATAGAGGAACTTCGAGAAAAACTTTCGGGAGAAATCGTCCTGAATATTCAGGAACAAATAGCTAATCAGGAGCAGGCGGAATTTTTAAAGCAGATCGCTTTGGAATCACCTGGTAATTTCACAATTATCGTTAAAGTTAAAACCGAAAAATTTAATATCATTTCGTTACAGCCACAACATTTTAAATTCTTCCCTAATTCTCGATTTTATAAGCAATACCGCAATAAAGAAGAAAATGGAATGCAAGTCAGAATTGAACCTATATCGAACTCTTAGCTTTTTTATTATTTACGAGGGTTAAACTATGATTAAAAAAATTCTCGCATGCTTAATTGTCGTTATTGCTGTACAGGCAGTATATGCGCAACAGGTGTTTATTGAAAATATTGGATCTCGTTCATTGATTACATTACTTGCTCCAGCGGATTTATTTCAGATAAACCGAAAAAGTGATAATGATTTTACCATGCTTGCATTGATCAGTAAATCAGGAAAATTTATCCATCGTAACGTTGATATAGTAAAAATTTATCAGGTGAGAGATGGTAATCAATACTTTATTTATCAGTATTTCTGTGAAATCAAACCTGGAGATTATGATTTAAATATAAAAATTGAAAATCGTGAAAGCGCTTTTAAACTTGAAAAAAGCTTTTCCATTGAGATTCCTAAAACACAGAAACAAGCCAGTCATCTCTTTATGACTTTTTTTAAAGATCAAAATGAATATTTAACCGCAGATCAAAATTGGCAGGCGAAAGCAGACTCAGTAAAAATATATTTTTATACTGAGAAGAAACCTCAAAAACTTACTTTTGTTTATAATAATATTCGTCTTTCATTAAATCCGACCAATTATACTGCGTTCGTTTTGCCTGATTCAGTTGCAAAATCCACATTGAAGAATTGTTATATAGAGGCCTCAATTGATGATATTGATTATGTCAGTTATTTTGAGGTCTTTTCATCAAAAAAAGTAGTTTCCTGGAAGTATTCTCTGGAGGATCAGCTTTTACAGTTGAGAATAATAATGACTCAAAGTGAATACGAGTATTACCGAAGACTGCCTTTAAATCAGCTTTCTGAAGAGATAAGTCATTACTGGAACAAAAAAGATCCTACGCCACTCACTCCTGAAAATGAATTTCAAGAAGTGTTTTACAAAAGAATTTTAGAAGCAGACAGCCGTTATAGCCTTCGTGGTTATAAATCAGGCTGGAAAACCGACTTTGGTAGAGTTTTTATTAAATATGGTGAACCGGATGAAGTTCAGAAAGAGAATTTCCCTCTGGGGAAATATCCCGTGGTGATTTGGACCTATCGGGCTCAGGAAAAAACATTTTTCTTTGATGACAAGAAAGGATATGGATATTATGAACTTAGAAGTCAATCCAATTATTAATCGTTGTTTATTTATTGTATTATTACTCACATTATGTGTTTCTTTGAATGCAATCAACTTTAATGCTTCCCTCCAAAGATTTTTGAATGAAAATCAGCAAACCGAATTTGAAATTAACTACAAAATCTTTAACGACCAGCTCAAATTTATCAAATCCGATAATGCTTATATAGCTACTATTGATGTAAGTATTGCATTTTTAAAAGACAATGAAGTGATAACAAAGAAAGAGTTTTCAAATTCTATTGGCGCACGAACGGATGCAATAGCAATATCAGCCAATCATTATTTTTTGGATAAGATTTCTGTTGCTTTGTCCCGAGATGATTTGGTGGCAGAGTTAACAATTACCGATCGAAATACTTCAAAAAGTTCAAAACAAATATTTCCTTTGAAAACATTAAGCCAAAATGCATTGATAAGTGATCTGGAAATTTCTCAGAATATTAAATCTGATAATACAAAGAGTCTGGAAAAATTTCATCGAGGTGATTATTTGTTTTATGTTGATCCGATACCCATCTTCTCTCAGGCTCAGGACAGTCTTTTCTTTTATTATGAAATCTATAATTTAAGTTTAAGCGCTGATTCATTATATCATTTTACAGAACAGCTAACACTAAAACAAAACGATAGTCTTGTTGTAGAATTAGGCAATGCATATACGATCGATCAGGTGCCATTCAAAACATTTAAATCAATTCCAATTAATGATTTAAAAGAGGGGTTTTATCAAATTGATTTAACGATAAATGATTTAAAAACACAAACCATAAAAACTTCAACAAGTTTTTTTTCAAAACGAGTGGCACATGCAAATATCAACAGGATTTTTGATGATGAAGAGAGTGAGTATTTGATACTCAGTTATTTTATGACAGGGAAAGAAAAGAAATTATGGAAAAATCTTGATGAAAATGGACGAAAGAACTTTATTGATCGTTTTTGGAAATCAAAAGATCCAAGCCCCAAAAGTCCTGAGAATGAGTTTTTAATCAATGTAAAAAAGCGAATTGAAGTGGCAAACTGGAGATATTCACATTTTGATAAAGGCTGGACAACGGATTTGGGACGCATTTATTTAAAAAATGGCGAGCCAGATGAAAAAATAGAAAAAACAACAGCAATTACAGCAAAGTATTCCAAAAAAGATTATCAGATTTGGAAATACAATTATGGTTCAAAAATCTATATTTTTATGGATATGTTTAACTCAGGAAAATATCGCTTGATATATGCAAAAAATGATTATAATGAGACAACAGATCCTAAATGGAGATCTTACTTTGAAACAGACTGGGATGAGAGCTTAATTGATGAATCTTCAGATACGACAAAGAATTCAGGGAATGACTGGTTAAATCAGGAATAATGATAGATTTGAATAAAATTCATAAAAATATGATGGTTTTGACAAACAAATAAAAACGCTTAAACTCCATAATATTTTATTATTACAAAAAAATATGAGTATTTTGTGTTTTTTTCTTGACACTCTTATAAAGAAAAAACATATTGTCCTAAATATGTGGGTGATTAGCTCAGTTGGTTAGAGCGCTACGTTGACATCGTAGAGGTCAGAAGTTCAAATCTTCCATCACCCACCATGTTTTTTAATCATCAATCCAGAAAAAGGAAGGATTTAGATGATCAAAATTAATGAAAAGAATTTATGTATTTTTAACCCCGGTAGGCCTATAATGTCAAATTTCTGTTTATGTTCACTTATTTTTAAACAATTTAGCTATAAAAAGTGTGATTATTCACCAAAAAAAAGATAGGAGGAAATAATGAGTTCGTTATTTCAAATGAAGAAAAGCTTGTTATGTTTATTAGCATTAGTAATACTCATAACAACTGGTCTTTGGGCTCAGTTCCCAGAGGGTTTTGAAAGTGGTGCGATCCCTGCAACATGGACCGTTCATAATGTTGACGGCGATTCATATGCATTTATCGCAAGTAATGCTGGTGCAAATGCACAAGAAGGTACTTGGATCGCTCAAGTGACTTATAATATGGCTGGAAACAATGACTGGTTAGTCACTCCAGCTCTTTCAATCACTGCAACAAATAAAGTGATTAAATTCTGGGCTCGCTCAGGAAGTTCAACCTGGCTTGAAGATTTCAACGTAAAATTATCTACAACAGGTAATCAGGTTGCAAACTTCACAATCAATCTTAACTCATATACTCAAATTCCAAATGCCTGGACAGAATATGTAGTTGACTTAACATCTTATGTTGGTCAAACTGTATATTTAGCACTTCAATGTGTATCTGTTGACGAACTTTATTTCAGAGCTGACGGTTTTGATTGGGTTTTAGGTGACGACTTAGCTGCATTAAGTATTTCTGGTTCTAACACACCAACTGTTGGTCAAGCAACTCCATATACCGTTAATGTAAAAAATAATGGTGGAAATGCTCAAACTAACTATACTGTAAAATTATATGTTAATGATGTAGAATTTGCATCTCTTCCAGGTACAGCTATTGCTGCTGGCGCAACTCTTCCTTTTAATTTCACATGGACACCACCTGCTGTTCAAAATTATACTTTATATGGTA
Source organism: uncultured Candidatus Cloacimonadota bacterium (assembly GCA_964573665.1). Taxonomy (GTDB): domain Bacteria; phylum Cloacimonadota; class Cloacimonadia; order Cloacimonadales; family WRIO01; genus JAGOCT01. The sequence goes on along the minus strand of CAZNKI010000036.1, from coordinate 30,422 downwards.
AAGTAGTAATGACAGGTGACGGTAATGCTGCAAATGATCAAACTGCAAATTTAGCAGTAATCGTACAACCTTCAGGAACAATTGTTGTAACTGTTGGTGACCCTGCAACTACGACTACAACAAACTCATATCCTGCAAACTTCTACTGGAAAAACAGTTTATCACAAACTATTTATATGGCAAGTGAAATGAATGCAGGTGGCGCAATCACTTCTATAAAATATTATGCAAACTTATATGGTGATATTCCTGCTGACAGACCACTTAAGGTTTGGATGGCAAACACTACTTTAAGCGCTTTTGAAGGAACTGCAGGTTGGATTCCTCAAGATCAGTTTACATTAGTGTTTGATGGCACAGTAAACTTAACTCAAGCTGGTGCTTATGAATTAACAATTCCTTTAGCAGTTCCATTTGCATACGGCGGAGGAAATCTTGTTTTAATGGTTTCTCGTCCAATGGATACTAATTACTATAATTCATTAAATGTTTGGAAAAGAACTGCAACAGCAGCATATCCAAACAGAACGATTTATTTCAATTCTGATTCAGTAGTAGCAGATCCTGCTGCTCCTCCTGCTGGTACTTTAGCTGCAGCTGTTCCTAATACATCATTTGTATTAAATACAGCTGGTTTTGCAACATTGAATGGTGTTGTTACTTCTAATGCTGTTCCTGTTGAAGGTGCACGTGTTGCTGTGAATGGTACTCCTCGTTTTGCATTAACCAATGCTACGGGTCAATATGAAATTCCTTATTTAACTCCTGCTACTGTAACATTAACTACTACAAAACATGGTTATATTGATGCTACAACAGCTAACGTAGTTTTATCAGCAGATCAAACAACGACTCAAAATATTGCAATTACACAACTTCCTACAGTAAACGTTACTGGTCAGGTCAATGCGAGTGATACTGCTGCTGGTCTTTCAGAAGCTACAGTTAAATTAGAAGGTTATGAAAATTATCAGGTAACTACAACTGCTACTGGCGCTTTCTCATTTACCGGTGTTTATGCAAACCAAACATATACTTTAAAAATCACACGTCCTGGATATCAGGCTTATACTGGTTCAGCTGCTGTAGCTGGAACAAACTTAGTAATTCCTGCAATTACATTAAACGAATTAGCTAATCCACCATCAGGCGTTGTTGCAACAACAACTAATACAGAAGCAAGTCTTACCTGGAATGCTCCTGGTGACGGTGTTGATGTATGGTTTACTCATGCTTTAATGGATGAATATTCTGATGCTATTGGTACTGGTGGCGCAGCTGAATTCTCAGTTGGTCATAGATATACTCAAGCTCAACTTCAAACATTAGGCGTTTCTGGCGCAACTTTAACAAAAGTTAAATTTATGCCAGCGGTTGATGCTGCTACTTATACTATCAAAATATATACTGGCGGTTCAGGTTCTCCTTTAACTGCAGGTACACTTGTTTCAACTCAAGCTGTTCCAACAGTAACCATTGAACAATGGAATGAAATCGAATTAGAAAATTCAGTAACTATCCCAACAGATGGTGAATTATGGATTACTTATGATGTGAACACTCCAAGCGGTTATCCTGCTGGTTGTGATGCTGGTCCTCATTATGAAGGATTTGGTAACCTTATGTACTGGCAAGGTGCTTGGTCAACTTTATATCAGATCGCTTCTTCTCTTACATACAACTGGATGATCAAAGGTCTTGCAGTTGGCGCTGTTGGTCCTACATACTTCTCTTATGATGAAGTTAGTCCTGTAGCTCCTGTAGTTATTCAAGACAGAAAATCTATTCAGTCAACTTCTTTCTCAACAGCTCGTATGAATGGCATTTTACCTACTAACAACCGCTCAGTAGAAGTATTTACTCCTGCAATTTCTCAAAATAATGATCGTGCTTTAATGCATTATAACATTTGGAGAACTCCACTTGCAACAATGAACAATCCAGATACATGGACTTCTATTGCTACTCAGATTACTGCAACAAACTATGTTGATCCTACCTGGAATGCTGTTACAACTGGCCAATTCAAATATGTCGTAAAAGCAGTTTATACTGGTGGTGTTTTATCTAATCCAGCGTTCTCAAACACTGTATTCAAAAACATGACATCAAACGTGACAATCAACTTAGCAACAGCTAACGGTCAATCACCTGCTGGAGCTGTAGTGACATTAACTAACATTGATGGAGATCCAACACATATTTATACTGCAACTGCTACTTCTGCAACTGTAAACTTCCCACAAGTTTGGTTAGGTACTTATCAGATCCGTGTAGCTAAAACTGGTTACACCACTTATGTACAAGATGGTGTTGTGATTAGCACTGATACATACAATCATCCATTAATCACCTTAGCAGTTAGTGCAATCTTCTTTGCTGAAGGTTTTGAAGGTGCAGAATTCCCACCAGCGGGCTGGACTATGAATGATGCTGATGGTGATGGAAATAACTGGTTCTTATACAGTGTAGCTAATACAGCTTATGAAGGAGTTAATTCAGCTGCTTCTGCTTCATGGTTAGGTGGCGCTGTACTTACTCCTGATAACTATTTGATTACTCCAGCACTTAATTTACCTGCTGCTTCTTCATATACATTAAATTGGTATGCTGCAGCTCAGGATCCAGATTGGACTAATGAAAATTATTCAGTAATGGTTTCAACTACTAATACTCAACCAGCAAGCTTTACTACTGTATTTACAGAAGTATTACAAAGTGCAGTTTATGAATTAAGAACTGTAAACTTAAACGCTTATGCAGGTCAAAATATCTATATCGCATTCAGACATCATGATGTTACTGATATGTTCTATATGAAAATTGATGCGATTGAACTTCTTAGAGGAACATCAAATGATCCAACACCTGTTGCTAAGAAAACAGCATTAAAAGGTAACTATCCTAACCCATTTAACCCAGAAACATCAATTGCATTTGATCTTGCTCAAGATGCTAATGTCGCAATTGAAATCTTCAATGTTAAAGGTCAGAAAGTTAGAACTTTAATCAACGACAGATTAAATGCTGGATCACACTCTATCGTTTGGAACGGTACTGATGATAACGGCAAAAATGTAAGTAGTGGTATTTACTTCTTCAATATGAAATCTGGTAAATATACTTCTACACGTAAAATGATCCTTATGAAATAATCATAAAGACTATGTCTATGACTCCCAGCAATTTGCTGGGAGTTTTTTTTTATTGTTTGAAGAAATAATTATTGACACTTTTTTGGATCAACTTCATTTTTTGTATTAATTATGATTTATCATAATCTGAGTATAAAATTGGAGGATCGTATGAATTCAAAATGGAGTCAATTTTACTTAATAATGATCATGTTGTTAAGTATTTTTGGATCAGGTTTGTGGGCGCAAATTCCGCAAAGCTTTGAAGAGGGAGCAATCCCTTCCACATGGACAGTGTATAATGTTGATGGTGACACGAAACAGTTTGTCGCCTTTAACGCTGGGACAGCAAATGCACATGATGGGACATGGGTGGCTCAGGTCGGCTATAATGCTTCGGGTAATAATGATTGGCTGGTATCACCACAAATCAATGTTACTGCAGATAATACAATGCTGAAATTCTGGGCACGCTCAACAAGTACTACTTATTTTGAAGATTTCAATGTAAAAATATCAACTACCGGAAATCAGGTAGAAAATTTTACGATTAATGTCGCTTCATATTTACAGATTCCAAACGAATGGACTGAATATTCAATTAATCTGACTCCATATATTGGACAAAATATTTACTTTGCAATTAACCTTGTTTCTGTTAATGAACTTACTTTCAGAGTGGATGATTTTCAGTGGGTGATGGCAAATGATCTTGGCATTACAAGCCTTACTGGTCCAAGTATGCCTACGGTTAATCAATCAGCAGCTTATACCGTAAATGTTAAAAATTATGGTACGGCATCACAGAGTAACTATACAGTAAAATTATTTAAAAATGACATCGAAATTGCTTCTCAGAATGGTACAAATATTGATGCAAATCAAGTGACACCTTATATATTTAATTGGACGCCAACTGAAGCAGGACAAGCAACTCTACATGCTAAAGTTTTTGCAACGATCGACACTAATCCATCCAATGATCAATCCTCAAATTTAATAGTGAATGTTCAGCCTGCCGGGACAGTAATAAACTATCTGGGAAATCCTGCATCTACGACCAGCGCTAATAATTCACCAGTCAACCTTTATTATAAAAATAGTATTTCCCAATCAATCTATACCTCTGATCAGTTTACTGCAGGAGGTTTAATCACAAGTCTAAAATATTATGGTACGCTTAGTGCCGCTACAAATGGAATTCCTGGACCCAAACCTATAAAGGTATGGATGGCAAATACAACACAATCTACTTTTTCTTCAACAAGTTCATGGATTCCATATTCAGATTTTACTTTAGTATTTGATGGAATTATTGATTTTTCACCTGAAGGCGCTTTTGAGTTAAACATCCCAATTACGAATGGTTTTGCTTATGCAGGCAACAATCTGGCAATAATGTTTCATAGACCAATGGATACTGTTTATCATTCTTCTTCTAATGTATGGAAAAACACGGCAACACCCAATGCTCGAACTCTTTATGTTTATAGCGATACGGTCGTTCATGACCCGACAGCTTTAGCTACAGGCACAGTATCAAGTTTCGCCCCCAATGTCTCCGTATCTTTTAACTCTGATGGATTAGCTTTTTTAAATGGTACCGTAACTTCAAACAGTAATCCAGTTGAAGGAGTAAAGGTAGAGATTCTTACAAGCAATCGATTTACTTATACATTGACTGATGGTTCTTATGCGTTAAATTATGTCAATCCGGGGACAGTGAGTGTAAAAGCAAGTAAAATAGGTTATTATGATCAGATAATTAATGATGTTGTTTTAACAGCAGATCAGACAAGCACTTTAAACATTAGTATAAATCCACTTCAGACCGTTACTATTTCAGGAGTTATCCTTAATAGTCTTGGTGCTCCTATAAGCAACGCCAATGTGACTTTGTCAGGCTATGATAATTACCAGACTCAGTCAGGTGCTGATGGATCATTCGTTATTAATAATGTATTTTCAGATCATACTTATAATTTATCAATTATTAAGGGAGGTTATTTACAATATACCTCTTCGGTAGTCGTTGCCCAGGAGAACATTGTTTTAGCAGATATTACCATGCAAAGTAATCCGACTCAGTTTGAATTACCTGTAGGAAATCCTGCAACAACTACCAGTTCCTATCTGTATCCAATCAACTTTAATAGTAAAAACAGCGTGGTTCAAGCTATTTATATGGCTAATGAGCTCAATCAAGCCTATTTTCTTGGCGATACGAACGTTATTAGCCGTATTTCTTTCAATGCAAATCAAAGCGGGACTATCACAAGTGATCGCCCAATAAAAATCTGGATGGCAAATTCCACCATTTCTTCATTTGCTTCTACATCTGCCTGGTTCCCAAGAGAGGAAATGACTTTGGTTTTTGATGGCACCATTAATGTGTCTGATACAGGTAATTATGATGTTGTCTTTTTACTCCAAACACCATTTGTCTATACAGGGAATAATATTGTTGTAATGATTCAAAGACCTTTTGAAGATGCAACTTATGGTACAGGGAATACTTTCAAATATACGGCAACATCAAATTATACAAATCGTATGATTTATAAAAATGCTACGACTGAAATTGATTTAAACAATCTTGGAACCGGTACTCGTGTTTCAAATATTCCTAATACAATTTTTACAGTTAACAACGGAGGCTACGGCACTCTTGAAGGTTATGTCACTTATAATGAATTACCTGTGGAAAATGTAACAGTATCGATTGATGGTACTCAAAGACAAGCATTGAGTAATGCTCAGGGTTTTTATTCAATTCCTTATGTTTCGCCAGGTATCATTAATATCACCGCCACAAAAATTGGTTTTGATGATTATCATTACTCAAATATTCAGCTAACAGCGAATCAAACCACAACTCATAATTTCTCATTAACCCAGTCTTCCACAGTTGTTGTTAGTGGATCTGTTGTAAGTAGTAATGGTAATACTCCTGTTCAGAATGCGACTGTTTCTATTACAGGATATCAGAATTATCAAACACAAACCAATGAAATAGGACAATTCTCAATACCAGAGGTATTTACTGGAAGAACTTATACACTGTTAATCTCAAAACCAGGATTTCAGTCATATACTGCACAAATACAAGTCCTTACTGAAAACTTAATAATACCAACAGTAACACTAAATCAAAATCCAGCGCTTATAGAATTTCTCGTTGGTAATGCTAATACAACTACCAGTTCCTATAGTTATCCAGCAAACTTCTTCTATAAAAACAGCTTATCTCAATCCTTGTATATGGCAAGTGAATTGAATGCTGTATATCAATTAGCTCCTGGAAATCCAATTACCTCAATTAAATATTATGCGACTTTAAATGCGACGATCCCTGCGGATAAACCTTTAAAAGTTTGGATGGCAAATACAAATATTACAAGCTTTAGTTCCGGCACAGCCTGGATTCCTGAAGATCAGTTTACTCTCGTTTGGGATAGTACTGTAGATCTCTCTTCAACAGGAGATTATGAGTTGACACTGAATCTTGATGTGCCGTTCTCATATAATGGTGAAAATTTAGCAATTATGGTTCAAAGACCAATGGATACAGCATATTACAGCTCATCAAATGTTTGGAAAAATACTGCAACATCAGCTTTCCCTAATCGTACAATTTATAGAAATTCAGATACTATTGTAATTACTCCTTCAGATCCTGGATCTGGAACTTTAGTGTCAAATGTGCCTAATACATTCATCACTTTTAATACAGCAGGTTTTGGAATGCTTACAGGGACAATTACTAATAATGAAATTCCTGTAGCAGGAGTACGTGTAGCTATTGATGGCACACCTCGATTTGCTATTACTAATGATCAGGGCGTTTATGAGATTAATTACTTATTCCCAGGCACGATTAATCTTACTGTCTCTAAACATGGATATATCACACAAAATATATCTGATGTTGTGATGATTGCAGAACAAACGACGACAAGAAACGTTAATATACTTCAATTGCCTACTGTTATTGTCACTGGTCAGGTCAATGCGAGTGACACTTCTGCTGGATTAGATAATGCAACTGTAAGATTAAGTGGATATGAAAATTATCAAACAACAAGTGATAATAATGGGGCTTTCTCTTTCCCATCAGTCTATTCTGCACAAACTTATGCTTTAATCATTTCACGTGCTGGTTATCAAACTGATTCTACAAATGTAACTATTGGATCATCAAATATGACAATTCCAACTGTTATTTTGAGCGAAATTGCTTATCCGGCGTCAAATGTTCTCGCTGTAGATAATGGAAATACAGCAACAATTACCTGGGATGCTCCAAATCCAAATCCTTCACCTGCATCAAGGAGAGAAAAATCCTTTACCAGCGCTCTCACTTCGCAAACGAAACTCAAAACTGATACTAATATTCCATTCGGCACTCTGAATCAGAATATTGAAAAACCTATTTCATATTTACCAGAACAACGTGCGTTAATTGGTTATAATTTATTCTTGACTCCAGTTGAATCAATGGATGACCCAAATTTCTGGACAAATATTGCTAATAATGTCAGCTCAACACAATTAGAATATGAAGGCTGGGCACAAATCAGTTCTGGACAATATAAATTTGTCGTTCAGGCGCTTTATACAGGCAATGTCTTGTCAGAACCAGCATTTTCTAACACTCTTGCTAAGAACATGAATGCGTCAGTTGCAATCACTTTAGCATGTGCCGATGGGCAAAGTCCTGTTGGTGCTCAGATTACATTAACAAATATTGATGGTGATCCAGAACATGCTTATTCTGCAGTAGCCACTGGAAATGTGACCATCATTCAGAATGTCTGGTTGGGTGCTTATCAACTGACTGTGACTAAAGCAGGATATAATCCTCATTCTGAGAGTGGAGTGAATATCAACAATGTAAGTTACAATCATCCTTTAATTACCCTTCAGGTAAGTAATATATTCTTCGAAGAAGGTTTTGAAGGAACAATTTTCCCTCCAACAGGATGGAGCCTCGCTTCTCTTGATACAGATGAATATAACTGGCAGTCATGGGATGAGGATGATAGTGCCCATGAGGGCTTAAAATGTGCCGCTTCAGCTTCATATATTAATAATGTTGGCGCACTATTCCCTGATAACTGGTTAGTCACTCCTCCGCTTGTTTTAGACACGAATGCTCAATATGAACTGACATACTGGGTCGCTCCTCAAGATCCTTCTTATGCAGCAGAAAATTATTCAGTGATGATCTCTACTACTGATACTCAATTATCTAATTTTACTTCAATATATAGTGAAACCCTTTCAAATGCTGATTTTATTCAGAGATCTGTAAGTCTTACCGGATATTCAGGACAAACAGTTTATCTTGCATTCCGACATCACAATTGTACTGACTTATATTGGATTAAACTTGATGATGTAAAAATAACCCGATCTCTGACGAACAACCCACAAAATCCTGTGATTGTTAAAAAAACTCAATTAAAAGGTAATTATCCTAATCCATTTAATCCAGAGACATCAATCGCTTTTGATCTTGAAAAAGATGATGATGTTTCTATTGAGATTTTCAATGCGAAGGGACAAAAAGTAAAAACACTTTTGAATCACAGATTGAATGCTGGGTCACACAATATTGTATGGAATGGTAAAGATGATCAGGGTAATAATGTAAGTAGCGGTATTTACTTCTTTAATATGAAATCAGGTAAATACACCTCTACCCGCAAAATGATCCTTATGAAATAATCAGATAGTACTAAAGAGACTCCTCATAGCAGGAGTCTCTTTTTTTTATAAATTGGAATGATTTATGCTTAATATTTTATAAGGTGGAGGTGTTATGAAACAAGAATTTTTTAAGGTATTACTACTTATTCTTTTTTTTATCGCTTATAGTTTTCTTTTTGCAATGACACAGAATATGATATCTTTTGATAAACAGACAGATAGAATTCCAAATATTTATATCGGGAATCCTGATTCACCTACAGAAAGTAACCAATTTCCGATTAATTTTTACTATAAAAACAGCTTATCACAAACAATCTATAAATCTGAGGAGATTAATGCAACAGGTGATATCTGTGGGTTAATCTACTATGCCAGACTTGATGGTTCCGTGACTCCAGGCAAGAGGATAAAAATATGGCTGGCAAATACTGAAGTCAGTTCTTTCTCCTCTGGTGACAGCTGGTTACCTTCAAACATTTTTACTTTGGTCTTTGATGATATTGTAGATTTTTCTCAGGTGGGTGTTCAGGAAAAACGTTTTGATCTAAATGTACCTTTTGTGTATAGTGGTCAAAATTTGGCTGTGATGATACAAAGACCAATGGATTCAAACTTCTATACTTCACAAAATAAATGGTTAAATACAAATACTCCACAATATTACAATCGAACGATTTATCGAGCTTCTGATACAATTAATTTAGAACCAGATAATGCAGGATCTGGTACAATTAGCACTTATATCCCAAATGTTTCGATCTTATTTATCGCTACAGGAACAGGGTCTATACAAGGGTTTGTTACTTCAAATGGAGTCCCAGTGAATAATGCCTTGATATCAGTCGATAATAATAATATTTCTGCTTTTAGTGATTCTACAGGTTTTTATCAACTGAACAATCTTCCTACAGATTCACTTGATATCACAGTATCTTGCGAAAATTATTACGAGACTTATATTCAAAATATCGTAGCTGTTCAGAATGATACGATTAGCCTTAACATTGAAATGCAAGCCATACCAAATTCGCAAGTGAGTGGAAGGGTCTTGAGCATTTATAATGATACTCCTGTTTCTGATGCAACGGTAGTAATTCTGGGAGAAGAACGTTATGAAACATTAACTGCTTCAGATGGGTCTTTTCAGTTTCCTTCCATCCCTCTTTCCAGTGATTATAGCATCCATATAGCTAAACCAGGATTTATTACTCATTCTATTTCACCTTTGAATATTGATACATCAAATTATATAATACCAGATATCACATTAATTTATACGACTTTTTCCTTTTTAAATGAAAGCTTTGAAAGTGTAATATTTCCTCCAATAGGATGGACTATTGTCGATATGGATAACGATACCCATAACTGGGAACTTAATTCTATACCCAGTAATGCTTTTGATGGAGGTCGATGTGCTGCTTCTGAATCTAATAGCTTACACATACAAAGTCCAGATAATTATCTGATTACTCCGAAGATGGATATAGAAATGGGTTGGTCTCATGTACTTTTCTATGCTATTGCAAGTAGTAGTTCCAGTCAATTTGCTGAAGAATACACTCTTTTAATCTCAACTACAGATAATCAAATAAGTAGTTTTGTGCCAATTTTCACTGAAACATTAAATAGCTCAGAGTATTCAGAGAGGTATTTTAATTTGGAAAATTATTGGGGCCAAAGTATTTATATTGCTTTTAGACATCATAGTTTAAACCCAATGGATTATCTCTTACTGGATAAAGTTTTTATTTATAAAGATGTCTCTAATGATATTGTCATAAATCATAATTCAACGAGACTGTATAATAATTATCCCAATCCTTTTAATCCTGAAACAAGAATCAGTTTTAATCTAAACTCCAGCCAGAAGGTCTCCTTAAATATTTACAATATAAAAGGAGAAATTGTAAAAACGCTATTAGATCAGTATATGAATATGGGTAATCATGAAATAGTCTGGAATGGAAAAGATGCTGATAATAAGCCTATGCCAAGCGGGATCTATTTCTACCAGCTGAAAACATCATCGTTCATGAGTACAAAAAAAATGTTGCTTCTCAAGTAAATTCATAAGTATTTGAAAATAATATCTCTTTTTATAAATAAAGTATTATCAAACGAATAAATAATTCTTGATTTTTGGATTAAATAATGCTAATAAAATTAGTTATAATTAATTAGGAGGAAACTATGGGTATGAATTTCCAATTAAGGAAGTCTTATTTCATTATTATTTTGATACTTCTATCTTTAAATGCTCTTTGGGCTCAATTCCCTCAAGGTTTTGAGGGTGGCGTAATGCCAACAGGATGGACAGTTTATAACGTTGACGGTGACACAAAACAGTTTGCTGTCTATAATGCTGGAGCTGCAAGTGCACAAGAAGGAACCTGGGTATCTCAGGTAGGTTACAATGCTTCAGGTAACAACGACTGGCTGGTGACACCTCAGGTTAATGTTACTGAATCAAACAAAGTTGTAAAATTCTGGGCAAGATCCACAAGCTCAACTTTCTTTGAAGATTTCAATTTAAAATTATCAACCACTGGGATCGCTGTTGAAGATTTTACCGTCAATTTAGGTACTTATCTCCAAATCCCTAATGCCTGGACAGAATACACTGCAGACCTTACTCCCTATGTTGGTACAACTGTTTACCTTGCACTTCAAGTGGTTTCTGTTGACGAGTTAAATTTTAGAACGGATGCTTTTGATTGGGTTCTGGGAAATGATCTTCAGGCTTTAAGTATTATTGGATCCACTTCACCAACTGCTGGTACTACAACTCCTTATACGATTCATATTCGTAATAATGGAGCAAATACACAAAACAATTATTCAGTAAAACTTTATGTGAATGATGTTGAAATTGCTTCTCAAAATGGTCCTTCCATAACTGCTGGAAGTATCGTCCCTGTAGTGATTGATTGGACGCCGGCATCTGCTCAGGTTGATACACTTTATGGAAAAGTAGTTTTAGATGTTGATAACAATCCTGCAAATGACCAAACTCCAAATTTAGTCGTAAATGTTCAGCCTGCCGGAACGGTTGTTAATTATTTAGGTAATCCAGCTTCAACTACCTCAGCCAATCATTCTCCTTTAAACCTTTATTATAAAAACAGTGTAGTTCAAACAATCTATACTGCAGATCAATTTACTGCTGGTGGATTAATCACCAGTCTTAAATATTTTGGAACACTTAGTGCAGCAACAAATGGTATTCCAGGACCTAAACCAGTCAAAGTCTGGTTAGCAAATACAACTCAATCTTCCTTTGCTACAACAAGTTCATGGATCCCTTATGCCGATTTCACTTTGGTTTTTGATGGAATTATTGATTTTTCTCCTGAAGGCGCTTTTGAATTAAACATCCCATTTAATGGTGGTTTTGTTTATACCGGCGGAAACCTGGCAATTATGTTCCATAGACCAATGGATACTGTTTATCATTCATCATCAAATGTTTGGAAAAACACTGCAACCGCTGATGCGCGTACTCTTTACATTTATAGCGATTCAGTAGTTCATGATCCAATGGCTTTGACGGCGGGTACAACTGTAAGTTTCGCGCCAAATGTCTCTGTCTCATTTAATACTGCTGGGTTAGGTTCTTTGAATGGTGTGGTAACCTCAAACGGCAATCCAGTAGAAGGTGCCAGAGTCACTGTTCAGGAGACTCAGGGTTTTGCGATGACCAATGCTCAGGGTCAGTATAATTTTCAATATATCTCAGCAGGAACTGTTACCTTAGTGACAACAAAACATGGATATATTGATCAAACAACTCCTAATGTTTCAATTACTGCTGACCAAGCTACTACACAGAATATTGCTATTACACAATTGCCAACAGTGACTGTCTCAGGACAAATAATTGCAAGCAATACCAGTGCAGGTCTTGCAAATGCAACTGTTGCTCTTGAAGGCTATGAAAACTACACTACTTTAACAAATATGACTGGTAATTTCAGCATTTCTGGCGTTTATTCGGGTCATGCTTATACTGTTAGAGTAACAAAAGCAGGCTATCAGGAAACGACACAACAGATTAATGTCGAAAACACGGATTTTGTTGTACCTAACATTACGCTTGAAGCAAATCCACCCATCATTAATGTGCTCGTAGGCAATCCTGAATCAACTTTACGAACAGTAAAATTACCTGCAAACTTTAATTTTAAAAATAGTCTGACGCAATGTATTTATATGGCAAGCGAATTAAATGCCCTTTATCCTTTGGCTCCTGGTAATTCGATTACTGCAATAAAATATTATGTTGCACCTACAGGTGTAATTCCTGCTGATAGACCTCTTAAAATTTGGATGGCGAATACTACTTTATCTACTTTTGCTTCGACGACTTCCTGGATTAGTGCTGATCAATTTACACTTGTTTTTGATGGGCTGGTTGACCTGTCTTCTACTGAAACCACAGAACTGAATATTACACTTTCATCTCCTTTTGAATATTCAGGACAAAATGTCGTGATAATGGTTCAAAGACCTTTAGATACAGAATTTTATCAAAATACTAACTTATGGCAAATTACAGAAACTACTGCTTTTCCTAACAGAAGTATCAACAGACAGCATGATACAGAGGTGATTACCCCTGAAGCGCCAGGTACAGGTGAACTCTCAGCTCGAGTACCTAATACGATGTTTACCATTAACACTGCAGGATTGGCAAATGTATCCGGTGTTGTCTCAAGTAATGGCAATCCTATCCAAAATGCGCTCGTTACTGTTGAAGGCGCTAATCGAACAGCAATTACCAATGCAGAAGGATATTATGAAATCACCAATTTATTCCCTGGTTCTTTTACACTCATTACTTCATGTATTGGATACGAAACTCTAACAGAACAAAACGTTGTCTTGATTGAAGGTCAAACTACTACGCATAATATTTCTCTTACTGCTTTAGCTTTAAGCTCTATTAGCGGTCAGATCAACACAAGCAATGGAACAGGAATTTGGGATGCAACCGTTCGTTTAACAGGTTATGCTACTTTTGAAACAAACACAAACGACACAGGTGCATTTGTGATTAACAATGTGTATCTTGGTCAAACTTATACAATTACTGTCACAAAATCAGGGTATCTCAGTTATTCTGACACCTTTACCTACAATACTGCAAATCTAGTGCTCAATCCTATTGTGTTAAATTTAAGCCCAGTATTTTTCAATGAAGATTTTGAAGGAACAGCGTTTCCTCCTGCTGGCTGGTCAATAGTTGATGCAGATGGTGACAATAACAACTGGTATATCGCTTCTGCAGCAAACGATGGGCATGAAAGCGCTAAATGTGCAGCATCAGCTTCTTATACGACAACGGTTTTAACACCTGATAATTATTTAATTACTCCACAGTTAAGTCTTCAACCTAATGAAACTTATACTTTGAAGTTCTGGGTTGCAGCTTTTCTCCCTGCTTATGTTCAAGAACATTACTCAGTAATGGTCTCAACTTCTAATCCATTGCCTTCAAACTTTGTGGCAATACATACAGAAACAATTAGCAGTGCTGCTTATCAACAAAAATCTATTAGCCTTGATGATTATTTGGGTGAAAATGTCTATATTGCTTTCAGACACCATAATTCAACAGATATTGATCGAATGAGAATTGATGATGTCATGATTGAGCGTGCTGCAGCAAACGATCCTAATCTCCCTCAATTACCTAAAAAGACTGCTTTAAAAAACAATTACCCTAATCCTTTCAATCCAAGTACTTCTATCGCCTTTGATTTAAGTCAGCCTGAAAATGTCTGCATCGATATCTACAATGTCAAAGGTCAAAAAGTGAAAACGCTTACCAATCAGTTCTATCAGGCAGGATCTCATTCTGTCATGTGGAATGGACAAGATGACAACAATCAAAACGTCTCCAGCGGAATTTATTTCTTCAATATGAGATCTGGAAAATACACCTCCACACGTAAAATGATTCTGCTTAAATAAGTCCTAATATCGTCTTTCAAGAAACTCCCGGTGAATACCGGGAGTTTTTTTTTATGGAAAATAGACAAGTTTTGTAAATAAATATTGACAACATTAGAATACTTCTTATTATTTAATCTTAATATAAATGAGAGTAAATGGGGGATGTCATGAAACATTTTTTAATATTTTGTTTTTTAATGATATTTACGGCTCTGTTATTTGCGCAATTTCCCGAAAGTTTTGAAAGCGGGATGATTCCTTCTAACTGGACGGTGTACAATCTTGATGGAGATGCAAAACAATTTGTTGCCTATCAATCTGCAAATAATACTGCTTATGATGGGTCTTGGGTGGCTCGTGTAGGCTTCAATCCTTCAGGAAATAACGATTGGCTGATTTCTCCTCTACTAAATATTACAAATGATCAAAAAGTGATCAGATTTTGGGCTCGTTCTTCAGAAATAATGTATTTCGAAGATTTCAACGTCAAACTTTCAACTTCTGGAAATCTAACTCAGAATTTTACTATTAATCTTAATTCTTACACAAATATTCCAAATCAATGGATTGAATATCGTGTTGACCTCTCTCCTTATGTCGGACAATCAGTCTATCTCGGTATTCAGGTCGTATCAATAGATAAATATATTTTTAAAATAGATCAGTTTGAATGGGTCGCTCCCGGTGATTTGCAAATTTCAAATATATCAGGTCAAGACTCTATAACTAATGGGCAAACTTTACCTTATAGCTTTACGGTTACAAATATTGGGCAAAATATACAATCTCATTATTCTGTTCAGTTATATCAAAATGAAAATGTCTATGCTTCTCAAAATGGAACAAGCCTCAATCCTGGAGAATCAGTAACTTATACTTTTAACTGGACCCCCTCCTCTGTTCAGGCTTATACACTTTACGGAAAAGTTTCTTTACCCAATGATATCAACTGTGATAATGATTTTACTAATCAATTATCAGTAATTGTCCATCCGCAACAAAACGTGGTACTCACAGTAGGTGATCCAAATGTTTACGCTTATTCAAACATTTTACCCATGAATTTGAATTATCGGAATAGTGTATCTCAAATGATTTATTATACAAATGAGATCAATATGGCTGGTTATATCAATTCTATCGTTTTCTATTCTGATTTGGTAGGTGATGCTCCTGAAAATACGCCAATAAAAATTTGGATGGCAAATACTACTGTATCTTCTTTTCAAAACAACAATGACTGGATTCCAATTAATCAGTTTACTTTAGTCTATGATGGGGCTTTTAATGGAGCAAGTAATGGAATATGTGATATTTTTCTTTCTCTTGATACCCCCTTTTTATATCAGGGAAACAATCTGGCAATTATGGTTCAAAAACCTTATGAAGTGACCTCATATAACTATTATAATCGATGGAATAATGATAATTACAGTAGTAATGTTTTTAGATCATTATCTTTGGCATCAAATAATATAATCGATCCTTTGTTAGCTCAAGCAGGAGTCAGATATACTTCATTTCCACTTATATCATTTGTAATTAATACAAATGGTTTATCATTACTGACAGGGCAAGTGAGCTCTGATAACTCACCACTTTCGGGTGTAAATGTATCTGTGAGTGGCACCAATTTTCAAGCACAAACAAATTCTTTTGGACAATATATATTTCCTTCTTTATCTTCAGATAATGTTTCATTAAGCCTATCGAAACCTGCATACTTTGAACAGACTATATCAAACATTGCTTTGCAACCGAATCAAACGTCATTTCAAAATATTTCTATGACTCATCTTCCTACGGTAAATATTTCAGCGAGAGTGCTGTCAAATGATTCTGGTAGTCCTTTGGATAACTGCTTGATTCGATTAACAGGATTCGAAAATTTTCAGACAAGCACTTCTTCAGATGGCTATTTTTCATTTAATGCCGTGTGTGTAAATCAAGTCTGTCAGATTCAGATTACAAAAAACAACTTTCAAACATATACTGCATCTTTTAACGTTGAATCTTCTGATTTGATACTATCAGATATTATTCTGTATGAAATTGCATATCCTCCACTCAATGTAATGGCAGTGGTTAATAATAATCATGCAGAAATCACCTGGCAAAATCCTTTTGAAAACAGGGAAACACTCGTTTCTAATACATCAATAGAGCGTTCTTTGTTGTATTTTGATGTATGGAGATCAAATGTTACGACAATAGACAATCCAGAAAACTGGGTTCAGGTCGCATCAAATGTTACGGCAACAAATTTTACTGATACCGCCTGGCAATCACTTGTTCCAGCTCAATACAGATACATCGTAAAAGCAGTTTATTCTGGTAATATTAACTCTGAACCCTCATTATCAAATATTCTACAGGTTATTACTACGGTTTCGTTTAGTATTTCTACCAGTAATGGACTAAGTCCTCAGGGGACATGTATCTCAATGAAAAATATTTCAGATCTCTCTCAACCCGTATTATTTAGTTATGCTCAAAATAACAGTATTCAGTTTACGAATGTCCCTTATGGCACTTATCAGATTTTTGCATCAAAATCTGGTTATCAATTGGTTATTCAGGATAGTGTGGTTATCAATCAGCATAACTACATACATCCAACAATTGTTCTTGTAGAAAATCTTGTATATTTCTCAGAAAACTTTGAGAATCCTGAAAGCAGTTTGAATACATGGTCATTTATTGATCAGGATGGAGATTCTTATAACTGGTTTATTGATACATCAGGATCAGCCCATTCTGGAAACAATTGTATTGCTTCTGCATCTTATTTGAATAATATTGGAGCATTAACACCGGATAATATATTTATATTGCCTGTTATGGGATTGACAGAGCCGATGTTGTATTACTACTTACGTATAAGTTATTTTGTTTCTGCTCAAAATCAAGAACACTACCAAGAACATTATTCCTTGATGTTTTCTAATACAGATACTCAAATTAATAGTTTTACCACTTTCTATAGTGAAACACTTCAGCATACAGGATTTCAGGAAAGATTAATTGCTTTGCCATATTATAGCAATCAATTATTGTATATTGCCTTTCGTCATCATAACATTAGCAACATGAGTTTGCTCAAATTTGATGATATTCAGATTCATTATTATTTAGGGAATGGTGTAACTCCAGAAATAACTTTAAAGACTGCACTTAAAAACAATTCTCCTAATCCTTTCAATCCAAGCACTTCCATCGCTTTTGATCTAAGTCAGCCTGAAAATGTCTGCATCGATATTTTCAATGTTAAAGGTCAAAAAGTGAAAACACTTACCAATCAGTTCTATCAGGCAGGATCTCATTCTGTCATGTGGAACGGTAAAGATGACAGCAATCAAAACGTCTCCAGCGGAATCTATTTCTTCAATATGAAATCTGGAAAATACACATCTACTCGTAAAATGATTCTGCTTAAGTAATTCTAAATAGAGAACTTTGAATTAGTCATGGAGCCGGCTCGGCTCGAGCCGAAAATACCGATTAATAGCGAGCTTATAAATTCCTATATCATTGTTATTCTTCTAAATCAAAGCAAAACTTTTCAACCAAATCTCGATAGCTTCTAATATGCCTTGATCACTGCATGAAGCCACATGCCTGTGTTTCCCATGTAAATCCTGATGCGCATTTTTTACTATAAAGGAGTGATCTGCCCACTCAAGCAAATCTTCATCATTGAGATCATTCCCTATCGCCATACTGTTTTGAGGGGATATGTTGAGATATTTACATAAATATTGCGCACTTAGTGATTTACTAACTCTTTTATTAAAGATCTCAATCCAAAGGCTCTGATGATCCAGTGGCGAAGTGGCTAAAATGATAGAGAAATCTTTTAAGTGTTTTTTTAATCGTTGAATCAAATGACCATGAAACTGATCAATCACCAAAAACTGCGTGCAAGCCTTATATTCAAAATGTTCTTTATCGATCAAGCTGGCAAAAGGCTGATACAAAGAGAGTCTTCTGAAAAAGTCATGATTGTCCGAGTGATGAAAATAATAATCAAAAATATGATTGTCTGGAATCATTCGATGAATCATGAAATCAGCGCTTTCCTGAAACAAGGTGTCTCCGATCAACTGACTGTCTTTTTCACTCAATTCAGCGCGATAAATCACTTCCTGTTTTTTCCAGTCATAAATGCCAGCTCCAGAAGAAAAAATAAGATAATCAATCGGAAACTCTTTTGCCAAAACCTGCTTAGCAGAATACAATGAACGTCCACTGGCAATGACGCGGACAATTCCTTTTTCTGCCAATAATTGAAATTCTTTAATTATATCTTGGTTGATCTCTTCTTTATCGTCGGTAATTGTTCCGTCGAAATCGCTAAACAGAATATGTTGTTTCATTGATTCTCCTTTTGACTAATTTCAATTTACATTTTATCAGGTCAACTCTTTTTAATAAGAAATGTGAGAAGTTAAGATTTTTTTAAAACAATAAATTGAAGAGTGATTATTAAGTTTTCTACAGGATAGAAGAAGGACTTGAATGAGAGATGAAGCAGAGATACCCCTTAAATAAAGGGTTTGATCGTGTTATCTCATTATTGAGAAGAGTAAGGTCTTTTTTGGCGTTATAAAATTCTCTTGCTAAAAATTCGCTTCATTTTATTCTTTCACTGATTGATGAGTGAAGAGGTAAAAAATGAAAAGATTTAAAATCGCTGTACTAACCAGTGGCCATAGTAGAGGGTCCAATTTTAAGGCAATTGTTGACTATATTCGTATGAATGATTTGCCAATAGATGTTGCTTTTTTGTTTGCTGTTGATGCCACAGCTCCAGTCATTCAATTATGCAAGGAATATAATATTCCTGTTATTCTTGCAAAAAACACCTCTAGAATAAACGATCAATTGATAGAGGTGTTTGGAATCGAGTCTGTTGATTTGATTGTTCTCGCTGGATTTATGCGAAAAATAAATGATTCTCTTCTTCAGTCAGTCAAATGCCCGATCATCAATATTCATCCTGCTCTGCTCCCCAAATTCGGAGGAAAGGGCATGTTTGGTATGAATGTGCATCAGGCAGTTTTTGATGCAAAAGAGCAATACTCTGGTGCTACAGTACATCTTGTTTCCAATCAGTACGATGAAGGTGATATTATCATTCAACAAAGTATAGAAATTAATGATTGTAAAAGCCCGGAAGAAATAGCTCATCGCGTTTTAAAGATCGAACATGAGATATATCCCTTGGCGATAAAAAAAATACTGACAATATAAATATATACTTAATTGAACATTATATCCTTATTGGAATAATACTTGCTTATTTAATAGATAAAATTTATTTCTAATAAAGGTTGATTATGGACAGAGTTCTGCCTAAAAAAAGCAAACTGATCCATTATTGGAAATTTGCTTTAGTTATTATATTACTTTTGTTGCTTTTATTAATCCTTAGAATCTTTCTTTTTGATTCCTTTAACTCAATATCTGTTAAAAAAGAAAATATTGAGTTTTATACCTTACAAAATAAGAACTTTGAAGCTTCCTTTTCTACCGATGGGAAGGTGATTCCCTTACAATCCTATCAGGTGGAAACGCCTGAAGGTGGCAAAATCGAGAAAGTGCTTAAAAAAATAGGGGATTATGTCAACAAAGGTGACATTATTGCGGTTTTATCCAATGATGATTTACAGATGCAACTCATCAATAGTGAAACAGAAGTAGCGAATCAGATTAATAATCTCAGCACAGCAAAGATTCAAAGAAATCAAAGTCATCTAAGTCAAAAAAGAAACCTTTTCTCACTTAAACAGCAACTCAATAAGAAGCAAAGAGAGATTAATCATTTGAAAACGATGCGTGAGAAAAACTTTGTTTCAGAAGAAGAATATCAAACTCAGTTTGAAGATTATGAAACGCTAAAAAATAACTATGAACTAAGTGCAGAAGAAGCAAAGATTGATTCTTTAATGCGTGAACAGCAGGTGATTCAGATTGAACAATCACTTTCACAAGTACGGAAAAATCTGGTTCAGATGAAGAACAAAGTGACCAATCTTACCATCACAGCACCGATAAACGGACAGATAACCGATATAGTACAGTCTTATGGGAAAATTCTCTCAGCGGGGAGTCAAATTGCGCTGATTGAAAATAACAAACAATTCTATATTCAGGCAAAGATAAATCAGTATTATTTAAAACACCTTAAAAAAGGAGCAAAAGCGAAACTCACTGATTTCAATCCTGAGATCATTATAGAAATAGAAAACATTCATCCTAAACTTGAAGGAGATAATGTTACAGTAGATTTTATAGGCGTTTTACCAGATAATGTAAAATCTGGTCAAGTGGTTAATATTGATTTACTTACTACAAAATCAACCCATGTCCTCTGTATTCCTTTAGGTGAATATCTTAATGAAAATGACTATCGTGAGGTTTTTGTAGTAGATCAATCTCATAAGAATGCGATCAGAAGACCGATTGAAACAGGCAGAAGAAACGCTCAGGAAATTGAGGTGATCAAAGGTTTGAACGAGGGCGATCAGATTATTACCTCTTCTAATGTTAACTGGAAAAAGAAAAATATTATAAAGCTTAAGTAATAAAAACAATAGAAAATCTCTTTAAAAAGGAGCTGTGATGATCAATCAGTATTTGAAAATTATGATAAAAAACTTTAAAAAAGATTTCCTTAACTCTATTTTTGCCATTATCAGCTTTAGCATTGGGCTCATTGTCTTTGCTCTCATCTCTTCTTATGTCCTTTTTCATCTGGAGTATGATTCAAGTATCAAGGATACTGATCAATGGTATCGGCTGAGAGTCTCTGAGACCCACAAAAACGCTCAAACACTTCACTATGCAGAATTCTATGGTTCTAAAATAAAAAAAATCAAGAATGAAATACCAGAGATTATGGATTTTTCAGTGAGAGCTGATTTTCATATTCGAGCTAAGTTTACAAATGAGAAAGGAGTTTTTATACCACTCCTTACCACTTCATGTCTTGTGACACCCAATTATCCTGCTGTGTTGAATCTTAAATTTATTCATGGAGATCCTGATAGTGCTTTAACCAATTTTTCTGATATGATCATCAGTAAATCTTATGCATTAAAATACTTTGGGAAAGTCAATGCTATTGGAGAAAAGGTATTATTGAATAATAATGTTATCCATAAGATCTCTGGTGTGTTTGAAGATATGCCTGATAATTCACACTATAAAATGGATTGTTTTCGCTTTTATCAAGATATGGTCAATAGTGATAGTGAAGATAGTTATCTAAAATCCAATGTTTTAATCAAGATTAATAATCATTCAAACATCTCTTCTATTGAAAAGAAGATCAACAAGTTTTTAAAAGAGTATGACAAAACTTCTCAAACGATAAGAATTGCTCATATAGACCCCATTAGAAAAGTGCACTTTATTCAAAACCTCTTGGGTGACAATCCTACAAAAAGTGTGTTATTTATTTATGCTTTAAGCGCCTTAGCATTATTGCTCTTAATAAGCGCTTTACTTAATTTTTATAATTTAATGAATCTCTCCTGGAAAAAACGTCTGAGTGAGTTTACTAACCGCAAAATACTGGGTGCATCAAAGAAAGGCATTGTTCTGCAATTAATGACAGAATACAGTTTTCTCTTTTGTTGTTCAATCGTGACAATGATTCTTGTTTATCTTGGCTTCAAGAATGTCTTTTATCAATGGACTGAAGTCAATCTCTCTGCTTATGAACTATTCTCCAATTTAAAAATCTTCATTCTTATGTTGATCATTATCGCTTTTTCATGGGTATTGGGTTTTATTCCTGCCTCCCAAATGGCGAATATAAAAGTATATAACGAGAATGAAAAGCTTAACAAAAGAAATCGTTCCTTTAAACTAATCCTTTTTTCACAGATATTTATTAGTGTTTTTTTTATATTTATTGCTTTGGTTATTTATTCACAGATCAGTTTCATGCGAAACTATGATTTGAAATATGATCATAAAAACTTGCTTCAGTATAGCCAGTTCTGTGCAAATATTCCTGGCTATGTCTCTCCAAAAGTGTTGAGACAAGAGCTTGAGAAAATTCCTGAAATAACCTCAGTTACAATGACTTCAACAAATTTGATGGATGTATTACCAAAAGATACATACATGTTTACAACATTTACGAGTGAAGTTAACGGTAAAGAGATTAATAGAAGTGCATTAATCTGTCCAGTGGATAAAAGCTTCTTTGCTAAAATGAAAATAAATAAACAAAAGGGAAGTCTTGAAGAAATTTCGCCATATAATGATTATGCGATGACTGGTGATGCGGTCATTACAGAATCTGCAGCTCGTTTGTTTTTCCCTAATACTGATCCGATTAATAAAAAAATGAAAATGCCAAGTGCTACTATAAAAGCAGTGATTGATGATGTTTATTTTGAACCACTTTCACATCAGATAATTCCTAAACTCTTTTTTGTTGCTGAAAATGTTTTTGAGTATGTTCAGATCAGATATAAGGAAGGAACAAAAGACATTGTGATAAAAAAAGCAAATAAAGTCTTTGACCGCTTAACTCATAATAATGTTTTTTATTATGATTATGTCGATGTTGAAGAGAAAATCAATGAATACTACAAAGATGATATTCTGCTTTTTAATCTGATTGTCTTTTTTGCTCTTATCTGTTCTGTAATCGCTATTATGGGTATCTATAGCATAAGCTCTTTGCATATTTTCAGTCAAATGAAAGATATCGCCATTCACAAAGTCAATGGGGCTGAAATGCTGGATATCTTCAAACGCTATTTTAAATTCTATGCTATATTGGGTGGAAGTGCCTGGCTGAGTGCATCCGCTTTTTCCCTCTATCTGCTTGATATCTATATGCATAAGTTTAAGGTTCAGATGAAATACACCTACTTGCTACTTATACTAAGCTTTGTTATTTGTTTTTTAATGATCCTGATCCCCCTTTATCTCAATGTAAGAAAAGCATATAAGTCTGATGCCAGCATCTATTTAAATAATGATTAAATACTTAAAGGAGACATGATGATCAATCAGTATTTGAGAATTCTTGTGAAAAACATCAAAAAAGATTGTTTGAATTCTTCTTTTGCCATTATCAGCTTTAGCATTGGGCTCATTGTCTTTGCCCTCATCTCTTCTTATGTTCTTTTTCATCTGGAGTATGACTCCAGTATGAATGATGCTGAGCATTGGTATCGACTTAGAGTATCTGAGACCAAGAAAAATGCTCAAACAGTTGATTATGCAGGATTTTATGGCTCTGTAATGTCTCAACTTATAAATGAAGTTCCAGAGATTAAAGAATATACTCTTAGATCTGATTATCATTTTCAATTGAAATTTACAGATAAAAACAACAATATCATTCCTTTAGCGATGAACTCATGTTTCGCAACACCAAACTATTTAAAACTATTAAATCTGAAATATCTTTATGGCGATGCTGATAGCAGTTTTTCAAAACTTAATGATTTGGTTATCAGCAAATCTTATGCATTGAAATACTTTGGGAAAGTAAATGCTATTGGCGAAAAGGTTTTTTTAAGATCAAATGAACTACTTAAAGTTTCTGGTGTGTTTGAAGATATGCCAGATAACTCACATTATAAAATAGATGCTTTTCGTGTTAATATTAAGTCTCTTCACGAAGATAAAGAATTAAATCTTAGTAAAGAGAATATATTTATCAGAATTACTGATAAAAATAAGGTTCCTAATGTTGAGAAAAAGATTAATCAGTTTTTAAAAGAGTATGACACCTCTTCTCAAGTAAAGAGAGTCTCACATATTGATCCAATCAGAAAGGTTCATTTTATTCAAAACCTTATTGGCGATTTTAAAACTAAAAATCTGTCCTTTATCTATGCATTAGGTTTATTAGCCTTTTTTCTGTTAATCAGTGCTTATCTAAACTTCTATAATTTACTTAATCTCTCCTGGAAAAAAAGAATAAGTGAATTTGTTAATCGTAAGATATTAGGGGCTTCAAAAAAGGATATCATTCAACAAATAATGACGGAATATTCAGTGTCTTACATTATCACAATCATGCTGTCTGTTATTCTTTATTTTTCAATTAAAGCCTTTTTTTATCAGTATTCGGAAGTCAATTGCTTTGCTTACGAGCTTTTCACTAATGTAAAAATCAGCTTGCTAATGATGATGATTGTCATCATCTTATGGTTTTTTGGCTTTATCCCAGCTTCTCAAATGGCAAATATTGAAGTCAATAACGAGATAGAAAAAGTAAAAAAGAAAAACAGTTATTTCAAATACATACTCTTCTCTCAAATATTCATTAGCGCATTCTTTATATTTATCGCATTGCTTACTTATGCTCAGATCAATTTTATTCGTCATTATGACTTAAAATATGACTATAAAAACCTTCTTCAGTATAGCCAGAAATGCGCAGAAATCTCTGATTATGTTTCACCGAAAGTATTAAGACAAGAGCTTGAGAAAATCCCTGAAATCAATTCTGTCACAATGACTGTTATTGATTTGGTGGATATTTTGCCACTTGAAGCTTATTTGTACACCATAGCAAGCAGTGAAGTCAATGGTAAAGAAATCAATGGAAATGTATTAATATGTCCAGTTTCTAAAGACTTTTTTATTAACATGAAAATCAAGGTGCTGAAAGGTGATGCTAACGAAGTGATGCCTGTTAGTAGAGATGGAAAATCAGATTATGCTATGCTTAGTCAATCTGCTGCTCGTTTGTTTTTCCCTAACATCGAGGCATTAAATAAAAAAATGAAAATGCCAAATGCCACAGTTAAGGTAATTATTGATGATGTACATTTTGAACCTCTTTATCAGCAGATGATACCTAAGGTCTATGTTTATACAGATTTTATGTTTAATTACATTCAATTAAGATATAAAGAAGGAACAAAGGATATTGTGATAAAAAAAGCAAATAAAGTCTTTGACCGCTTAACTCATAATAATGTTTTTTATTATGATTATGTCGATGTTGAAGAGAAAATCAATGAATACTACAAAGATGATATTCTGCTTTTTAATCTGATTGTCTTTTTTGCTCTTATCTGTTCTGTAATCGCTATTATGGGTATCTATAGCATAAGCTCTTTGCATATTTTCAGTCAAATGAAAGATATCGCCATTCACAAAGTCAATGGGGCTGAAATGCTGGATATCTTCAAACGCTATTTTAAATTCTATGCTATATTGGGTGGAAGTGCCTGGCTGAGTGCATCCGCTTTTTCCCTCTATCTGCTTGATATCTATATGCATAAGTTTAAGGTTCAGATGAAATACACCTACTTGCTCCTTATACTAAGCTTTGCTATTTGTTTTTTAATGATCCTAATCCCCCTTTATCTCAATGTGAAAAAAGCATACAAGTCTGATGCCAGCATCTATTTAAATAATGATTAAATACTCAAAGGAGAATACATGATAAAACTAAATCGTCTAACAAAACTTTTTACAACGGATGAAATTGAAACTACTGCCTTAAATGCCATTGATTTACACATTAAAAAAGGTGAATTTGTTGCTATAAAAGGACCTTCTGGCTGTGGGAAAACGACTCTGATGAATATTCTTGGATTAATGGATTCTCATTCTCAAGGTGAGTACTTTCTGCTTGATCGACCCGTACACCAAATGAATGAACTCGAAAAAACAAGATTCAGAAAAGGAAAGATCGGCTTTGTCTTTCAGAAATTTAATCTGATCGACACTTTAAATGTCTATGATAATATTGAATTACCTTTGAATTATTTAAAATTAGATGAACAGGAAAGAAAGAAAAGAGTGGAATCTGCTCTTGAACGATTGAATATCAAACATCGTGCGAAACATTATCCTTCACAGCTCTCTGGTGGTCAGCAACAAAGAGTAGCAGTTGCTCGTTGTATTGTGACTGAACCCGATCTGATTCTTGCTGATGAACCTACGGGAAATCTTGATTCAACAAATGGCAATGAAGTAATGCAAATTCTTTCTGATTTTCATAAAGAAGGCAAGACGATTATTATGGTCACTCATGATGATAAATATGCTCATTTTGCGGATCGTATAATCAATCTTTATGATGGCGCAATTGTTGAGTAAATAATATGCACACATAGAAAAAAAGCATTGACATTTTTGACACTTTTTATTACGCTTTTTCAGAATGTGAGATAATAGTATGCTAATCGCAGACTTTGATTGCATATTATCTCTGCAAACGAGAAAAAATTGGGAGTGAGTATGAAAGATATTAAATCCGTCGTCAAACAGATGGATTTCTTTGTGAACATGAGTGATCATGACATTGAAATGATCACATCTCACTTCACAACAGAGGAATTTATTCCCGGTGATATCGTCTTTGAAGAGTTTACGCCTGGTGATAGCTTTTTTATCATTCTTGAAGGAGAAATTGAAATCTTTAAACATCTGGGAAAATCGATTGACACCACTCAGGCAGAGCTCGATGTTTTAAGACCCTACTCTTATTTTGGCGAAATGTCTTTGGTAGATGACTTCCCAAGATCTGCTACCGCTCGAGCGCGAACGCATACCAGTCTGCTCAAAATGACAAAAGTCGAATTTATTGATCTATGTATGCAATACCCAATGATTATTTTCAACCTGATGAAAACCATTTCACATCGCTTACGAAATACTAACCAAAAATTCGTTGAGATCGTTGACCGTATGATCAAAGAAAGTCGTATGGCGGCTATTGGAACAGCTGCAAGCAAGATTATCCATGATATAAAAACCCCAATTACAGTGATTATTTTAACTGCCGAGTTGATTAGTAATCTCTATGATGAAGCTGATAGTCTGACCAATAAAATTGTCAAGCAAGCTAAGAATCTTGATGAGATGATTCGCGAAATCCTTGATTTTGCTCGTGGAGAGCAAAGTTCACTTGCATTGAAAGAAGTGGATCTCAATGATTTCTTTGAAGATGTCAATGTGACGATGGGAGCGATTGCAGAATCACGTAATATTACGCTTACTTTTGAAAATTGTGTTATTGATACTGTAATTTTTGACGAAGGAAGACTTAAACGAAGTGTTTCAAATATTATTAAAAATGCGATTGAAGCGATCGATGAGAATGAATATATTTGGGTGAAATCTGAAATTGAAGATAATTTCTTCAAAATTACGATTCAGGATTCAGGAAAAGGGATCCCAGCAGACTTGATTGATTCGATCTTTGAACCCTTTGTGACTAAGGGTAAAAAAGGCGGAACAGGATTAGGCTTGGCGATATGCAATAAAATCGTTCAGGATCATAAAGGAAAACTTTTGGTCAGCAACACTCCCGACTCAGGGGCATGTTTCCAAATGTACATTCCTTTGATTAAAAAGCATTAAAAATAATAATTTACTTGCCAAAAATTCCTATTGTGTTTTTTTTGGCTTTAAGATAGATGTGAAGGAGAAGCTACGATATGTCAATTATGTGTGATGTGTGTGGAAAAAAGCCTTTAAACGGTAATCTTCGTTCTCACTCAATGAGTGCTACAAAAAGAAGATTTTTACCTAATTTGCAAAAAATTAGAGCAGATATAGATGGCCAAATCAAGAATATTAAAATCTGCGCTGCTTGTTTAAAGAAAAACAATGTAAAAAAAGTTGTCTAAGTTTTAAGACCGTTTGATAAACGGTCTTTCTTCTTTTTAGGCGTGAATTATAGTCTAAAAAGTGATTCAATGGAGGTTGTATGCAACTCGTCATGGAAAGCATTCAGTATCCTGAAGGCGCAAATATTATTTTTGGTCAGTCGCATTTTATCAAAACAGTGGAAGACTTATATGAGGCAATGGTCAATTCAGTCCCGAACGTTAAATTTGGACTCGCCTTTAATGAGGCTTCGGGCCCTTGTTTAATACGTAAAGATGGCACCGATGCCGAGTTGATCGATATCGCTGCTCAAAATCTAAAAAAACTGGGTGCAGGGCATACTTTTCTGATCATTATGCAGGATTGTTTCCCGATTAATGTATTACCAGCAATAAAATCTTGTCGTGAAGTGGTCAATATCTTCTGCGCAACAGGGAATCCTGTGCAAGTCATTCTTGCTGAATCTGAACAAGGCAGAGGTGTATTGGGTGTGATCGATGGGAACTCACCTAAAGGCATTGAGCTTGATTCTGATGTCGGTAACCGGAAGAAATTCCTAATGAATATCGGATATAAAAGATAAAATCTATGATGAGACGCATTCAGTGCGTCTCTTTTTTTTGCCAAACAAATAGAATTAAATGTAATAATTATTTAAATTAAAGTTAAATTTATAAACAAGCCTGAGATGGCATGTTCAATATTTGGAATTTGATTAGTTTAGGAGATATGATGAAACGATGGATGTTGGGATTAATATTTGTGTTGTCTTTACTTTTACTTGCTTGCAATGCAACGATTTATGTGCCAAATTCCATAAATACCCCTATGCTTAAAGAAAGAAATCAATTGAACCTATCTGCTCATTATGGTGTAAATGATTTTGAGGTTCAATCTGCTTTTGCCCTTTCAAACCATATTGGGCTAATGTATAATCATGCTTTTACTAAGGAGAAAAGTTCTGATGAATATGTCAGGCAAAATATCAATGAAGTTGGGCTTGGTCTCTATAAAGCTTTTCCTAAGGGTTTGATTATGGAAATTTATGGTGGTTATGGTTATGCGAGTATGCATAGTTATTCAGAAACTGGCGATTTACCTCCGATTTTTCCGATTAAAACTAAAGCGGATAATGAGCTTAGTGATAAAATGGTCGGTGATTATGAGAAGTATTTTATCCAGCCAACGATTGGCGTTTCTCGATCAGGAATATCTGTTGCGCTATCTGGAAGAGTCTCAAGAATCAAATACATCGATTATGAATGGATGAATCCTTCAAATTGGGATGCTCATGGTGATTTCTTTGAGCCTGCTTTAACTGTTAAAATTGGGAATAAAGTCAAAATCGTCGGTCAAATCGGGCTTAGTTTCTCAATGAATGATAATTTTGGTGAATATGATTATCGGATTGGGTCAATAGGCGTCGAAGTGTCTGATATCTTGTTTAAGAAATAGATTGAGAAATACTTGATATCAAATATCTCCTGAAGCTATTTTTGCTCAGGAAAACATGATATTTTGATGATTAAGTTCTGCTTTACCCTCCGTTCCGTCTCGGTTCACCCTCGGTTCAGCTATTTGTTTTACAGCAAAAAGATAGTTTTTATCATTTCTTCTGTAAAAAAATGTTAACTATTTATGTTTATGATTAGGTGAATTGTAGGGGTAGGTTTTACGCCTACCCAAATTCGTTGTTCAAACATCCCTGCTTGCATTATATACAAAGGGGCTGACCTGTGTGTCTGCCCTTTCCCGTAAAGCAAGTTATCAGATTGCCAAATGTATAAAAATAAATAATGCAAGGAGTTGTATAGGAGATCCCTCACTTCGTTCTGGATGACAGATTTTTATGATATTCAATGTGCCGGATGATGTTATTGGTCGTTGATTATTCTTTTTTCGGATATACCGTTCTACGTTAGACTGAATACTCCGGCAAAATGACAAATACGATCATCTGTCACCCAGAGCGGAACAAGGTGAAGCGTGGGGTCTCCTTGATGAACT
>CAZNKI010000035.1:0-38614 GCA_964573665.1 uncultured Candidatus Cloacimonadota bacterium | reverse complement strand
ACCAAAATCCAAATCAATTCATAATTTATAATCTACAATTTACCATTATTTTTTTTCTCCTTGCATCAACTAACAATTGAGTTGATTAATGAAAATAATCCATCAATGAGAGACTTATATTCTGATCTTTGGGTTTAACTCTGATGCATGGAGTCCTATAGGGGATCCCACGCTTTGTTCAGGATGAACGATTTACACATGATCTGTTGTGCCGGATGGTATTTCTGGTCTTTGCTTGTAAATTTTCGGACGTACCGCTCTTCGTTTGGCACAACACATCATCGTTGTTCAAGCATCCCTGCTTGAACCATTGCTGTAAGCTGGTAGCTCGCGTTACAATTAATCGCAAGCTGGTTGATTGCGTTACGGCTTTAGACGCGATGAATCGCGTCTCTACGATGACTTAAGTAATAATCAAGAGCTGACGGGGTAGTCATGTTTTTTAAGCGAAATGTGATCATAAACGAGCAGATACTTGAAACATTTTTCGGACGTACCGCTCTTCGTTTGGCACAACACACCATCGTTGTTCAAGCATCCCTGCTTGAACAATTGCTGCAAACAGAGATGTTTGCAGAACTAAGCAAGGATGCTTGTAGAACGAGACTATTCGTAATCAGGTTGATTGCGTTACGGTTTTAGACGTGATAAATCGTCGTCTCTACAATTATTTGTTGGAAAGGTATAAACACGATCAAACCCAATATACACAGGCATCTCTCCCATTTACACTCTACATCACTCTGTCTTCTATCCTGTAGAAAAGTATCAATAGCAATCTGAATTTTGGATACGATACAAGCATCTTAAGATAATAAATCAAATGAATAGAAGACGAAGATTTAATCAACATTTTCAAGGGTTTAGATTGATTTTTCTAAAATGTTCTTGACACCCCTCTGTATCGTTCTATTTCTGGCATATGCTCATAATGAGTAAAAAAACAGGAGGTAAAAATGCTGATCGCAATACCATTAAATGAAATGAACAATGAAGACGGAATTTGCCCTTCATTTGGAAGAGCGCCATACTATCTTATTTATGAAACTGATTCAAAAATAAACACCTTTATTGAAAACACGGCAGCGAATAGTCAGGGAGGTGCAGGCATCAAAGCAGCACAGTTGCTTATTGATCGAAAAATTGATGTATTAATTACACCTCGTTGCGGAGAAAATGCCGCCGAAGCACTTAAATCTGCAGGAGTCCATATATTTAAAAGTGTGGGTGATTCTGTAAATGAGAATATTGCTTCTTATTTAAATTCAGATCTCGATTTTCTTGATCACTTTCATGGCGGATTTCACGGACATCACGGGAATTAATCATGAAGATTGCTATATTAAGCGGTAAAGGTGGCACAGGGAAAACATTTGTATCTGTTAATCTTGCAAGAATTATCCCTGAATCACACTATATCGACTGCGATTGTGAAGAACCCAATGGCCATTTATTTTTAAAACCAGAAAATGAAGTAATCGAAGCAGTTTCAGTGAAATTGCCACTGATTAATCATGAGCAATGCAATGCCTGTCGAAAATGCGTCAATATTTGCCGATTTAATGCCCTTGCTTACATTAATAATCAAGTAAAGGTGTTTCGTGAGGTGTGTCATTCCTGTGGCGCATGTGTCATGCTTTGTCCACAAAAAGCAATAACTGAAACGGATAAAACCATAGGGACGATCCATTCAGGAATATCTTCAAATGTAAGTATTTCCAGCGGTTTTCTTAATATTGGAGAGACTTCATCTGTCCCGATCATAAAGAAATTATTAACTAAAATCAAGCATGATACAGATACTATTATTGATTGCCCTCCAGGGAGCGCTTGCTCAGTGATGGAATCTATCCAAGAGGCAGATTTTTGCCTTTTAGTTGCAGAATCAAGTATATTTGGAGCTCATAATTTGAATATGGTGCTTGATCTGGTTCAGCTCATGGGCAAAAAACATGCGGTTATCCTTAACAAAAGCAATAACGAAGAGAACCCATCTGAAATACTATGTCATCAAAGAGCTATCAATATAATTGCGTCGATACCTTATGATAATACAATCGCTCAACTAAACTCTGAAGGACAGATCATCGTGGATCACAACATAAAATATAAAGAGATTTTTGAAAACATCGCTCAAAAAATCAGAGAGGAACTTGATCAATGAAGCAAGTACTGATTCTCAGCGGAAAAGGTGGTACAGGAAAAACCACAATTGCAAGTGCATTTATTCGACTTGCTCAAGCAAAAGCTTTTGCGGACTGTGACATTGATGCGCCAAATTTGCATTTAAGCTTAACTCAGCAAAGCCAGCCGATTGAAAAAGATTTTTATGGGCTTGATAAAGCATTTATCAAGCCGGATCATTGTGCCGGATGCGGGTTATGTGCGCAATACTGTCGTTTTGAAGCAATTCAGATCATTAATGATCATTATCAAGTCAATGAAATTGCATGTGAAGGATGTGGACTTTGTTTCGAGATTTGCCCGACAAAAACAATCGAGATGCGTCCTCAGAAAATCGGCAATCTTTCATTATTTAAAAGCCAGCATGTTTTTTCAACAGCTCAATTAAAAATGGGAAGCGGTAATTCTGGCTTACTGGTCAGTGAAGTGAAGAAACAATTGAAACGCAATCTGTTACCTGAAACGGATCTCGCAATTATCGACGGTTCACCAGGGATTGGCTGTCCTGTCATCGCTTCTGTGAGCGGAGTGGACTTCGTTTTAATTGTCACAGAACCATCAATATCAGGATTAAGTGATTTAGAACGTATTATTAAGACGACGCAAATATTACAAGTTGAAACACTGGTGTGTATCAATAAAGCAGATACGAATATTCAGATATCTCAAAAAATTAAAGCGTATTGTGACACTCATCATCTTCCATTTTTGGGAGAAATTGCTTATGATCCGACCGTCTTAAAGGCACTGAATCAAAATAAAAATATCTTGGAATATTCATGTAAAGCATCAGAAGATATTCATCTGCTATATCAGCAGTTAATAAAATATATCAATAATCAAACCAATTAATGGAGGAAAAATGAAAATAGCCATTGCCAGCGAAGGACAAAATGCAACAGAACATTTCGGACATTGTGTAAATTTCAATATATTTACCGTTGAAAATGATCAAATCGTAAAGGAAGAATCTGTTCCAAACCCAGGACATCGACCTGGTTTTTTACCTAATTTTTTAGCCGATTTAGGCGTAAAAGTGATCATTTCAGGCGGAATGGGCGGCGGAGCAATTGATATCTTCAATCAAAGAGATGTAGAAGTCATTGTTGGCGCTCAAGGAAATGCCAAAGAACTTGCAGAGCTCTATCTCAAAGGTCAGTTAAAATCAACAGGATCTGTTTGTCATAGCCATCAGCATCATGATGAATGCGGTCATTGATCTAATTTATCGCATCATTAATATTTAAACCATTAAGCCAGGGAAGCCCTGGCTTTTTTCATTTGTAAGCCTTCTAAATGAGCATTGAAAAAAGTATATTGACGAAAAACAAATAATTAATTATATGTATTTCATGATAATAGGAGGAGTTATGATAAAAACTCACAGTACTGATAACAATTCCAGTTCCTTTGAAATGAAAATTAATGAAAAGAAATCAGATACGCTGATCATTTTTTTTGAGAAGCAAGAACAGTTACCCACATTAAACATACCTAATATGCATTTAATCCTCATTTGCAGTAAGGAAATCAACTTTGCAGAAGGCGATATTCAGTCCAATTTCTTCTGTAAACAAGTCAGTTTTGTCAATAAGGAAACGTACACCGATATTCTCAAAAAGCAAAAGAAAATCGTTATCGAAGATCACACCTCCTTTTCTCAGGAAATCTTTAATTCAAGCATTCGCCATATCGAGCCTAATATTCAGAATTGTCTGAGCGGTGCAGGCATTGCTTGTGAATTAGAATTAATCGAGGCAGGCAAAGAAGTGCTCGTGATCAGTGGGACAGGCAAATACCTTGATACTCTGATCCGTATGGAAGCCAGTCCGATCAATAAACTACATCAGGCAAAAATCAAAGAAATTCTTTGCCAACCAGAAGTAGAAATAATGTAAATCAGAGGATATTATGAGAGCAATCAATATCGAAAAAGAATTAGAAAGAATCATACAATTTACACAAGATAAAATGAAACGTTCAGTTGTTCCCAACATCATCGTGGGTTTATCTGGTGGAATAGACTCTGCTTTAACAGCATTTGTCAGTGTCAAAGCACTTGGGAAAGCACACGTCCGGGGCGTAATGCTTCCTTATAAAAGTTCGCATCCCGATTCTCTGGCTCATGCAAAATTAGTCGCTGAAGCATTAGACATCCCTTATGAAGTTATTGACATCTCTCCGATGGTAGATGCCTATTTCCAAAGCTACGATCAGGAAGCCAGCCCTTTGAGAAAAGGGAATTTCATGGCAAGAACCCGCATGTGCACCTTATTTGATCTGTCATCAAAATATTCAGCCCTTGTCGCAGGGACAAGCAATAAATCAGAACTCTATGTCGGCTATTGCACTCAGTATGGTGATTCAGCCTGTGCTTTTGAACCCATCGGTCATTTATATAAAACCGAAGTGAGAGAAATGTCCCGATTTTTGGGAGTGCCAGAACCCATTATCCTGAAAAAACCAACCGCTGATTTATGGGCAGGGCAGACAGATGAAGATGAATTAGGCATCACCTATCAGGAGCTTGATGAAATCCTTTATCATTTGATAGATTTGAATAAAGAGAAAAAAGATCTTATGGCGTTAAATATCAAAGAAACTTCAATTGATTTAGTAATTGATAAGATTGCAAAGAGTGAATTTAAAAGACAATTGCCTGATATACTCGATGAGTTATGGCAGTCATAGAACAGAGGAAATATGTTATTTAGCAGTAATCGATGTAAGGAATGTAAAAAGATCATTGCTCACCGTTTTTGTTTAAGAAAAGACAAACGCATCTGTTGGCATTGTTGCAACGAGATGAGAGCGGACTTTAAATGTCCTCCTGAATGTGAGTATTTTTTAAAAGAAAAAGACAGTTTAACAAAGAAATTATTTATCAATGCAAAAGTAGATTCAAAGAGTGAACTGGATGAGTTAAGCCTCTTGATTGCTGACTACTGGATGAACCATCAGGAAAAAGAGCTCAATGATCAGATTCCCATATTGATGGCAAACAATGAAGCAAGCAAATCAGAGCTGTTTGAGTACCTTGAAGAATGTCATTTTAACTATGAAGTGCGCAAATATCTCTATCAGAGATTAGGCTTTAACCCACCATCAAAAGAGGAAGAAGACGCACCAAACTTTGAACAGGTGGCTTTACAGTATCTGGGACATATCATCAAAGGAGATCTCCCATCAGCACTTAGAATGTACATCCCTGCGATCAAACACAGTTCAGAAGAGTACAGAAACCTTTTACTTCAGCATTTTAAATCTCATCATTCATTGCGAAAATTGAAACAATATGATTTATTATCTTCAGGAATGTCTCCTCAGACCCTTGAAGCTTTTGTTAGCTTTGAATTAAACAGCAATCAAGAATTTACACTCATTCTGGCGAAAGAAGAAGATCAGTGGTTAATAAAATACCAAGCCTTTGGTGCAATTAATCTGATTCGTACCGAAACTGAAGCGCTCAAATTTATCGCCAGTGCTCTTGTAGAACAAAATTTTGAAAAAGCCTACCGCTATTTAAGCAATTATAAACAGATTTACTTCTATTCTGCAGATATCTATTATTATGAAGGTTTGTATTACAGCTTGAAAGGTGAGAATAAATTTGCGAAATCAGCCTATGAAACAGCCATTTGTCTTGATTCTGAAATGATTGAAAGCTATTATAACTTAGCTTTTATAGAGCAGGCAGAAAATCATCTGGACAAAGCCAAACAGCTTTATTCTCAGATTTTGAGCATTAAAGCCGATTATCTCAATGCCCTGAATAATCTTGGGACCATTTATCTTTATGAAAAAGACTATACAAAAGCAGAAGAACTTTTTAGACGATGCCTGATGTATGACCCTTCGTTTGATTATGCGGCAAAAAATTTGGAAAAATTAGAAAGCTTAACGCAAAAAGTCACAGAATAGTATGTATCAGGAAAAATATATGCGTCTTGCGGTGGAAATGGCTGAGAAGGGTCGATATATCAGCAAGCCTAATCCTTTTGTAGGAGCAGTCATCGTTAAAAATGACCGCATCATCGGAAAAGGATTTACCCAACGACGAGGTGAGGATCATGCAGAGATTGTCGCGCTAAAAGAAGCTGGCGATCAGGCAAAAGGCGCTGATCTTTATGTGACATTAGAACCTTGCTCTCATTACGGCTTGACTCCTCCCTGTAGCGAAGCAATTATCAAAGCAGGAATCAGCCGTGTCTTTGCTGGAATTGCAGATCCCAATCCTGAAGTCAATGGAAAAGGATTCCAACTCCTCAAAGCCCACGGAATAGAAGTTTTTTATCCCTATCTTGAAGAAGAAATCAAGCAACAACTGGAAGTATTTCTCCAATGGAAAACAAAGAATAAAACCTTTGTCATTATGAAGAATGCCGTAAGCCTTGATGGTAAAATCGCAACTGAAAGCGGTGCCTCAAAATGGATCAGCAATCAGGAATCCCGCGCTCATGTTCAACATATTCGTGCAACAGTATCAGCTATTGTAACTGGGATTCAAACCGTCATCAAAGATAATCCGATGCTCAACGTCAGAGAGATTGCTAATGTACAGGCACCCGTACGAATCATCCTGGATCCTGATCTGGAGATTCCAGAGGATTGCGCTATTTGCCAAAGTGCCTGTGATATTCCGACCATTGTCATTGTTTCTCAGAACAGAGGAAAAACAGAAAAAGATCTTCGCATCAAAGCCAAAGGAATTGAGATCATTGCTTTGCCGGAAGAAATGGGAATGATTGATTTATTCGCCTTGATGACCTTTGTGTTTGAGCGTAATTTTAGCTCAATTTTAGTGGAAGCCGGACCGACATTGTGTTCTTCTTTTCTCCGCGCAGGTTTGGTGGACAAAATATATTATTTTATTGCGCCAAAAATTATTGGCGGACAACAAAACGTTTTTAAAGATTTTCAGATAAATGAACTAGACGATGCGGTTCAATTGAGATTTGACAAGATTGAATCGATCAATGGAGATTTATTAGTGAGTGCCTATGTTTCAGATCATCGGTGAGCGCATTTTATCCGCGATTCAGGGATTCATAGAATTTTTATCATTTTCTATGGAAACCATGTACAAGATTGTTTCTTTTTCAAAACAAACAAATGTCAGTTCGCTTGTTTTACTGAGACAAATCTTATTTACGGGTTATGAAGCCTTATTGTTGTTGATGATTATCGGTACTTCGATTGGTGGTTTAATCATCATTCAATTGGGTCCATTACTTCAGAGTTTTGGCCAAACCCAATTACTCTACGATATCCTGGTAATGGGAGTCACGAGAGAATTATCCTGTGTCATCACAGCCTTTCTAATTGTAGCGCGTTCTGGAACAGCGATCTCAACTGAACTTGGGAATATGAAAGTTCAACAGGAAATAGAGTTGATCGATTCGATTGGTATCTCCCCTATTTCTTATCTGGTTGTACCACGAATGGTCGGTGTAACTGTAGCTTGTGTGGTATTATCGATATACTTTAACTTATCTGCTTTTTTAGGAGGATGGTGGGTTGCCAGTTTTGTCGAGCCGATCCCATTTTCAGAATTTTCAAATCTACTGCTAAGAAGTTTAAGCCTGGCAGATATTGCTCAGACATTGATCAAATCTTTATGGTTTGGTATTCTTGTTTCTCTAATTTCTGCATATCATGGTTTAAAAGTGGAAAGAGCGATTA
Organism: uncultured Candidatus Cloacimonadota bacterium; assembly: GCA_964573665.1. Lineage (GTDB taxonomy): Bacteria > Cloacimonadota > Cloacimonadia > Cloacimonadales > WRIO01 > JAGOCT01. The sequence goes on along the minus strand of CAZNKI010000035.1, from coordinate 30,748 downwards.
CAGAAGTCCCTCAGCGCACAATCAAATCAGTGGTTTTTGCTATTAGTAGCATCATCATTTTTGACATTTTAATCACCTTATTATTTACTTTATTATGAAAGAAATCATTCGCATAGAGCATTTAGAACATGAAACATCTTCAGGAATCTTGATTCAAATTCCTGAGCTTGTTCTGTATGAGCAACAGCATTATTTTATATATTCAGAAATGTATAGTGGATTGAGCGAATTTTTAAAATTGATCAGCGGGGTCATCAATCCTGATCAGGGAGACGTGATATTGATGGGCAGTCGTTTGTTGAGTTGTACTGAAACCCGCTATACGGAAATACGAAAAAACATTTCCTACGCTTATCAGCACGGTGTGATGCTGTCCAATCTCACGATTATGGAAAATTTATTATTACCCCTCAATCTACATTTTCCACATTTAGCCAAAGACGAGAAGATTGATTTTATTCAAAGGACTACGGAAAAGGCGAGTGTCAGTCAATTACTCTCTCGTCGTCCTGTCGAATTACGCTATATTGAACGAAAGCTTTTGGGAATTATTCGCTCTTTGATTATTGAACCCTCTTGCCTGGTACTTGATGAACCTTTCCAAAACCTTGATATAGAGTATTCAGAAATCCTTCATACCTTACTAGACGATTTTGTTCGTAAAGGTAAACAGCTGATTATTGGCAGTTCTCAAGAAGATTCGATGAAATATACGCATCAGTACATTAATATGAGAAAATATTTAGTTTAGATCCTAGAGACGCCGATTTGGCAAGCAGGTAGCTTACCTTACTGATCGCAACCAGGTTGGTTTTGGTTGCGTTACAGTTTTAGACGTGATAAATCGCGTCTCTACATACAGTTAGAGCATTAGCAAGACCTGACCACCCCGTCCGCCAAGGCGTCCACCCCTCCACAGAGGGGAATGGAGTCGGTCGTACTAATGCAATTGACGGAAAGATTCCGTTGTCTTGATTTATTGATCAAATCCATTCATAATTTATAATCTATAATTCACCATTATTTTATCTCCTTGCATCAAAATACAATGACCACTGATCTATAAAATATTTTAATCAAAGTAGAAACGATTAGCAACTGAGGAGCTGGGGGACATATATTGAGTAATCAAGGGATGATTTTTTCTTGAGAAATTAAATTACAACAGTCATGACTTCAACTCATTGAAGAATGAACAGCAAAGATCTTTCATTTCTTATAAATAAATAATATTCAGTCTATCCTTATATATTTTAATCTTTTATCATCATATTTTTCTGTATTTTTTAGTTTAACTCTATTTATTTCTTGACAAAGTTTTACAATTTAGTATTTTAAAGAAAAACTGGAGGTTAATATGAAAATCAGACAGAGTTTTGCAATTGTGGCAATCATTTTATTGTCCGGTTGTGCAGTTTCAGTAAAAGATTATAATGATTTAAAGTCCAGAGTGGATATTTTAGAGAAGAAATTAGCAGATCAGGAAAACAAAGTATTAAAAAGTGCAACAGAAGATATTGCAAGTCTCACCCAGCAAAATCAGCATATTTTCACTCAGATGCAATCCATGAACAATCGTTTATTATCCGTTGAAAATTCAGTACAAAATTCTCAATCAGTCAAAGACAGTGTTGTTCAGGAAACAGCAAATGACACAAGTGCAGACAGCATGCTGGATAGTATTGAAGAATATTATAATGAAGCGCGCCGTTTGTATGAAATCAAGGATTATTCTGGTGCGATCAGAGTATTCTCACTCATCGTACAGAATTATTCCGATCATGGTCTTGCAGGTCCCTCACAGTATTGGGTAGGAGAAAGCTATTACGGACTGGGAGATTTTACCCAGGCACGCAGTGCATTTCAAAAAGTGGTCTCTGAATATCCTTCCTCGACAAAATTCATTGATTCTCAGTTCAAAATTGCCTTATGCTATTTAAATCTTAATCAGAAAGAAAAAGCAAAGGTAGAATTAAACAGAATCAAAAAAGAATACCCTACTTATGAGCGAATCGGTCTGATTGATGACTATTTGAAAAAAATCAATTAAATCATTAAACATCATTTTGTATAAAAGGCAGATGTTCTGCCTTTTTTTTATGTCTCTATTTTTTGATTCCTGACCCGTTTTGCAATAACTTTGGCTCTTTTTTCACTGCAAAAAAACTCACAAAACATACGATTAAAAGAAGATTCAATCTTTAAATTATGAATTTTCAATGAATTATCTTGAATATTTTGTAGGAGATAAACAAGAGATAAACCGACGATTTTAAAAAAGTTACAACAAAAAACAGAAAAAAGAAAAAAAAATATTGACAATAAACTTATATGCTTATATATTTTGACAATGGAAGATTAAAAAAAGGATATTAAGAAAGGGAGGCAAGTGATGAAAAAAATACTTGTAATCGGACTTATGCTTATATTAGCACTTAGTTTAATGGCAGAACTTCAAGTTGCGCCAAAGAGTCCAATTCCAGTTTTGGAAACGAACAAAACTGTAAACCGTGCAAACAGAGACAGAGTAGTCCCTGATGCAGAATTTGTTTTAGATCCAATAGTAATCAAAACCAACAATTTTTATGATTATCAGTTTGGTGCATACGATGGATATCCTATCGAATTACAACCAACTGGTACAGGTCTTTATCTTACTTATATGTTTAAAGTAAGTGCAACTGGCCGTCGTTCACAGAATTTTGCTTATGTTTATGCTAATGGTGACCTTGGTCATGAAGGTGGTTTAACTACTGATACTCAAAACGAAGGTTTTGGTACTTTAGCAATTGATCCTGTAACTGAAAATCCATTCTTCTCATGGCATGCGCAATACGCAGGCATGGCTGATTTAGGCGTTCATGTTACTGCTGATAACTATGCTTTAATTCCTGGTCCAAATCAGTTATTCCCACGCTCTTTAGTTATCAACAACAGTTTAACACCTGCTGATTCATCTTTCATTTGGCCTGTTGTATTGATTGGTCCTTCACCAACAGCAGATCACAGAAGAGTTCACATTTTTGCACCTAACTCAGGAACACGTCCTCAAGGCAACCCATCATCAAATGTAATGTATGCTTATGCTGATTTCAACACTCAAGTTTTTGATGAAACTGATTTGACTATTAACTGGAACTATAAAACATTCCCATATTTAGATGCAATTCACAATGCAATGTTATTTGCTCGTGCATTCCCATCATACGCAGTAAGAAATAACTATGTAATTATCGGTGGTAACGTATCTGCTGAAGATGGTATCACAAGCCCAACAGACTCATTAGTTGTTTTATATCCACCACACTCATTATTCTATTTAGTTAATGATAACTATGGTGACGGAGAATTTACTTTACATACTTTCACAACTGAACAATCAATTGATCCTCCAACAAATGAAGCTGGCGCTGTTGATCCAGCTGAAAACTATGATTATAAAATTGATTCAGCTACAAGCAATCATAAAGAATTAGTGATCGACAATTACGGAAAAGTTCATTTCCCAGCAACTTATGTTGTAACATTTAGTGATGATACAGATGGCAGAAAAGTATGGATCAATACTCACTATACAAAAGATGTGACATTTGATTTAGATACTCACGAAATTAAAATACTTGATGTTGATCCACAAGGCGATTTCCCTAATGATGGCGAATATGTAATTCCTTGGGACTTAGATAATGACGGAACTCCAGACTCTTTCACAGAAGGCACATGGAATTTTGAAGAATCAAGATATCCTGTAACATATCATGATTATGCTGATATGTTCCATTATAATTATTTTAGAATTTCTCAAGCGAATCAAAACGACTGGATGGCTATGGTTTGGAATGACACTTATAAAGCTTACAGATTTAATGCACAACAAGATGAAGACTATCAGACATTTGCAAGTGCACCTGAAGTTTATATGTCATTCTCAGCTGATAATGGCATCAACTGGTCAGAACCAATCATCATGAACGGCGTTGCTACTGATGAAAATTTTGTACCACAATTTGCTAACATGATTCCTACTTTCTTCTATGTTGCACCACAAGTTGAAATCCTTGATGCAGACTGGGGAAAAATTCACTTAATGTTTATGAATGACAACTCTTATGGTTCATACATCCAAACTGACGGTGCTAACACTGGCGGTAATGTAATGTACACAAGCATGAAAGTAAAATTCAGTGACCTTGTTGGAAACGATATTAATCCTGTTCACAAAAACACTATGTTAAAACAAAACTATCCAAACCCATTCAACCCAACTACAAAAATTAGCTTTGATGTTAAAAACACTGAAAAAGTGAACGTATCAGTTTACAACGTAAAAGGCCAATTAGTTAAAACTTTAACTAATCAGGTTTACAATTCTGGTTCACACACAGTTGTTTGGAATGGTAATGATGACAACAACAATAACGTTGGTAGCGGTATTTACTTCTACAGATTATCAACTCCAAACCATACTGAAGTTAAGAAAATGGTTTTAGTTAAATAATTAAAACTTCCAATATGAAAGAGCGGGTTCTTCCCGCTCTTTTCTTTTATCTTGATTCAGGAGATTTATGTTTCTGCTTGATAATCCGCATTTAATCATCTTTTTGCTTGAGTTTGCCCTGATATTAGGGGCATCAAAGCTATTAGGTCTTTTTTTTAAAAAAATCAATCAACCCACCATTACAGCAGATTTACTGATCGGCTTGATGCTGGGTCCCAGTGTTTTAAGACGCCTTTCCCCTACTTTAAGCTCATTTCTCTTCCCCGTTGATCACACTCAGTTTTTAATGTTGGAAACGATTGCCTGGACAGGAATCTTCTTCATGCTACTTGAAACAGGCCTTGAGGTCAATTTTGCCAGCATCTGGCGACAAAAACAGCAAGCAAGCATCATTGCTGTCTCTGGGATTTTAATTCCCTTATTTTTGTGTTTTAGCGCAGTGTATCTACTCCCTGACCGATATCTGGTCCCTGATACGAGCAAATTTCTCTTTTCTTTATTTGTCGCTATCACTTTGACGATCAGTGCGATGCCGATTGCCATTCGCGCCTTGTATGATCTGAATATTTTAAAAAGTGACATGGGCTTTTTGATTGTATCTGCCCTTACCATTAATGATTTTATCGGTTGGATTCTATTCACCATCGTCTTAGGTATTTTTAGCTCTGGCAGTGCAAATCTTTTTTATATTTTAAAATTTATCTCATTAACCCTCATTTTTGTCCTGGGCATCTTCTTTTTTTTAAGAAAACCGATTAATCTTACACTCAAAAAAATAAAAACTCAAGAAACCGATAGTATCGGTCTTAGCATTAGTTTTATCACAATTATTGGGATGATTTTTGGTGCAATCACACTGGCAATCGGACTTCATGCGCTCTTAGGATTCTTTTTGGCTGGAATCATTGTTGGCGGTAGCGAATACCTGAGTGAAAAAGAACGTAATGTCATTAATAAAATGGTTTATTCGATCTTTGTTCCTTTTTTCTTTGTAATCATCGGTCTAAAGATTGATATTTTTAAAGACTTCAATCTTTGGCTCCTACTCTATATTATTATTGTGGGAGTCTTATCCAAGTTTATTGGTGCTTACACCGGAACACTAATCAGCAAAAATACGGCCAAAGATCGTGTACCGATTGCTGTAGCGCATACTGCCGGCGGTGAAATGCAGATCGTTATCGGTATGCTGGCTCTGGAATCTGGCTTGATTTCTCAGAGCATCTTCATTGCCATTATCGGTGGGGCTGTTTTATCGACCATTATCCTTGGACCTTGGCTCTCTTTCGCGTTGAAACTACGCGATTCTCTGAATTTTATTTCTCTGTTTAGAAAAGAATATATCGTTGAATCTGATGAAATCAATGACAAAGATTCACTCTTACAATTAATGGCTCAAAAAGCAAGTACGATCTTAAAAGGCGATCATGAGAGCATTTATCAGAGTATCGTCAAAAGAGAAGAATCCATGTCAACCGCTATTGGCAATCATATCGCGATTCCCCATGCACGGCTTGAAAAAGCAAAAAAACCCATCATTCTCTTTGCCAGATCTCAACAGGGGATCGAATGGAACTCACCTGACGGTAAACCTGTCTATATTATATTTTTAATCATTACTTCAAATGAACAATCTACACTTCAGTTGAAAATACTGAGAGAGATCGTCATGATGTTTAAAGGAAAAGAGCTCGTTCAAGAGTTACGGCAATTATCAGACAGCCAGGATAGTTGGCGCTTGATAAAGAATAATCTTAGTCCATCCATCTAATAATCTCAATTGTTGGCATATAATTTGCATAGATAAAAATAAAAGGAGACCCTATGAAAAGTCATGGATTTATTATAAAAGAAAGCAGACATATTGAAGAAATTAATGCAAATGTAAACATATATTTACATAGCCAAAGTGGCGCAAAACTCATCCACATTGATGCTGATGATCCCAATAAAGTTTTTGCCATCGGATTCCGCACACCACCAACTGATGATACAGGCGTTGCCCATATCATGGAACATTCAGTTTTATGCGGTTCAAAAAAATTCCCCTCTAAAGAACCCTTTGTAGAATTGCTCAAAGGCTCACTCAATACCTTTTTAAATGCATTTACCGCCAGTGATTACACCATGTATCCTGTTGCAAGTATGAATGATAAAGATTTTAAAAACTTAATCGAAGTCTATCTTGACGCCGTATTTTTCCCCAATATCTATAAATACGAACAAATATTAATGCAGGAAGGCTGGCACTATGAAATCGATCCTGCCAACCATGAACTTAGCCTCAGCGGTGTTGTTTACAATGAAATGAAAGGCGCTTATTCCTCTCCAACCCGCAATTTATACAGAACTCTTTCAGCCTCTGTCTTCCCGGATAATGCTTATCGTTTCGAATCAGGCGGTGACCCGGACTTTATCCCAGATCTCAATCAGGAAGCCTTTATCAATTTTCATAAAAAACACTACCATCCATCCAATGCCTATATCTATCTCTATGGAAAAATAAATATCGATCAATACATGTCTTTAATCGAACAAGAAGCGCTGTCTCACTTTAAATATCAGGAAACAGATACTGAAGTGGCGGATCAAAAACCTTTGACTGAAGCCGTAAGAAAAACTATTGAATACCCTCTATCTTCTACAGAGAATGATGCAGATAAAAACTGGTATGCTGTTCAGTATGTCCTTGACCTAAAAAAGAATGCTGAACTCTCTTTTGCTTTTGAAGTGATCGCTCATTTATTACTCGATACCCCAGCCGCTCCCTTAAAACAGGCATTGCTTAAATCTGGTATTGGGAAAGATGTCATGGGTAGTTTTGATAGCTCAAGCAAACAGGCGACCTTTACAATTCTTGTAAAAGATGCTGTCCCAGATAAAACTGAGGCTTTTGAAACGGTAATCCATAATACGCTCGAAGATTTATGTAAAAATGGCATTGATAAAACACTTATTGAAGCATCGATTAATATCAAAGAATTCCTGCTTAGAGAAGCGGATTTCTCTGGTTTCCCCAAAGGCTTGTTCTATATCTGGAATTCTATCAGCAACTGGATTCATGATGCCGATCCGATCGATCCGCTGACTTTTGAAGAAAGACTCGCAAATGTTAAACTTTCTTTAACTACAGACTATCTTGAATCTCTGATCCGCTACTATATCCTGAATAATCAACATAAATGTATCATCAACATGATCCCTAAAAAAGGATTAAATGAATTAAATCAGGAAAATCTCAGAAAAAAACTGGCAGAAGTTAAGAACAATATGTCCGAAGACGCTCTGAAAAAAATCATTGAATCTACGAATGAACTGAAGAAACGACAATCAGAAGCTGATCGTCCTGAAGATTTAGAAAAAATCCCCTTATTATCGCTCAACGATATCAATAAAAAAGCAGAATCCTATGAAACGATAGTGGAACAAAGTGATTCATTTTCGTTTTTACATCATCCATTATTTACCAATGGTATCGCTTATATACATTTTTACTTTGATGCTTCTGTCCTGAATCAGGATGAAATTAAATATTTATCACTCCTCTCAAGTCTCTTGGGATCTATTTCCACAAAAAATCATCATTATGGTGATTTATCAAACCTAATCAACATTCACTCTGGAGATATCTCCTTCTATCCTGCTGTGTATAATGATAAAAATAATATTGACCAGTATTATCCAAAATTTGTCATCGGAACTAAAGGCTTAATCAGCAAACTTCCAAAAATAATGGAACTGATTCAAGAAATTGTTAATGATACTGATTTTGAAGAATACAGCAGAATTCTTGAAGTCATCAATCAGGATAAATCTTCAATTGAACTTTCTCTTGTGAACTCTGGCCATTCTTATGCTGCAAAACGCTTGATGGCTTACTATTCTCAAAATGGTGTTTATAGTGATATCCTCGAAGGTGTGGAACAATATTTCTTTATCAAAGATCTCGCGAAAAACTTTAATAAAAGCAAAACGGACTTAAGCCAGAATTTAAAGAATATCTGCAGAAAATTGTTTAATATACACCGCTTAAATATCTCTTTCACAGCTCCAGAAGCTGATTTTGTCAACTTCAAAGAAACAGTGAAACCTTTTATTGCCTCTCTCAATCAAGAACTCCTCAATCCAGTAACATATCAGTTTGAACTCATCAAAGAAAATGAAGCATTTCTAACTCCTGGAAAAGTTCAGTTTGTCTGTAAAGGTTACAACTTTAATCTATTAAATTATAAATATTCAGGAAAAATGCGCGTCATGAATACCATTGCCCGCCTGGACTATTTGTGGAACAATATCCGCGTATTAGGTGGCGCTTATGGTGCAATGCTCAGTATGACCTATTCAGGCACTCTTTACACCAATTCATACAGAGATCCAAATCTCAAAGAATCACTCAATACCTATAATGGACTTGGCAATTACCTTCGTCAACTGAACTTGTCTGATCGTGAATTGCTTAAATACATCATCGGGACCATTAGCATTTATGACAATCCTGAAACGCCATCGATGAAAGGTGTGAGTGCTGACAGATGCTACTTTAGCCATCTTGATAATCAATTCCTTCAGAAAAATCGAGATGAAATTTTAAGCACTCAATTATCAGATATTCAACAAATGGCTCAGATACTTGATGATGTGATGGCTCAAAACAGATATTGCGTCTTTGGCAGTGAAAGTAAAATTAAAGAAAACCTCGATCTCTTCCAAACTGTCATCGCACTTTTTGAATAAAACATTTTTTGGGGGAGACTTCTCCCCCGCTTTTTCCTATGTTATCCTTCATTAAACGATATATCATTCATACCAAATTATTTAACCAAAATGCCCGCTTATTTCTCATTGGCGGTGTTTTTAATGGCATTGGCTTAGCTGTATTCTCTCTGCTTTTTAACCTTTATCTTAAAGAACACCTCTATTCTGAATCTCAAATTGGTCAAATCCTCTCCTGGGGCTCCTTGGGATCTGCACTTATCGCAATTCCTGCAGCGATGATGATCGAAAAAATTCAAATTAAAAAGATTTTAATCCTTTCAACAATTCTGGCTTGTGTTGCTTATTTCTTTTCAATTCTATCAAAAACACTCTCTCTCATCTTTGTTTTTATGTTTTTTGCTAATTCTTTCATCACCGTGTACAGAGTCTGTATTGCGCCATTCTTTATGCGAAATAGCACCAAAAGAGAACGTATTTATCTTTTTAGTATCAATTCCGCCCTCATGATGCTGTCTCAACTAATTGGCTTTGTCGTGGGAGGATACCTGCCTAAAATTATGATTTATACAGGAATATGCAATGAACTCAGTAAAGCGTATGAACTCGCATTGTATGCTTCTGTTTTTGGCACTTTACTGTCAATTATCCCATTTCTAAGTATCAAACAGGAAGAGATAATTACAAAATCCTCCAATCTGTTTCACCGAATGAAAAACTACTCCTGGGATATTATTATCAAACTGATGATCCCTAAAACTCTGGTAGGGCTGGGTGCAGGACTGGTCATCCCCTTTATGAACCTCTATTTTAAAAATGAATATGCACTTGGATCTGAACGTATCGGGTTCTTCTTCTCCATTATGCAAATCTTTCTCTTCATCGGCATGATTCTTGCCCCTTATCTTTCAAAACGCTTCGGAATGATCAAAAGCATCGTCATGACTGAATTATTCTCCATCCCCTTTATGCTGATTCTCGCCATCTCAAGAAACCTCCCTCTTGCTGTAGTTGCCTTTATCATGCGTGGTACGCTTATGAATATGAATCTGCCTATCAGTGCCAACTTTGAAATGGAACTTGTTAAACCTCAGGAACAGGCATTCACCAATGCAATTTCGACACTCGCCTGGCAAGGTGCTTGGACCATTAGTGCCTGGGTTGGCGGATGGATTATTGAGCGCTATTCCTTTGCCTTTTCTTTCTATATTACCATTATCGCCTATTTACTCTCCGCAATCACTTACTACATTTTTTTCATTCAATATAAAAAATAGTTGACATAAATTTATCACCTCTTATTTTTATCTCTGAGGTGCTTATGCATATTTTTTCTGTTGATGTCGAAGACTATTATCATGTTATTGATGAAAATGAAACAGTGCCACTTGCTCATTGGGATATCCTCCCCCCTCAAGTTGAACAAAACACTCATCTGCTCCTTGATTTGCTTGATGAACACCAAACAAAATCATCCTTCTTTTTCTTAGGTTATATTGCGCAAAGATTCCCGCATTTAGTTAAAGAAGTTCAAAACAGAGGACATGAGATTGCCTCTCACGGCATGTACCACCAACTCTTGTATAAACTCACCAGAGATCAATTTAAACAGGATATCTGTACCTCAAAAAAATTGATCGAAGACATCTGCGGTGAAAAAGTTGTGGGATACAGAGCCCCAAGTTTTTCAATCAAATCAAACCTCAACCTCTTTTTTGATGATCTGTCTGAAGCAGGTTATGAATATGACTCTTCTGTATTCCCTGCATCAAGAGATAACGGTGGACTATTAAATGTGAATCATCAAATCTATGAAGTTCAGACACATTATGGAAAACTGATCGAATTTCCTATATCTACAGCAAAATTGCTTAATAAAAGAATATGTTTCTTTGGAGGAGGATATTTAAGACTTTTCCCATACTCAATGATTAAACTTATGGGGAAGCAAATTCTAAATGATGATCAACCCATCGTTTTTTATATTCACCCACGTGAACTTAATCCCAGCCACCCTCGCATCGCACTTTCTAAAATGCGCTATTTCAAATCTTATGTCAATCTCAAAACCGTGAGATATAAACTTAATAAAATTCTTAGTCAATATCAATGTGGAACTTTTAAACAATATATAAATAAAAAAAAGGATATCATATGAGTAAAACTGAAACATTTTTTAACAAGTATTCTGTAGGCTTCGACTCAATCTATGGAAATCATTCAACTTTCAACTACTTTATCAATCATTTTTTAAGAGCTGGAATGAGACAACGCTTTGAACTGACCATGAAAGAATGCGACCCTGTTGAAGGAAAATCTGTCCTTGATGTCGGTTGCGGACCCGGACACTATTCAATCACCTTAGCACAAAGAGGAGCAAAAGAAGTTCTCGGCATCGACTTTGCAGAACAAATGATCAAACTCGCTGAAGATAAAGCAAAACAGAAGAATGTCAGTCAAAATTGTCGCTTCAAAATTGCAGACTTCTTCAGTTTAGATGAAAATAAACCTTTTGACTATCTTGTGATCATGGGATTTATGGACTATATAGAAGATGCAGAGACGATGATCAATAAAGCATTTCAATTAACCAAAGAAAAAGCAGTGATCAGTTTTCCTTATGCTCATGGTTTTCTGGCATGGCAAAGAAGAATCCGCTATAAATCAAAATGCCCCTTGTATATGTACTCAAAAGAAGATATCATAAAGATACTTAATAAGCTGAATATCAAGAAATATCGCCTCAGAAAAATTCATCGAGACTACTTCTTAGTCATAGAAAAATAGGTCGTTAAGTATTATACAATTAAAGCAGGATAAAAATATCCTGCTTTATTTTTTTATCATCTTATCACTATATCAACATTAAAACATTAACTCAATGAAATCTTGTTTACTTACTTTCATAAAAATATCTTCAACTTTCAACTGATCTAAAAGCGACTCTATCGTTGCACGATCATGAGCTTTGCCACAAAACTGGGTTTCGAAATCATCCAGATCATGCTTGCTAAAAAAATCACCATACAATTGAAAAGTCTCTATGATACCTTTTTTGATATTCATGAGCACTTCCAGACTGCCACCCTCTGTTCTGATCTTCTTTTTAAAATTATACTCAGGACTCTTCCCAAAATTCCACTCCCAAGTTTCATACTTATCCTGACTAATCTTTCCGATATGTTTGATATCTTCTTGAGTCAGTTCATATGATTTTGCATCAGGATATAGTGCCAATACTTTTTGAATTACAAGAGTTTCAAACTCATCAAGCGTCATAGAAGCCTTTAAATGCTCAGTGATATTGCACACACGACTTCGAACAGATTTAACCGCTTTATCATCAAATTTACTCATATCGACACTTAAAGATTCAACAATATCAGAAATATTGGAGTCAAATAAGATCGTACCATGTTGTAATAGTGTCCCTGCAGAAAAATACTTCGCATTACCTGAAAACTTTCTGCCGTCAATTAAAAGATCATTACGGCCTTCTAAACGTGCTTCTACACCTAAATCCTTTAACACTTCGATGGCAGGTAAGGTGTACTTACTGAAATCACTTTCATAACTGGGCACATTTCTGATAATAAAACAAAAATTTAGGTTTCCAAGATCATGAAATACAGCACCACCACCAGACATTCGGCGTACAACCTTTACCTGGTGTTGCTGAACAAAGTGCTCGTTGATCTCTGCTTTTGTGTTTTGCTTACGACCAACAATAATCGCTTTTTCATTCTTGTATAATAAAAAGATATCTTCTTTAAACTCCTGAAATAAATATTCTTCACTTGCAATATTCTGATAGGCATTGATTGAAGGACTTTTTATAATCAGCATTCATTCTCCTCTATTTAAACTTTGATTTACAATATTTATCTGAAATACATATAATGCGCCCACAACTGTTGCAAACAAGCGTTTTGGGATTTTGCTCATAATCTGTATTTCTTGGCACTTGCATCGTACATCCACACCATTCACAGACAAGTTCAGCTGATTCACTCTTTAGCTTATTTGTTTTACTCTCTTTATGAGTGGAAATCTGAACGTCACCTTCTTTTTTCAAAAAATCTACAGCAATATCCAATACAATTTGGAACTGCAATTCTCCGTGATGAAAAGATCCTCTTTGCTCTTTGACGATAAAAAAGTGAACTCCGTATGAATGACTTGTCAACTGATCGATGGCATTTCTAATTGCATCTTCATAACTATTCTCCGATATTCCAATGACTTGTATCATTTTTAGCATAAGCACCTTCATTTTTTTTGATGTTTAATAACGCAATTATCATACCAATTTGACAATATACTCAAAAATTGCTTCGTTTTATTTATTGATTTTTCCTAACATATTTGAACTGGGGATAAACTTTACTTTTCTGTAGGGTGCAACAATCATCTTCTCCTTCGTTCTTGGATTGATCACCGCTTTTTCTTTCATCTGGACGATTTGAAAAGTCCCAAAATTTGATATGACAATTTTTTCCCGCTTTCTGAGTGATCGTTTTAAATGACTAATTACTTTTTCTAACAATTCTTCTGCTAAGAACTGCGTAATATTCATCCGCTCTGAGAGGATAAAACATAATTCTTTTTTATTCATAGCTTTCTCTCCTGTTGCATCTTAGCTAATTAAAAAACTTTAATTTTTACCATTTTTTTTATCTGATCATTTTTATTCATTCTTCTATTTTAATCATATCTTATTATATTTAATAAAGTTACAATATTTTTATCAGATCTTTTATTATATGTTTATGAGCCTAAGTCTCTTTTTTTGAGTATTTTACCATTTTTAATCATTTTTCTGATATCCTTTAATCTCTTTAATATCAATGATTTACTCATTATGTTTTCATAATTATTCTAATTTTACATTATATCCTATTCCAAGTGATATGCTCGTAAAAACGTTTCACTATGTATGTATTCTTTTTTGGCTATATTCCTTAAGATATCTTACATCACTACCTTTTTTTAAAAAAAGTCTTGACATAAAAATGATACATTGATATATTTTAGACCTAATGAGGATTAAGGAGCATTTATGAAAAAGCCAGTGATCATATCAGTGATTAATCACAAAGGTGGTACCGGAAAAACAACCATGTCTTATAATCTTTCTGAAGCATGCGATTATGTGCTTAACCAGAAAGAAAGACTCAACAAGAAAATCCTCTTGATCGATAACGATCCTCAGGCCAGCCTTACCTCTTTCTTTTATAATTCTGAAGAAGAGCTTGATGATAACGATACCATCGTATCCATTTATCAGGATGTTCCCATTTATACCAAAGACATTATTTTGACAACAAAAAATGATAATATTGACGTTGTCACCAATATGTTCCTCTGCACCAGCAAGGAAAAGTCGCTTTCAACTCTGATAGACGGTAATTTTAGAATCAAAAAATTCATCCATGAATACTGTAAAGAATATGATATAGTGATCATTGACAATTCCCCTTACTTCTCTTCTTTTACCACAAATGCACTCTTTGCCTCTGATTATGTGATTGTCCCTACCAACCTGACTCGACTTTCTGTCATCGGTATCACTGAAATCCTCAAAAATATCAGTTCTGTTCAAGATAATATCAATCCAAAAATTGAATTGCTGGGCATCCTCGTCAATATGCTTGACGAACGCTATAAATCTCACCATGTTCACCGTGAAATGCTTTATAAACAATTTGGCGAACTCGTCTTTATTACCGAAATCCATGTCAGCGCTTCTATTCAAAATGCAGAAAGAAAAAAACTCACCATCGTTGAGTACAACAAAAATACTCGTACTTATAAAGAATATATCCAACTGGCAAAAGAAATCTCACATAAGATCGGCCTGGAAGTTGATTTTGATCTCGATGAGGCTTATCGCATGAAATTAAGCACAGAAGGAATCAATGGCACGGAAGATTGATCCTACTGAGGAACAACGACTTCAACTGAAGAAAAAACATACAGAAAGACGTAATAGTCTTTACAATTCCTACAACCAAAAATTCAAAATAGATGATAACGACCTTCAGGAAGCAAGCGCTCCTCTAAACCAAGTTTCTGATATCATCCAACGTTTAAAAAATCATAAAAGCAATTCAAACAGCATTCAAACACAATATGACGCGGATGATATAGCTTTACTCGATAACGATACGAGTATCGAAGACGTGAAGAGTAATACTCCACTCAAGATATCCGATAACGTTACAAGTAATAATTCGTCACCTGATGTACAAAGAACTATATCGCAACCAGTAACGAATCATGACTGTCTCAATCATGAAACTAGTGACTATACCGTGAACAGTAAGCCTTCTAATGCGCTTATCTTCCCTTCTAACAATCATTTAAACCATGTTTGCGAACAAACACAGTTCCATAACTTTGACTCAAACGATACTACTCCTCTTTTCGACACTAGTACCAGTAACGGTACAAGTAGCATTAACGATGAGATTTTAACTCAGATCCACCCTCTGCAAAAATATAATTTGATTAATAATATCTTCTTAAATGCCAAAGACTTATCCAATGTAGAAAAAATCTTTCTCGTTTGCTTGCTCTTAGAAATGAAAGCATTACAGGAACGGATGTCGCTCAATCATCTCATCAGTAAATATGACTTCAGAAGAGCCACCGTATATCAGATTATCCCCCGTATCTGTAATCTGGGATATATCAAAATCATTACGGATAACAGCCCTAAAGGCTCTTTGATCGACATCTCCCCTCTCTTTGCTTACTATCATGTTTCTACTGTACTCGATTTCGGAACTGATGATCTATTGTCTTTAGTAAGAAATAATAATAATTTAAATAATGAACTAAATAACAGTGATAACTTGAACGAAAATGCAACAACTAATAAAATGGATACAGCAAAGAGAATTAAGCTAAAAAATTCAATTCTCTTCTTGTTTAAAACGATGATGCTCAATCCATCTTATCGACGATTCGAACACTACAACGAAAAGTCAATCCGTATGTTTTCCTCTTTTCTTTTGGAAAAAGACGTTTCTGAAGAAACACAGATAGATTTGCTGGGCTTGTCATTATATGCATCGAGTAAAGCGAAAAGCAATGACAAAGTAGTATATTACCTGCATAAAACGCTTGAAAAAGATGGACTTGACTCCTTGCAATTGTCATTTAAAGATCAGGCAAAGTCCTTTTTATCCTTTGCAAATGAATTCTTCTCAGTTGACTTTGAAGAACCATCTCTCAAAGAAATTCGAGAATACGCTCTATTACTGCAATTAGATCCAATACTGACCCGAAATCAGTTAGTGGATTCTATGATTGATATTCGAGAACAGATTCTCCATAATATTGACCGACTTGATTCAATTATTGACCAGTTACCTGAATTTAGGAAATAAGATGATATGTTTTATTGTAAACATGTTTAAATAGAATGAGGTTTTTATGAAAACAATTGCGTTTGTAAACTCTAAAGGCGGTGTCGGAAAAACAACACTCGCCACTAATATCTCAGTGATGTTTGCAAAAAGTAAAAAAAAAATACTCTTAATTGATGCGGATCAACAAGGATCCAGCGTCGACTTCAGAGGTCTTCGCGCTGAAAATGAAAAAGTGGCACAGTTCCCCGTCACCCAAATTCTAACCCCCACCATTCACAAAGATATCAATGAATTTACCTTTGATTATATCATTATTGATGTTGGCGGTCGAGACAATAAAGTATTCAGAAGCGCTGTAATGGCTTCTGATTTCGTTGTTGTTCCTCTATGCCCATCTCAATACGATTTTTGGGGATCTCAGCAAACGTTTGAGATTCTTCAGGAAGCACGACTCAGTAAACCCGAATTAAGAGTTTTCTCTGTTTTGAATATGGTCATTCCTGGGACTAAAATTGCGAGAGAAATTGAATCTCTGATTAAAGAATTTGAAACAGAATATGAAATTGAGTTTTTAAAATCCAGACTAAATTCGCGTATCTCTTACAAATACTCTGTTTCAGAAGGTTTAGGTGTCGTTGAATTGTCAAATGCTGACTCTAAAGCCGTTAAAGAAATTAAGCAATTCTATAAAGAAATTAACGATAAAATTAAGCAATACGAGGTTTAAAATGGCAATTCTTAAAAAAAGACCTGTGATTAAAACAGAAGATGATTTCATTAACAGTAATCCTGAAACAAAAATAGAGAAAGTATCAGTAAGTTTACAAGATGATATAGAAACAGAACATCAAAATGACAATGAAAAAAAAGAAACAAGTCAACAAGATGTTATATTGGCAGATAAAGCTAAAGAAAAATTAAACAAAGAACATAACGATACAGAATCATTAAAACGCGTGACGACTTACATAAAAGATCATTTGAATAAAAAGATCAAACTGCTCTCTGTATTAACTGATCAGAAAGAATATCAACTTTGGAATGAAGCGCTGGAAGATCTTTTGGAAAAATATAAAGAACGAGGATTATAGCATGCAGATTATTATTTTACTCATTTTAGGATTGGTAGCTGGAATATTTAGTGGTATCATTGGCATTGGTGGAGGAATCATCGTGATTCCCTCATTAGTCTATTTTCTGAGCATGTCTCAACAAATGGCACAAGGAACCACTTTAGCAATGATGATCCCCCCTATTGGTTTACTGGCTGCATATACCTATTATAAAGAAGGATTAATTGACTTTAAGGTGGCAGCTTTCTTATGCGTCGGATTTTTCATTGGAGGGCTCTTTGGCGCAAAATTAGCCGTACATCTCCCCTCTCAGATGCTTAAAAAAATATTTGCTGTCGTCATGTTTGTCCTTTCAATAAAAATGTTCTTCTTTAAATAAAACAACACTAATTAATTACTCTGCTTATAAGACGCTTTGGCGTCTTTTTTTTATGATAAGCACTTCTCATTTATTATGTCAGCAACTCAGCTCAAACTAACAATGACGATTAATATCGATGGTTCATTAATTCGATATCATCTTATATTTCTAATCAAAATCTCTGATTATTAAAAAACATATTATCGTTACTTGTAGCTAAAACGGATAAGACGGAAAGCGTACAAGTAAAAAAACGGTACAAGTAATAATATCAGAATAATTTTTTGTAAACAAGTAGGCAAGTCAGGATAGCGTAATGTTGTAATGCTATCATGGTATTAATGCCTGTCTTTATACTGCTTTGTTTGAGAAACATTATGATTAGTTGTTTACAAAGCAGGATAATGATATGAAGTTATGTAATTATATGTTTGATTTAAAGATGATGATATGATGGAATAATGTTATGTTTACAAGATGATATAATGGTGGCGCACAATGAAGTTTCTCTGTCTTTTTCCTTGACAATACTCAAAAGAAGAAGTAATCATTACAAAAACAAAATATGAGGTGAGTATGAAATATAAAATCGCTATGTGTCAATTTCGACCTGTATTGTTAAATGTTGATGCGAATATTGATAAGATGAAACAGATGATTGAGCCGATTGATGCGGATTTGATTGTCTTTCCTGAATTAGCGACCAGTGGCTATGTGTTTAATAGTCAGGAAGAAGTCATTCGTTGTGCAGAGGTCTTTAATCAGGGTATTACGGCACAAACTTTTAAAGAAATAGCCGAGAGAAAGCAATGTTCCATTGTCATTGGATTTCCAGAAAATGATAATGGGGAGTTTTATAATTCCAGTATTATGATTAATCCAAATGGCTGTATCTATTTATATCGGAAGATACATTTATTTAATGAAGAAAAACGCTGGTTTAAAGATGGGAATCTGGGATTTAATGTGTATCCTGCCAAAAATCAGGTGCGGGTGGGTATGATGATCTGTTTTGACTGGTTTTTCCCGGAGTCAGCGCGCACTTTGATGCTGAAAGGCGCTCAGATTATCGCTCATCCTTCAAATCTGGTGATGCCCTGGTGTCAACAAGCCATGACAACAAGATGTCTTGAAAATCATGTCTTTGGCATGACAGCAAATCGGGTCGGTACAGAAAAAAATGGAGATAAATCTTTGAGTTTTACAGGCAAAAGTCAAATTACTTCACCATTAGGTGAAATTATATGCAGATATGGGGAAGAGGAAGAACAGATCAAAGTGGTCGAAATCGAAACAAAAGAAGCGGATAATAAACAGGTAAATCACTGGAATCATATCTTAAGAGATAGAAAAGAAAAGTATTATTTGCCATAATCAAAGGAGGAAAAATGTTGAATTTTAACAAGATGCTCATGGGTAAGAAATTGCAAATTTGAATTATGGTGATTATCATACCTGCCTTTTTAATTCTTATATTGATCAGTTCTTTGCTTGCAAACGCTGTAATCAAAGAAATTGTTTTGAGAGAAGTCACCCAAACTGCTTACCGTTATGCGCATTCAACTCAGGTAGAGCTTGAAGAGAGTTTAACACTTGCCAGAGCTTTAGCTCAATCCTTTGCTGCTCAAAAAGATAATAACTCAATTTCAAGATCAGAAATCAATGTGATCCTGGAGAATGCTTTAAATGATAATGAAAAAATCCTTGGGGTATGGTCAATTTGGGAACCCAATGCTTTAGATGGCAATGATCAGGCACACATGAATCAACCGGGAGCAGATGCCACTGGAAGATTTGTCCCTTATTGGAATCGTATTGGGGGCGTTCATCTTGAATCCTGTATGGATTATGACAAAGAAAGTCCACAGTCCGACTACTACAAACGACCTTTTAATGATAAAAAAGAAGTTGTAATGGAACCGATTTCTTATGAAATCGCAGGTAAAAACACGATGGTTGTTAGTTTGTGTGTACCGATCATAGGAAATGATGGCACAGTTTATGGTGTCACTGGGGTTGATTTGTCGATGGAGTTTTTCCAGGAATTTGTGGGAAAGATCCAGCCCTATGAGAATTCTTATGCCCTTTTGACCAGCAATAATGGCTCGATTGTCTCACATCCCAGCAAGGATGCTATTGGCAAAATTCTTGGCGATATTGATAATGCGCCAAATAAAGAGTTTATGAAAGAATCTGTTAAAACAGGTAAAGAATTTTTAATAGAAAAGAAATCATATCTGAGTAAAAAACCAAGTTTTCATCAATTTGTCCCATTTAAAATTGGATATTCAGGTAGTTTTTGGAGTTTGGGCATCATGATTGACAAAGTGCAGATCATGCGTTATGCATCAAAAATGATCTTTGTACAGATCATGATGTATTTGATTGTTGTCGCTTTGATCATCTTTGCGATCATGATTATCAGTAAAAAAATGATAGCGCCAATTAAGCATCTTGTTGAAGTGTTTAAAGACTTGTCAGAAGGTGAAGGAGATCTAAGACACCGTATTCCATTGACTTCAGAAGACGAAGTGGGGCAGGTGTCACGCTATTTTTATCTCTTTATTGAAAAATTGCATCAGATTGTCAAACGACTGATTGACATCAATTATGCGATTGTAGCGCAAACAAAAGAGATGCACCAATCATCGGCAGTTCTTAGCACACAAGCAGATCAGCTTAATCTTCAGATAGAAAATGTCAGCGCTGCCAGCGAAGAAATCAATACCAATGTATCTGTTATTGCAAGTGGGGCAGAGGAAGCGTCATCAAATGTACAAACCGTTGCTGAAACAGCCAGTCGTATGTCTCAGGAAGTTAATACAGCTGCAGCAGCAGCAGAACAAACTTCTGCCAATGTGAATGATGTCGGTAAATCAATCGCCAGTGTTGCCCAGTATATTGACAATACCAGTGAAAGTATGAAATCCGTGCTCAGTGGTATCAACAGTACCGCCGCAGCTATAGAAGAAATGTCGGTCTCTATTACTGAGATTGCAAAGAATACACAAAACGCAAGTACGATTTCCAACGAAGCGAATAAAGAGGCAATGTCAGCTGTTCAATCCATGAATGAGTTGAGACAGAACGCTCAATCCATTGGTAAAATCGTGAAAGTTATCAGTGATATTGCGGATCAAACAAATATGCTGGCACTCAATGCAACGATTGAAGCAGCATCTGCGGGTGAAGCGGGAAAAGGCTTTGCCGTCGTGGCAAATGAAGTCAAAGAACTTGCAAAACAAACATCTGTAGCTACTGAAAAAATCTCTACGGATATCGATGAAGTTCAAAAAGCGACATTGAATGCTGTAAAAATCATCGAAAAAATTGGCGAAATTGTTCAAAATATTAATCATATCAACACGGTTGTCGCTTCCAGTGTCGAAGAACAATCAATTACCACCAATGAAATCTCAAGTTCTGTTGGAACGGTAGCAAATCAAACTACTTTAATGGAAAAATACATCTTTGAGATCGATGCCAATATCAAAAATATTGCCAACAATATGAAAGAAGCCCAAATTGCTGTTAATCAGATTGCACAATCAAGTAATGTTTCTGCTGTTGCTTCAAATGAAGTGGCAATGAACTCATCAGAAGCAAATCTAGGAGTTTCAGAAATCGCTAAGAGTATTCAGCAAATCTCTGTCGGGATGAATGAAATCAATGGCATTATGCAACAGATTGCTGATTCCTCACATCTCAATCACAAAACTACAGGCACAATCAGTAAAGGCGCTTCCGAACTAAATGATCTGACAGATGAACTCAACACCCTGATCAATAAGTTTAAAGTATAACTTAAATTAGTGATATCTTAAAGGCAGACTTATTGTCTGCCTTTTTATTTATGGATTTGCGGTCAGGGTGGTCAGTTCTTGCATATTACTTAAGTCATAGTAGAGACGCGATTTATCGCGTCTGTAAATGATCGTACCGCGAGCTACAAGCTTGCGACTTTCTCTCTTTAGTTCTGAAACATCCCTGTTTGCAGCAATGGTTCAAGAAGGGATGCTTGAACAACGATGATGTGTTGTGCGAAACGAAGTGCTGGTCATCCGAAAAAAATGTTTCGAATATCATCTCTTTTATGATCTATTGCACTAAAAAAAAACATGACCACCCCGTCAGCTGTCGCTGCCACCCCTCCACAGAGGGGAAAAAAGCTGCACGTCATTTTTAGCTAATTTGGGATGATTTGAGTTGATAAATTTGAACAAAAATTCGATAATCTGAATCATTCCGTAAATAGTACTTGTGCGACCAGCTCCATTCCCCTCCACAGAGGGAAATTAAGATGCACGTCATTATCCGCTTATTTAAAATAACTAAGATGATCAAAAAACATTACTTGACAAATGGGTATATGCTCAAAACATGTCAAAAAAGAGCAAGTCTTGGTAATAGCAGTGAAATGTAAAAACAAAGCATTATGTCAACATGCTGTTAAAGTGATAAAAAATCATATAGAAAGAAGGTCTTATGTTAGCAAATGAAGAACAAGACAAAAACTTAAAAGATAATTTGGACAGAATCAAACACAAAATTATGGTAATGAGTGGAAAAGGGGGTGTGGGGAAGAGTACGGTAGCAGTGAATCTTGCCTATGGCCTTTTGCTCAATGGCAAAAAAGTTGGACTTCTGGATGTCGATATTCATGGACCATCGATTGCAAAAATGGTCGGTATTGAAGGTCAGCCCATTGTTGCCAACCAAAATGGCAGAATTGCGCCAATTATACGCCATCAAAATCTCTCCGTGATCAGTGTTGCTTCTTTTCTCAAAAGTACAGATGATCCTGTGATCTGGCGCGGACCGATGAAAATGACTGTGATCAAACAATTTCTCAGCGATGTCGAATGGCCTGAACTCGATTTTCTCATTGTGGACTGCCCTCCGGGTACTGGTGATGAACCCCTTTCTGTTGCGCAAACCATCGGCAAAGTCAGCGGGGCTGTGATTGTCAGTACACCTCAGGACATTGCCTATCTTGATGTCAGAAAAAGCATTCGTTTCTGTGAAGATTTAAACATGCCGATCATTGGTTTGATTGAAAATATGGTTTCTATGAAATGCCCGCATTGTGGCGAAATGATTACGATGTTTGAGGGTCAAAATGCGCAAAAGGTCAAAGAGGATTTTGATGTCGAATTATTGGGAAGACTGGATTTTTCTCATGAAATCATCGCTTCAACAGATAATGGAGAGCCTTTTGTTTATCACAAATCTCATTCTGACAGCGGAAAGCAAATGGAATCTATTGTAAATGAAGTTTTAAATCGTGTCTGATTTTAATAAAAAAATTACTTTTGAGGACTACTAAAGTCCTCAAAAGGGTTTAACAGCAACAATCGTCTGTTTTAAGCTTGTTTAATGTGTTGATAATTTCGTGTTGTACCTTGATAGAATCTTCTAAAGATATTTCTTCAAGGTCATTCATGAGTTCAAGAATTGTTTGTTTCTTATGCTGAGGCATGTTGTTAAAAAATACTTCCTGCAAATCACATTCAGCATGTTTCAAGGCAATGGCGATATCCATTACATTCAGGCAGTCAATCAATTTCATCATATTGATGCTGTCTTCGAGCAGTATGACTGAAAAAACCTTCATTGATCCTCCAATAGCAAATTATGGTTGATGTCGATCAGATGATTTTCATCTCCTTTTCTTCATCACAGCTTTGAATTGATCATATTTATGAGACGGTTCGGAATGTCAAACAAATTTTCAACATAATCTGCAGCGCCGATCTCAATAGCTGCTTTCGGCATACCAAAAACAACGCTAGAAGCCTCATCCTGAACGACATTCAAAGATCCGGCATTTCTCATCAACTGCAGTCCATTCGCTCCATCTTTTCCCATACCTGTAAGTAATACACCAATGGCATTTTTGCCAGCAAATTCTGCTACAGATTTAAATAAAACATCTACAGCTGGCCTTTGATGCCAGACTTGAGGTCCCTGTTTGATGCGAACGATATATCGTGCACCATCTCTTCTTAACACCATGTGATAATCACCAGGTGCCAGCAACGCAACCCCAGGCAATACGACATCCCCGTCTTTCGCTTCTCTTACCTCGATTTTACATAAACTATTTAATCGTTCAGCAAAAGCAGCCGTGAATACAGGAGGCATATGCTGAACCATCACCATACCAGGAGAATTGGAAGGCATTCGGATCAGGACTTCTTTGATCGCCTCTGTACCACCCGTAGAAGCGCCAATAGCGATAATCTTATTTGTCGTTGTGATTGAGACGGGTCTCTGTTCGACTTGAACAGGTTCGGGGGTTACAGGGGGTTTTTTGAGCCTTGCGTAAGACGCTGATCGGATTGCATCGACTAATTTGCGTTCGATGGATTCGATTGAATAAGCTTCTGAAGGTTTGGGGATGACATTTACTGCCCCAATTTCAAGCGCTTTGACTGATGTATCACAGCCTTGTTTGGTCACTGATGAAACAATAATTGTCGGAATGGGGTAGTAGTGCATGATTTTTTTTAAAAAGGTCAAGCCATCCATTTTTGGCATTTCAATATCAAGCGTCATGACATCGGGATTCAGCTGTACCACTTTATCTCTGGCGATAAATGGGTTTGGCGCAGTTCCTACGACTTCCATATCGGTTTCATTATTGACGATTTGCGTGAGTACTTTTCGTACTACAGCGCTGTCATCAACGATTAATACTTTGATTTTTTTCATAATCTCCTGAACTTATTTATGGTTCTACACTGATTAAAAGGGGTTCGGACTCATAAAAGATAATATCTGAATTCTTTTCTTCAGCAAGATAATCTTTGGGTAAAAATATTGATTGAGGGACAGGGATGAGGTGTTCAAACTTGATGGAGTATTTCCCGATATAGTTCCCAATAATCATGTTTAAAATCTCTTTGATGACATCAAGCACATCATTCTGATCAACAATATCAGTTCCCAGGAAGTTTTGTGCCAAAGATTTCCCCAGTTTTTCTGTGACCATCATTTTGATTTTTAATGATGGATCATTAATAAATGTGCAGTATGCAAACTGCTGATTGTATTGGTCAGGAACAGTTTCTTCATAGAGAAAGAACATATTTTCCAATATGTTAGAAGTCACATCCCTCAAATTCTTTATCTGATTCATGGTTAAAAATCTCCTCTCCAAAGATTCCGGTTAATACGGACTGAATTTCTTCCACTCGGAATGGTTTGCTGATAAGGTCGTTTGCGCGTGATTGTTTCAGTCTGGCGATCTCTTCTGGTCTGGTTTCTGATGTAATGATGATAATAGGAGTGTGTGTCAGTAAGTCCAGTGTGTGCATTTGCTCAATAAAGGTCAGACCGTCCATTTCTGGCATATTGATATCGGTAAATATCAGGTCAATCCACTCCTTTTTGGTGAGTTCCAGCGCTTCTTGTCCGTTATTCGCTTCGAGAAACTCAACCTCATGGATCCCACACATGGATACGGCTTTTTTGAGTACTTTTCTCATGGACGAACTGTCATCTGCGATTAGTATTCGAAAACTCATCTTAATTCCTTCTATGGGTTTAAATTAAATTCTTGTATGGTTTTTGTCACTTTTTCAAAATTATTGCTGATTAATACTTCAATCTCTTTTGTCTTGATATGATAATATTCAAGCACTTTTGCATATCCGCTCATATACATATTATCCATTTGAGTCATATAGCCCATGGCAAAGGTTAAAAAGTCTGCCAGACATACGAGGCGAACGACAGGATCATCAAAAAGGCTTTCATCGTGATGATGTTTGGCAGCATTGATAATCGGCAAGGGCAGATTCCATTGTTTAAGGATTGCTCCGCCAATATGTGCATGAGTATAACCCAAAATCTTTTTCTCTGCGCTGATAAAATCATAAGATTCTTTTTCAACCAGATCCATAATGCGTTGCCATTCGGATTGCACCCAGGTATTGAGAATGATCTTACCGATATCATGGAGCAGACCTGCAGTGAATAAGATACTCTTATCCACATCTTTTTCATAGTAAGCCAGTGACTCGGTTAAAACAGCAACAGAAAGATTGTGATTCCAAAGTTCTCCAGCATTGATTTCATATCCGCTGATGGTATTTGAAAAATACTGCTTGGTGGCAACGATAGATAACAAAGAAAATAATTGCTGTTTTCCCAGAAAACTGAGTGCTGTGCCGATATCATGAATCTTATTGCTCTTGGCATACAGCGCTGAATTGGATATTTTGAGAATATTTGCCGTTAAAGAAGCGTCAAATTTGATAATATCCGCAAGCTCTTTATTGGAATAAGTATCTTTCTGAATGAGTTGCAAAGCTTTATGCACTGTTTGATTGAATGCAGGTAAATAATCGATTGATTTGAGAATATCACTGACACTGATCATAATTCATACTCCTCATGTGCGTTGGAAACAACAACTTTTCCGTCATTAATAAACAGGCGAACGGTTCGGCTTTTACTACCGCCTACGTCTTCCTTGTTGATAATGACATTATTTCTCCAGAGCATTTTTCTCACAGCAAGATAATTTCTCTCTCCAATGTTGAAAAACTTATTCTTATCCATAACATTACTGCCGCCGATAACAGATGTGATCAGAGTTCCTCTTTTACAACCCAGCTTAAATAATTCTTTAAACAGGATCGGAACACCAAGATCCACATACTTGTAGGGATTCAGTTCAGGATTCTTGTCAATCGTAGAATCTGGAAGCATGATATGGATGAGCCCGCCGATCTTCTTATAAGGGTCATAGAGGGCTATTGCTACACATGATCCCAGTGAGTATGTCACAAGGACATCCTCTGGCGAATTACTGATCTTCATATCTGCGATATTGATGACTAATGGTTTGTTCATATATTTTTTCTCACTAATGGTTGTATGGGAACCAGTCTGAGGTCCTCAATTTCTTCGTTTTATAGGTAATTGTATGCCCTGATTGTGTATCATAGACAAACTTTCTACCCATTTTCCCCCCCGTATCCATCGAAATGATTTCTATTTTAAACTTCTCCAGTATCTCCTTGGCGATATGGACATTTTCTTCACCAATTTTGTTCAGATCTTTACTCGCACCACCCATCAGTAGTGCTTTGAGATCGTGTATCTTTGATCCGTTTTCCCGCATTTTTCTGATCAGATAACGAATCGCTACATTACCATATAATGCTGTTGCTTTTTCTTTGACTGAGGTCTTGGGCATTTGATAGGAGCAACAACCGGAATATTCCTTTTTTTCGTCCCAGATGCCGATAAACACTCCTGATCCGACAACACCATAGACCATCATTGGCTCCTTGTACAGTATGATAAAGCCGGGATTGATAAAATACTTATGCTCGGCAATATCATGTTTCATACTTACATCTCTTTTTTGTATGTGGCTGGTTGGATATACTTAAACTGAGTATTCAGCCCGTTGAGACTTTCTGAGTGTCCGATAAACAAATATCCGCCAGGTTTGATATGATGATAGAGTTTGTTAATGATCATCTGTTTTGTCGGCAAATCAAAATATATCATCACATTTCGGCAAAAAATGATATCAAAGGATTTTATATTGGCAAAAGGTTCGATCAGATTGACCTTGCTGAAAGAGATCTGATTTCGGATCTCATTCTTTACTTTGACATAAGCAGCCGCTTGTCCTTTACCCTCCTGAAAATATTTTTTAACCAGAGGGGCAGGGATATTGTCAATTTTATCTTTTGTGTATATCCCTTTTTGCGCCATTCCCAACACCTTTGTGGAAATGTCAGAGGCAAAAATATTCCAGCGCACATTAGTACCAAACAGTTCGCTGAGAGTGATCCCGACAGAATAGGGTTCTTCTCCCGAAGAGCAGGCTGCTGACCAGATATCAACGGCGCTTTTTTTACTGCGAAGAACTTCAGGCGCCCAAACTGTTTTCATAAAGTGAAAATGTTTTTCTTCACGAAAAAAATGTGTGACATTGGTAGAAATCAGATTGATAAATTCTACCAGTTCCTGATTACTTTTATCATTGATGATGATTTGAAAATAGTCTTTATATGAATTGATATTTCTTTTTCTTAAAATCTTATTGGCACGGGATTGCAGGAGTTGCTTTTTCCCATAATGAAGATTGATCCCGGTTTTTTCATATACCAGATCAGAAAACTTTTTAAAATCTTGGTCGGTAAGTTCAAAATCCATTATCTTTCCTCATAATAGAGTTCATTGACATCAAGGATCAGTCCAACTCTGCCGTCTCCCATGATTGTTGCGCCAGAAACACCTTCAAGATTCTTGAATTTTTCGCCAAGACTTTTTACGACAACACTCTGAATACCGATCAGTTGATCTACAGCGATGGCAAATTCCTTATTTCCTGCCTGAATGATGATCAGCAAACTTTCATTGAGAGCGTGCGCTTCACTGGAAAGGGAGAATTTTCGATTGAGGCGAATAATAGGGATCAGTTTATCGTTCAGTCGTAGTGTTTCTCCTTTACCAAAAATTGCATTGATTTGCTGAGTGTCAGGTTTAAGTGAACGCTGAATACTGCCAATAGGTATGATATATAACTGCTGTTCCACTTTGACCAGCATGCCTTCAATGATTGCCAGTGTTAATGGGAAAATCAGCCTGAAAGTACTGCCGATATCAGGTTCTGTCATGATTTCCACATGACCGCCCAGATTTTTTATTGCTTGTTGAACCACATCCATGCCCACACCACGACCAGATACTTTGGTGACCTTCTCTACTGTAGAAAATCCTGGATGGAAAATCATCTTATAGATCTGATCATCGCTAATTGGTTCATCTTTTTTGATCAGATTTTTCTCAAGCGCTTTTTTATATATTCTGTTTTTATCGAGACCTTTACCATCATCCATGACATCGATCACCAGAGAATTGCCTTTGTGATAGGCGGATAATGTGACAGATCCTTCTTTGGGTTTGCCGATGGCAACACGGTCTTCAGGACTCTCAATTCCATGATCACAGGAATTACGAATCATGTGAACTAATGGGTCATAAAGAGAATCAACGATGTTTCTGTCGATTTCTGTTTCCTCTCCGATTAGCTGTAGGTTGATGGGTTTATGAGTTTGTGAGGTGTAATCTCTAATGACGCGTTTCATCTTTTGCAAGGTATTGCCAATTGGGATCATTCGAAGTGCCATCGATGCCTTTTGAAGATCGCTGATCACACGATTGAGCTGAGAGATTTTTTTGATAAATTCATGATCAAAGATGCTCATGACCGATTTATCTTCTTTAATCAGATTGAATGAAATCACCAGTTCGCCAACTGTATCAATCAAATAGTCAAGCTTGTCAGTCTTGATGCGAATGCTGTCATCCTGTTTCTTTTGACTCTCAAAGTCGGTTGTTTCCGTTTCCAGTTCTATTGGCTCTTGAACTGTTGCAGGGCTGCTTGAAACACTTACGGTTTCTTCGGTTGTTTGCGGTTGGTTGACCAGATTCTTTAATTGGGCGACCAATTGATCAATTTCTAACTGATTGACGCGTTCACTTCGGTCTTCGGCACTGAGATTAAAGATGATTTTTTTGATCAGGTCGATCGCTTTGAGAACGACGGATATCACATTCTGATTAATTGCCAGCTTTGCATTTCGCGCAAGGTCTAGAATATTTTCTGTTTCATGAGAAATGTGATTGAGTTTTTTCAAACCCATAAAACTGGACACCCCTTTTAAGGTATGGAAAGGTCTAAAAATCTCATTGATGATTTTGGCGTTTTTAGGATGTTTTTCGAGTTCGATAATATTATTTTCTAAACTATACACATATTCTTTTGATTCGTTGATAAAATCACTAAATAGATCGGAATCCACTTGTTCAAGGGTATTCTCCTGTGGAATCTCAATTGCCACCTCTTCATTGGGTAAGGCTTGTATTTTGTCGATGATCTCCTGATGAACACTTTCTGTACTCTTTGACTCTGCAAGATTCTGCAAAAGTTCAAACTGATCGTAAATCCCTTTGATAAAATCCTGAAGATTGTCAATCGGTTCAATATCTCTTAGTATTAAAGATTCTACTGAATTGGCAATAATACGGATTACTTTATTTAAAGAATCATTGTTAAATACATTTAACTGAACAGATAGAATATCAATCTGGTTTAACAAAAATGCTAAATCCTGATTGTCCTTTTCTTCCAGATCGAATAAATTCATTGAAACAGAGTTGATTAACTCCAAAACTTTTTCGTCAATATCCATAAGACCACCCATTCATTCTTCGTTCTATACTTACTTTAATTAAGTGTTAACAGATTTAAATTGTATTGTCAAATACTTTTTTTAAAAAATCAATTATGAACCTCGGAAATTACTGAAAACACGGAAAAAATTGGAAGAACCAAAAATCTAAAAACATATATTACAATCATATAACACTTGTAGGGGTAGGTTTTACGCCTACCCAATCAATAGTAGGGGCAAACCTGTATGTTCGCCCATTTTGCTTGGGCAGACACATAAGTCAGCCCCTATCAGATAAACAATTAGCTCGCGTCAGTGGTCGCAATCAATTTGGTTGCGTTAAGATTAATCGCCAGCTGGTAACTCTCGAAACGAAAAATTTACGTAGGCAGGGACACCTACACTCATAAAATTAAAAGAAATCAATAATCTAGGCATACCCCGAAAATTTCAAACATTAATGTTATAACTTACTATAACTAATGACAATATATCACTAAATTCAAAAAAATAAGAATGAA
>CAZNKI010000034.1:0-39246 GCA_964573665.1 uncultured Candidatus Cloacimonadota bacterium | reverse complement strand
CATCGAGTTTTCCTACGATTTACGGATTTTTATAAGGCGCATTTTGACGTAGTTTAAATGCTCGTGTTTGAATTGGTACAATTCGCTTTTTCTATCTTTTTTAAAAAGCGCAGAAGGTGCGACACCAAATCATTTTCGCAAGTTGGTAGGTCACGGTACGATTACTTGCTACAAGCAAGGATGCTTGTAGAACGGGACTATTCACAACCTGGTAGGTTGCGTTACGGTTTTAGAAGCGATAAATCGGCGTCTCTAAATACAGTCAGAGCACTAGCAAGAACTGACCACCCCGTCAGCTGGCGCTGCCACCCCTCCGTAGAGGGGATGGAGCTGGTCGTTTTAAATGATGTGCTGGATGGATTTGAGTTGGTCGTAGATTGTTCGTTTTACGGCCTTACGGCACTTCGTTTCGTAAAGCCCTACAAGTGAACAGAAGATTAACTTGTATGATTTTAGATTATCGTAGTTAATGATCGTTTTTCATTAAGTCCTGCGTGAACACTATCTGCAAACAGGGATGTTTGCAGAACGAAAGATTTCGCAAGCTGGTAGGTCACGGTACTATTACTAGCTACAAGCAAGGATGCTTGCAGAACGAAAGATTTCGCAAGATGGTAGGTCACGATACTATTACTAGCTACAAGCAAGGATGCTTGTAGAACGATAAATTATCGTAGGCGAGGACGCCTACGCTCCATTTGTACGGTTTTAGACGCGATGAATCGGCGTCACTACTTGATATCAGACGCGATAAATCGGCGTCTCTACTGAAGGTTGCGGTACGATTTTTCAGCTACATTTTTTCTATTTTCTCTTTGAATTCTTCCTTGTAGATATTGAGTAAGGAAAGGAAAATTGAGGCGATCACAGGACCAATGATGAATCCCATAATACCAAAGAGACCAATACCGCCAATTGTTGAAAAGAAGATCAGCAAATCATGCATTTTTGCATCTTTACCTACTAAATATGGTCGAACAAGATTATCAACATTTGATATAATAAGCGTACTGATAAAGAATATTGATATCCCTTGCCAGTAATTTCCTATAATTAACTGAATAATTGCAGCAGGAACCAAAACCACCCATGCCCCAATCACAGGGATAATGGCACAGAGCACCATAACAAAACCCCATAAAGCCCAAGTCTTGATGCCAAAGAGAAGGAGTGTAAGCGCACCTAAAGATCCCTGTAACAAGCCGATAAGTAAAGTACCTTTAACTGTTGCACGGGAAATACGGCTAAAACTATCAAAAATTCGTTTGTCATGTTCTTTCTGTAAAGGTGATAAGGTCTGCATGTATTCCAAAAATTTATCCCCATCTCGAAAGAAGTAAAAACAACAAAAGATGCTGATGAAAAAATCGACAACAAAGAGTAACACGGACTGAGAGTATTTATTCACAAGCAAACTCACTGCATTAAGCAATTTATTAATCACATCAAGCAGGATCGATTGCCAATCTATATTCATTTGTTCAAGACGATCATAAAAAGTGAATTGTTGAAAATACGAGAGTATTTTATTCTGATCTATTGAAAAAAGTGTTTTGATAAAGGGATCAATATTTTGATAAAGCAATGTAATCTGATGACTTAAAAGAAAGAAGAGTATGATCAAAGGAATAATCAGTGTGACGATCATCAGCAAACAGGTGAGCAAAGAGGCTAAGTTCTTTTTGTTCTTTACTTTCTTTAGGATCAGTTTATAAATCGGGTAAAGCAGTGTTGTGAAAGCAAATGATATGATCACAGGACTAATAAAAGATGCGATTAGCTTAGTGAAAAGCACCATACTTAATAGTAAGAAAAATATCAAAAAATATAGTTTGAAACGACCCGTATCATTTGTCTTATTCATAATTCCTCTTTTACTTCAGGATCAAAAGTTTTTTGTTAAAGGTTTGATAATTCGTTTGCACTCTTAGAAAATATATCCCATTTTGATAATTCTCGTTTTTTATTTGGATCGATGTATTATGTGTTGGGAAAGATTCAATGAATTGTCCTTTAATATTATAGAGATTTACTTTTTGGATTTGTTCTGTTAGATTGCCTTTGATTTGAAAATTTAACATCTGATGTTGAGACATCCTCACTGGATTTGGATAAATATTAAGTTGAGTCTTTGGTTCTAAATCAGGATTATCGTTATTATTGCTTACATTCAGTTTTGCGATAAATACGTCAAGGTCATAATCGTTTGAACTGGAAACAGAATGATTTCCAAAATTTGACAAACCGCCAAACCAACCTGTAGCAAAAATTGTCCCATTAGGGCTGGCACACAATCCTGAGGCGATGGTTGTAGAAGTACCACCCGCTGGATGTATTGAAAGCACGTTGCCTTCATTATCAAACTCTAACAAAATAATATTCTCATTTCCCTGAGAAACAAACAAATGATTATTGATATATAAGGAATCATTGAAGTTTGAAACAGTATAAACCTTATCAGAAAAAGTAGTTATATCCTTTCCTTTATCAATATTATTGCTACCATAAGCTCTCACCCATTCCCATTGATGATCTGGGCTCATTTTTGCACAATAAAAATCAGGATCTTCACCATGCCCATCCACAATGATCGAACCAAACTGAGCTTGCTGATAGATATTCCCGACAAGAAATATTTCTCCATTTTCATTCACTTTTACATTCATGGTACTGGCATTAAGTGGTACATCATAGAAATAATCATTCGAGTCAATGCTTTGAATGTAAAGATAACTTCCATCATTCTCTTGCATATTGATATTGTTGAGAATCAGATCACCGCCTGAGGAACCAATCACATAGAAATTGTTTAAATCAGAATCTATTTCAAAAGCGTAATTCACTTCTGACCCATTACCTGTAATGATCTCCACAAGATTCAAATCCATGTCATACTGAATAATATAGATATCAGATCCACCTGAGGTCATAACGTTTTGACCTTCAATATTCATATCGCTGTTATACCAGCCTGTGAGAAACACATTAGCGCCATTGGTTGAAAGTCCATAGCCGATTTCAGATTGAGTACCGCCAAATGATTTTGCAGTGACGACTGAACCATCCAAAGTACATTTCAAGATAAAGGTATCCCACGCACCATTTCCAATAAGCGTCACTCCATCAATATAAAGACTATCAACGAAATAACCTGTCACATAGAGGTAGTCATCATATAAATCAACACTAAGACCCACAGCGCCGATAATACTTTCTCCTTGAAGTGTCCAAATGAAATTACCTTCTGCATCGAGTTTAGTGATAAACAAATCGGATGAAGGACTGGTGCTGGTAAAAGATGCATTTCCAAAATCGACTTCACCTTGAAAACTACCTGTAAGGTAACAATTATCATTTTGATCTGCACAAATCGACCATGGCCAGTCTAATTGATTACCTCCAGCTCTTTTTACCCAGTTCCAAGCAAATACCTGTGTTAAAAACATCGCCATCAGTAAAGCAAATATTAGTTTTTTCATCACACAACCTCAACTATATATTTTTTATATAATCCCTTTAAATCAATGATATCAAAAATTGTCAAGGTGAATCAGTCAGGCAATCTTGTTTTTAGCTATCAGTAATAAATTCATAGCTTTATAATTTTTTACAGAAGCTAATTACAGATTGGCTTTTAAAATGCATAAATAAAATAAAAAATGATTGACTAAAATAGTGTTTGTATATATAAGTAATAAAAAAAGGAGGATATGAAGTGTTAGGGTCGTTGGTATCAAAAGTTTATTTAAATGTACTCGCATTTTCAGTCTTATTATTCTCTAATTATACAGGAAATGTTGTCAATTTCACCGATGTGAAAGCCAAAGTTGTTGGGGATAACATCGTTTTTTCTACATTTTTAGAGACAGCCTTTGAAAATGATTTCAATGAGATTTTCAAATCTGGGAAAGAAATAAAAGTATGGTTTGAATTTAGGGTATTGAAAGATAATAAAATCATTCATTTTGAAAAATTCTATCATCAGGTAAAATGGAACCCCAGCAAACAAGAGTACAGCATTGATTTACAAGAACAGAATTATAAAGTAAGCGTAAAAAACTTTCAGGAATTAAAGTACTATCTGTCAAATGTTGAATACCCCTTTTATAAATCAACACATAAAGGCGATTTTCAAATAGAGTTTAAATCATATTTACCAAAGGTTTATTTGGACACCATCAATAAAGAGGTTGATCTGATGCTCCTTTGGAATATGAAAAGACCTACGATAAAAAGAGAAATCAGGATTTAAAAATGTTTCGTTTCAAGTTAAGTATGAGAGTCATTGTGATCTCATTGTTTATTCTATTATACGCCAGCAGTTTAATTACATTAAACCAGTTTTTTGCTGAAAAACAGCAAGAGACAGAGAAGATCATTCACAATATGCAAATCACCGACGAGTTCAACAAAATCAAGTTTGCCAGCCCCAAAGATGCAATGATTGCTGAAGAAATCTCAAATCGATTGTCACAATCACTTGCAGGGTTAAAAATGAATCAGAATGAGACAAAGATTTACTCCTCACTGATTTTGTTTGGCTTGATGATCATTTCGATTATCAGTTTTGTGATTACGTTTTACATTATTACCAATCCGATTAAAGATTTGCAGAATGCCACAGAAAAGATCAAACGAGGTGATTTTAATGTATTTCTTCCTCCCAAAGGAATGACCGAAGTTAAAGGTTTGATCCATTCTTTTAACGATATGTCGCGTGAGTTAGAGAATATCCAGCAAAAATTACTGATTGCTCAAAAAGAAATGATCTGGAAAGATTTAGCACGAATATTGACTCATGAAATCAAAAATCCATTAACACCTATTCAATTGTCTTTACAACGTTTAGAAGATAAATATGAGAATGATCCTGATAAGTTCAAAGACATCTTCAGAGAGTCTCTGGACATCATTTATCAGGAAATTGGTAATTTGCAAAACCTTGTTCAATCATTTTCTTCATTTGCCAAAGATACTCCTCCGAATCCAACATTGTTTGATCCTGAAAAAGTGATCAACGATATTTTAAAACCATACCAGAACGATTATCATATAGAGCTTGATTTAGTAAAAAATAAAAGGATCTTATTTGATCAGACTCATTTTTACCAGATCATCACGAATATATTCCAAAACGCCATAGAATCATCAAATGAAAACGGGCGAGTTTGGATCACACTTAAAAAGAGTCATTCATTTTTAGTCCTCTCAATCAAAGATGAAGGAAAGGGTATCGAGAGTGAAGATCTATCTCGAATATTTGAACCTTATTTTACTAAAAAGAGTAAAGGAACAGGATTAGGACTAGCTTTAGTAAAGAAATTATGTGAAGTGAATCATACAGGCATCAGAGTAAAAAGCATCGTAGGCAAAGGCACCGAGTTTGAGATCATACTGGAGGAGAAAATTGAAGATATTCATACTTGATGATGAGAAAAACATCTGTATCAGTTTAAAAAATATATTGGAAGACGAAGGATATCTGGCATCTTATTCGATAACAGTCGAAGAAGGTCTTAAACAAATTGATCAGTTACAACCTGATTTGTTACTTCTCGATGTTCAATTAAAAGATGGAAATGGATTAGAAGTACTCAAGATCATCAAAGAACAATATCCTGATCTGATGGTCATTATGATATCTGGTCACAGTGGAATCAAAGAAGCGGTTCAAGCGATGCGATCTGGCGCATTTGATTTTTTAGAAAAACCATTAAATCTTACTCGAATCAAATTAACAGTTCAAAATGCCATGTCATTTTCCAATCTTCAAAATGAATACAAGAATTTAAAAGAAACTTTTAATGAACAATACAAGATCATTGGTAACAGCAAAGTCGTACAGGATATGCATCAAATCATCCAGAAAGTTGCAAAAACGAACTCCAGAGTGCTTATTCGCGGAGAAAGCGGATCTGGTAAAGAACTTGTTGCTTATGCTATTCACAATCAATCATTAAGATCAAAAGGACCATTTATTAAATTTAACTCAGCTGCCATTCCCAATGAACTGGTCGAAAGTGAGTTGTTTGGTTATGAAAAAGGCGCTTTTACCGGAGCTGTCAAATCCAAAAAAGGCAAGCTTGAGTTGGCTGATAAAGGGACACTCTTTTTGGATGAGATTGGTGACATGAACTTATCTGCTCAATCGAAGATATTACGTGTACTTCAAGAAGGCGAATTTGAGCGAGTAGGTTCCAATGAAACGATCAAGATTGATACGCGAATCATTGCAGCGACCCATAAGAACCTTGAAGAAATGGTTGAGAACGGCACTTTTCGAGAAGATTTGTTTTATCGTTTAAATGTCGTACCGATCAATTCTCCATCTCTTCGCGAACGAAGAGAAGATATTCCTATTCTCATTGAATACTTTTGCAAGAAATTTGCAGTGGAGTTAAATCTGCCATTAAAGAGTTTTTCAAGCAGTGCCATCAGCATTTTAAAGAGCCGTGAATTTAAAGGTAATATCAGAGAACTAAGAAATGTCATTGAACGATTGTATATCTTAAGTGATCATGATGTGATTGACGAAACTGATCTTCCCAATGAAAGCAATAAGACAAATTGCGGAGATCAGGTATTTTGGGAAGAGACAAAACTTTATCAAGACAAAAAAGAAGAATTTGAATATAGATATCTCGGTACACAATTAGAAATCCATGATTACAATGTCAGCAAAACAGCAAATTCGTTGGGACTGCAACAGAGTAATCTTTCAAGAAAATTAAAAGAACTTAATATCAATATCAAGGAGAAATAACATGAGAACTAAATGGTATTTGTTTGGTTGCGGAACCTCACTTTTATTAGTCATTTTATTATTTGTTGTATCTATTACTGCTTTGATAAAATCAGCCAATAAAACACAAACAGTTGTTCCCAATAATGCTGCATTGGTCATTCAAATGGACAAGGCAATTCCTGAATATTCAGCAATCACTGATCAGCATTTTAATATGGTTCCTTTATCAGTGGATGATATCGTAAAACGAATCAAATCTGCCAAGATGGATCCAAAAATTAAATGTATCGTCTTAAAACCAAGTTTTTTCACTTGTGGTTACGCCTCATTACATGAAATCATGCTTTCACTAGAAGACTTCAAAAAATCCAACAAAAAAGTCTATGCTTATTTAAATATGATCGGTCAAAAAGATTATCATTTGGCATCAATCGCAGACGAAGTTTATTTAAATCCATCTGCATCAGCAGGTATCATACTGACAGGTGTCGGGTCCAACTTGACCTTCTATAAAGACTTATTTGATAAGATCGGTGTTGAGTTTAAGATTGTAAGAGCAGGCAAGTTCAAAGCAGCTGGCGAAACTTTTTCAAGAAGTAGTATATCTCCTGAATTTAAAGCAAACTTAATGGAATTGTTTGGCGATATATATGGTCAGCTTACCTATGATATTGCTATTAACCGAAAAACAGAACAAGATAGCGTAAAAGCTATTTTTGAAAAAAGACCACACTTAATCATCAATCAACAAGAAAGTATCGATTATAAAATGATCACCGCTTTAGTGACAGAATCTGATTTTATGAAAAAAGCTGGCATCACTTCTGATCAAATGATCAGTATCAGCAAATATAACCCACTCCCTGTTAAGAGCAGTCCTCGTAAAATCGCTGTTCTATATGCTGTAGGAGAAATCACAGCAGCAAAAGCATCATTTGGTTCAAGCAATATCAATGCAAAACAGATGAAGAAGAGTATTGAAATGATCAAAGAAGACGATTCGATCAAGGCAGTAGTTATTCGTGTCAACAGTCCTGGCGGTTCAGCTCTTGAATCTGATATTATCAATGGTTATATTGAAGATCTGAAAAAAGTAAAACCTGTCGTCATTTCGATGGGTGATGTTGCTGCATCGGGCGGATATTATATTTCTGCCAATGCCAACTATATCTTTGCTGATCCTTATACAATCACAGGTTCAATCGGTGTCATTTCTATGCTTCCAGATGTAAAGAAGCTTGGCAATAAAATAGGTTTAAAATCTGAATCTGTCGGTTATGGTAAATTTATCAATGCAATGGATACATGGAACGGGATTAGTTCTGAATTAGAAAAATCAATCCAGGAATCAGTTGATGATACTTACTTAGAATTTAAAACAGTTGTTGCGAAAGGCAGAAAAAAGACAGTTGAACAGGTTGATTCTATTGCTCAAGGTAAGGTTTGGAGTGCAAAAGGTGCTCAAACAGTTGGTTTGATTGATGAAATTGGCTCATTAGATCAGGCATTACAGAAAGCAGCGAAGATTGTGAATCTTACCGATTATGAAGCGGTATATTATCCTGAAAAGAAATCTTTGTTTAACAGTGTTCTTGAAGAGCAGTTTGACATTCAGATGCTAACTAAAGTGCTTACAGGCAGATTTATTCTCGAATATAAGCCTGAAGTTGTAGAAGATATGGTTACTAATGTCAAGAAAGATCCGATCTTGATGAAGTTACCATTTATGATAAAAGATTAATTTTTAACAAAGCCCAGAGCAAGTCAAAAAAGCTTTGCTTTGGGCTATTTTACTGCTCAAATATCAATAGAGCATTTTAAAGCAGTTAATTCAATTGACAAAAATAAAAAAGATAATACATTTGGTTAAAAGTGAAAAATATGGGGAATATAATATAAAAAGGAGCTTAACATGGCGGAGAAATTGAATTTAACCAAATCCAATCAAATGTATGAAGAAGCGTTGACTCTCGTACCTGGTGCTGTTGCAGGGATTAGAAGACCTTACAACTTTGTTCCAGGCGAATATCCGATTTTTTTTGATAAGGCAAAGGGTGGCAAAGTCACTGATGTAGATGGTAATGAATATATGGATATGCTTTGTGCTTATGGTCCAATTATCATTGGTCATTGCGAAGAAGAAATTGATAATGCTGTAATTGAACAAATCAGAACCAAAGGTTTTTGTTTTTCATTAACTCAAGCTTACCAAAATCAATTAGTTAAAAAGTTAAAAACGATCATTCCTTCATGTGAAATGGCTGCTTTTGTTAAAACTGGATCTGATGCAACGACTACCGCAATCAGAATTTCACGTGGTTATACTGGAAAAACAAAGGTCTTACGCTGTGGTTATCATGGCTGGCATGACTGGTGTGTCGAAGTTAAAGGTGGAATTCCTGCAAAATTATATGAAGATGTTTATGAATTCCACTATAATGATCTTGATCAAGTGAAAGATTTGATGAAAGAGCATGGAAATGATGTTGCTTGTATCATTGTAACACCTGTTGGTCATCCATTAGCACATGAAGTAGAAATGCCAAAACCTGGATTTTTAGAAGGGATCAAAGCTTTGACAGAACAATATAACAGTGTCTTAGTTTTTGATGAAATCCGAAGCGGATTCAGAGTTGATCTTGGTGGAGCTCAAAAAAGATTTAATGTTACACCTGATGTATCAGTATTCGGAAAAGCGATAGCCAATGGCTGGCCAATAGGCGTAGTTTGCGGTAAAGAGCCTGTAATGAAAATGCTTGAAAAAGAAGTATTTTTAAGTTCAACTTTCTTCCCAAATTCAGACGCTCAAGTCGCAGCCTTAACAACCATCAATTTCTTAGAAAAATATAAAGTCTTAGAAGATATTGAAAGAAAAGGTAATGAGTTTGAAGTGAAAGTGAAAGAGATACTCAAGAACAGTGGAGTACCAACAGAATTCAGTGGTGGACCATGGATGCCATTTATCACTTTCCCAGCAGATGAAAAGAAACTGTATAAAGAATTGCGTAATGAATTCTATACTCAGCTAATCAGAAGAAATATTTTCTTACAACCTTATCATCACGGTTATATCTGCTATCGTCACAGTGATGCAGATTTACAGAATGCTTGCAACATGATAGCGGAATCATTAGAAGACGTTAGAAAAAAATATTTAGTATAAAGGAGGCTTCATGCAACCCTTAATTTTAACAACTGCATTGACTGGTGCGGAGACTACACGCGCTGCTCAACCCAATTTACCGATTACTCCAGATGAGCAAGCACAAACAGCTATTGAATGTTTCAAAGCTGGATCACGTGTGATGCATCTTCATGTCAGAGAAGATGATGGTTCACCCAGTCAAAGATTAGAGCGATTTGAAGAATCAATCACTAAGATCAGGGCTGCTGTTCCAGAAATCATCATCCAGATGAGTACAGGCGGAGCGGTTGGAGTTCCATTTGAGCAGAGAATGGCTCCCCTCAAACTGAGACCTGATATGGCGACTTTAAATGCTGGAACATTAAACTTTGGAGATGAAGTATTTATCAACAGTCCAAAGGATATTGAACGACTTGCTGCGTATTTTAATGAAGTTGGCGTTGCTCCAGAGATTGAAGTCTATGAATCAGGAATGATCGATATCGTTGCAAAGTTAGTCAAAAAAGGATTAATCACTCATAAACCGCTTCATGTTCAGTTTGTCTTAGGCGTACCAGGCGGAATGAGCGGAAAGCCAAAAAATCTATTGTATATGGCAGAGCATTTACAAGAAGAGATCCCAGATGCGACCTGGGGTGTAGCAGGAATCGGCCGTTGGCAGCTACCATGTGCGATGCAGGCGATTGTCATGGGTGGACACGTTCGCGTGGGATTTGAAGACAACGTCTTTTATCATAAAGGTGTTTTGGCTGAATCCAATGCTCAGCTGATCGCACGAGTTGCCCGTTTAGCAGAAGAATTTGGCAGACCATTAGCAACACCAGAGCAAGCCAGAGAAATTCTTGGATTAATATAGGTGAAGCATGGATAACCGACCATCCTGGCATCAGTACTTTATGGAAATGGCTTTTTTAGCCTCAGAGCGTTCTACTTGTATTCGTAGAAAAGTAGGGGCTGTGATTGTCAATGACAATCAAATCCTCGCTACAGGATATAATGGTGCACCTAAACATGTGAGACATTGTTCAGAGACAGGATGTATGCGTCAGCAACTCAATGTCCCATCAGGAACAATGCATGAATTATGCAGAGGAGTCCACGCTGAGCAGAATGCAATCGTTCAGTCAGCGATTAATGGCACTTCGATACGCAATGCAACTCTTTATTGTACCAATCATCCTTGTTCTATTTGCGCTAAGATGATCATCAATGCAGAAATCAGAAATGTTTTTATTGCTGATGATTATCCCGATCCGCTTGCTAAAGAAATGTTTTCAGAGGCAGGGGTTGAACTGATCTTAGTGGACAGAGAAACAGGAAAACTCAATAAACTATTATAGAGAAAGGGCGTTAACCGCCCTTTCTTCTTCATTTGGAGATTATGAAAAACACACAATTCTTATTATTTTTTAGCATTGTATTGATTATCTATTTCTCGATCAATTTTTATATTTTTAAAAAGTCACTGATGCTTTTTCAAGACAACAAAGCCATCAAAATACTCTTTAGTTTGATTTTTGTTCTCGTTAGTTCATCCTATTTTATCTATCGCATTATTGAACGAATCTATGTACATGAGTCATTAAAACTGATAGGTCAGATCGGATCAATCTGGCTGGCAATCATGGCATATTCGTTGATATTATTATTATTATATGATTTCTCATACTTAATTATAAAGTATTTTATTCCTCGCTTATATCAATATCTCAATGGAATTCATCATATCAAATGGATTATTTCTTCATCATTTATCTCATTGATATTGATCAGTTTAGGCATTGGCATATATAATATTTCTCATCCTGTTATTCGTCATTATCATCTTAAAAGCAATAAGCCCATCAAAGAAAATTATACAGTTGTCTTTATTTCGGACTTACATATCAATGATCTGTTTTATCCTCAGGCAGTTTCAAAACTCGTCACAATGATTAATGAACAATCATCAGACATTGTTCTTTTTGGTGGAGATATTTTTACAGAAGACGTTGCTCATTTAAAGTATCACGATACAGGAGCACTTCTTGGGACGATTAGAAGCAAGTATGGTGTTTATACGATTCTCGGCAATCATGAGTATATTGGTGGTATAGAAAGCGCTTTGAATCATTTTGCAAATTACGGTATTCCAGTAATTAAGGATAGTTCAATCATCATCAATGACGAGATCATCATCATTGGTCGTGATGATTTGAGTGGTGGGCGTTTTACAGGAACAAGAAGAAAAACGCTTAAGGAATTAATCAATAA
Organism: uncultured Candidatus Cloacimonadota bacterium; assembly: GCA_964573665.1. Taxonomy (GTDB): domain Bacteria; phylum Cloacimonadota; class Cloacimonadia; order Cloacimonadales; family WRIO01; genus JAGOCT01. Next base: position 27,103 of record CAZNKI010000034.1, on the reverse strand, counting down.
AGATGTGGATCAAAAGTACAGCATATTACTTGATCATCAGCCGATGAGTTATCAGGAAGGGAAAAATACTTCAATCGATTTATTTCTGTCTGGTCATACACATCATGGTCAAATGTATCCATTTTCATTGATCACCCAAAAGATCTTTGATAATAGCTGGGGTATGCAAATGAATGCACAGCAAGCCTACTATGTTTCATGCGGGTATGGATTTTGGGGACCACCGATACGTACAGGCAGTCGATCAGAAATTATCTTATTCCACATTGAACAATAAAGAAATCAGGAAAAATGAGTAGTAAAACAAAACAATTTAGTGATCGTTTTTTTAATATCTTCAGAGGATTTAAAAACAGAAATTATACATTATACTTTTTTGGACAAGGCACATCACTGATCGGCACATGGATCCAAAGAACTGCATTAAGCTGGCTGATCTACCGATTGACCGATTCTGTTTTTTGGCTTGGATTGATCGGATTTGTAGGGCATATTCCCTCGTTGGTTGTCACTCCATTTGCAGGTGTAATTGCAGATAAATTTGCCCGTCATAAGATCTTAAAAGTATCCCAAACATTTGCTATGATACAAGCATTGAGTCTCGCCAGTCTGGTTTATTTCTTTGATGTACAAATCTGGCATATTTTGATTTTAAGCATCGTGTTAGGCACTATTGAAGCATTTGAATCACCGATCAGACATTCATTTATCTATGACATGATTGACAAAAAGGAAGAGATTGGCAATGGCATTGCGTTAAACTCAGCGATGTTTAATGGTGCTCGATTGATCGGACCTGGAATTGCAGGATTTTTAATTGCTCAATTTGGAGAAGCCTTTTGCTTTTTAATCAATGCGTTATCCTATATTGCGATCCTCTTATCCTTATTTCAAATGCGCATCAGAAGCATTGAAGTTAAAAAGTCATCACAAAAGATGCTCAGTCATTTAAAAGAAGGCTTTTCTTATGTCATACATTTTGAACCGATCCGATACCTGATACTCAATGTGGCAATATTTACTTTATTTGGGTCTTCATATACCGTACTTCTACCCTATTTTGCACGCCAGGTCTTTCATGGTGATGCTAAGACTTTAGGTTATTTAATGTCTTCTATTGGCTTTGGCGCATTAGTTGGCGCAATATATCTTGCATCAAGAAAAAACATCAAGGGATTGGGATTGATTATCACAAATGTTGGGCATATTGCTTCATTCTGTTTGATTCTTGTTTCGCTATCCAAGAGTCTTTATGTGACATTATTATTGGTGTTTACTGCCGGGATCGGGATGATGATGCAAATGGCAGGTTCAAATACAATCATCCAAAGTATTGTCGATGAGGATAAACGTGGCAGAGTGATGGGAATTTACTCTATGTCTTTTATGTCTTTCATGCCATTAGGCAGTTTATTAAGCGGAACGATATCAAAAACGATTGGTGTGGAACGAACACTATTCTTGTTTGGCAGTCTATGCTTTTTAGGATCATTTATCCTTCATCTGAAACTCAAACTGATCAAAGAAAAGGTGCGAGAAAAATTCTCTGCTCAAGTCGTCAGCAGTGAGTAACTACTTCTTTGCTAAAACTACCAGATCATCGAATTCATCATCATTAAGTTGACAGCGAACTAAGAATTTTTGAATTCTGAATCCTGCATTTGTCAATTCATCAAGTATTTCCTGCGGACCAGGAATATATCGCACAGGAGTTCCATTGCTCATCAACATACATTTAGTTTTCGGGTCATAATTGCGTAATTCTTTATCAATAACAGAGCACATCGAATTAACAATAAAGAAAGAGTTCGGTTTTAAGACTTTTCTCACTTCATTTAAAAAGGTTTTCCGATCATCAGCGATAATGCAATGCAAGCATCGACCATCCCAAGCAATATCAAAAGGTTGATCATAAAGTTGGGATAAATCAAGAACAGAAGCTTTTAGAAATGACAGATTAAGATTTTTTCCTGCACTATTGTTTCGTGCCAGTTCCAAAGCAGTTTCGGAAATATCTACACCATATGCTTCCTGGACAGTATTAGTATGTTCAAGTAAATGAATCAACTCTAATGCTGTACCACAGCCGAGTTCAACTAAGCGAAACGTATTAATGTTTTCATTTCCAAGGATCTCGTAGAAATCACTGATTAACTGATCCAAGTCACTTTGTGCACTCCATGATTTTTCATTATTATTCTTCAATTTTTGATAAACTTTATCATGCAGTTCATATTCTGCTTTTAACATCACCTCTCCCCCTAAGAATGATTGATGATTAAATGTAGCTTATTTTGTTAACATTGTCAAGCGATAATCAGTCTCACCATCACATTGTATAAAATTTGTTCAAGCAGGTGTTCACTTTGCTGTAAAATTGTTTTTAAAATGGTTAAGCTAATAAGGTAAATCAAGTATTATCTCAAAATCAATCCAAATCCTTTAATCACAGGCTTTAGTCTCACTTGCACTCCATTCCCCTCTGTCTTCTATCCTGTAGAAAAATAATTTTTTGACAGATCAAATCAGAGTAAATAATGAGAATTAAAAGATAATATATTATGATAAAGACCTATATTTTGATTTTGGCTCTAAAATTGCGTAAGTGATGAGTGTTTTTATTGACAAATCGATGAAGTACATCATTATGGTCATATTAAGGAGAAAAGATTTTATGATAAAAATCAGTCACTTAAAGAAGAGATACGGAGATATTGAAGCTTTGAAGGGGATAGATATTGAGGTCGCTCAAGGCGAGATTGTTGGGTTTTTAGGTCCCAATGGCGCTGGAAAATCAACAACTTTAAAAATTATCACTGGATATCTTGAAGCAGACGAAGGTCAAGTCTTAGTCAACGAAAATGACTACAAAGATCAGTTAATAGAATTAAAGCGATTGATCGGATATTTGCCTGAGTTGAATCCTTTATATTATGAGATGGTTGTTTATGATTATTTGAAGTTTATTTCTGAGATCAGAGGTCTTAGTCAGGAGAAATTCCTTGAGCAATTAAAACAAGTCAGCAAGAAATGCGGAATAGAAAAACATTTGCATTTGAGCATCGGCACTTTATCAAAGGGATACAAACAACGCGTAGGGCTTGCGCAAGCTATATTGCATGACCCACCAATTCTTATCCTCGATGAACCCACCAATGGACTTGATCCTAATCAAATCATCGAAATACGTCAATTGATCAAAGATCTAGGTAAAGAAAAGACGCTAATCATTTCCAGTCATATCTTACAAGAAGTTCAAGCTATTTGCGATCGCATTATCATCATCAATGAAGGACTAATTGTTGCAGATGCCAATAAGAATCAATTGTTAAAAGGTATTGAAAAGTGCCAGAACATTGAGATAGAATTTACAAAAGGCCAATTTGATCTCAACAGATTTAAGGGACATTTTTCAGGGATAAAAGTCATTTCATACAGAAGTATTGATGATCAGATTCAAATGCTTTTGGAGAGTTATCAAAAAGACGATATCCGAGTTGAATTATCACAATACTTGAGTGATCATCATTGCCATATATTAGAATTAAAGCAAAAGCATTACTCATTAGAAGATATCTTTCACCAACTTACACAAATAGATACAAAAACAGGGATGGAAGCAGAATGAAACACTCATGGACTATATGTAAGAAAGAATTAAATACCTTTTTCAAATCACCTGTAGGTTATATCACATTTATCGTATTTTCAATGATTGCCACCTGGTTTTTTATTATGCCCTTCTTCGCATCAGGGAATGCGAGTTTATCCGGTTTGTTTCATACAATTCAGTTGATGTATCTTGCATTTATTCCTGTCATCACGATGGGATTAATTGCCAAAGAAAGAAATACAGGAACAATTGAAACATTGATGACATTGCCATTAAGAATCAAAGATCTGATTATTGGAAAGTATCTATTTGCGATCAGTATCGTATTTATAAGTTTACTACTCACACTCCCCCACTTTTTGACGGTATTCTTTCTGGGTCAAAATGTAGATTACGGAGTGATTCTGTGTGCATACATTGGTTCATTCCTTATCGGGAGTGTCTATTCATCAATTGGCATTTTTACTTCATCAATCAGTAACAATCAGATCATAGCATTTATCTTAAGTTTTGTCATTTCACTTTTCTTATTCTCAATAGAGTTTGCCCTACTTTATGTACCACACAATTTATTACCAATTTTTCAATACTTAAGTATCACCTGGCAGTATTCGAATTTAGTAAAAGGTGTCATTGACAGTAGAGTAATCGTCTATTTTGTGAGTCTGATATTTATTTTTCTTTATCTTTCAATCGAACTCATGTCATCCAAGAAAAAAAGATGAGGTCATAATGAAATCACAACAAATCATCGAAAAAAATATACAAAGAGTCATTATCATTGCGATCATCGTCGTTTTGAATTTGTTATCAATCTTTGTGTTTTACCGTATTGATTTAACAAAGAGCAAATCCTACACTCTTTCAAAAAGCACTAAAGTATTGCTCTCTCAGGCAAAAGAAGAGATCAGGATCAAACTCTTTTTTTCCAAAAATATACCCTCTGAGTTATTAAGTACCAAGAACTATGTCAAGGATTTATTAAGCGAATACCAGAGTGTTTCGAAAGGGAAGTTAGTATTTGAATTTGTAGATTCCAGTAATGATACAAAATTTAAATCTGATGCCAGCACTAATGGCATACCTTCCATCACAATTCAAGTGATGGAAAAAGATAAAATGGAATACAGGGATATTTATATAGGAATGGTGTTAAGTTATAGAAATCTCAATGAAAAGATCCCTGTGATTAGCAGTGGAGAGGGACTGGAGTTTATCGTTTCTTCAGCACTAAAGCGACTAATTTTCCCTGAACAACAGCATATTGCCTATTTCACTCCGATCAGTCTTGAGGAAAGTAAGCGTTATGAAGATTTACCTGAAGACCCATCATTGGATGTCCTTTATCAGATGCTCAAGAGCAATTATCTGTTCGATCGAACTGATTTGTTTTTTCCTTTACCCGAAGACACTAATTTACTTATTGTAAATGGAATTGTCGATTCTTTACATGAAGTACAACTTTACTTGCTTGATCAATATATCATGAGCGGAAAACCCATCATGATATTTCAAGATAGATTTGTCGGTGATATCAATGAGAACAAAGCTACACTCATCGATAATAATTTTACACGTTATTTATTCAAACAAGGTTTATATTTAAAGCCCAATCTTGTACTGGATGCCTACTGTTATCAAATCTCTAAATACAGAAAACAAGGTGAGTACACAGTACCTGTATCATTTGATTATCCATTTTTTCCTGTGATCCAGAATAGAAATCTTAATCACCCAGTCAGTAAAGATTTACCCCTTGTTCAAGCGTTATTCAGTTCAGAAATCTTTTATAAAGAGAATCCGAATTTACACTTTACACCGTTGTTAATGAGCTCATCAAGTTCATATGAAATGATGGGAAAAGAGATCGATATCAATTATGAGCAATTTCAAGACTTGAAAATGGCGGATGCATTTATTCAAGAGCCTAAAGTGATCGCTGGGATATATAATGGTCAACTTGAAAGTGGTTTTAAAAATTCAAACATGAGGCATGATCAGTTTATCGAAAGATGTATAAATACCAATATATTTCTTGCTGGCAGCACAAGTTTTGTTGATAATACAATTCTAAGCAATGTGAAAGGCAATGCAGATTTTGTAATCAATAGCATTGATTTTCTTTGTCAAAACAGTGGTTTGATCGAAATGAGAAAGAGAAATATCAGCTATTCTCCATTGGTGAAAACGACTGAGGGTTTACGCTTCTATGTCAAGGTGGCTAATTTTGCTATTCCATTTATGATGTTAGTTATCACAGGAATTATTTACTGGATAATGAATCAACGACATAAAAAATCAATCATTAAGCTTACGAGGCAGTAAATGACTCATAAAACTGTTAAGTTAATCATCGTCTTATTGATTCTAATCGCGCTTTATTTTGTGTTTCTTCATCGTGCACCTGTACAGAAAACAGTAAAGGTATTAGAAATTGATTCTCTACAAGTCTCAAAAATATCAATCAGTTATGAAATTGATACTCTCAGGATCGCTAAGATCAATCAACGCTGGGTTGTTGACAATGAAGATCAATACAGTATAAATCCGAAGAAGATTGAAGATTTTTTTCAGCATGTCATTTCTATGAAACGCTCAACTAAGTTACTAACAAAGGACTTTAAGAAACACTCGAGATATAATGTATTAAAAGAATTAGGAATAAATATCATTCTAAGAGATGATCAAGGATCAATCATCGGTGATTTCATTGTTGGAAATGGTGATTTCAGTTCATTCAGTTCTTTACGATTTTCAGACAGTAATGAGGTATATGAGTTAGACTCAAATATATCACAATATATATTTCCAAATTTATCCATGTGGATTGATCCAGTGATTCTATACTTTAAGAAAGAAGATCTCAATTCAGTAAAAATTGAAAGTCAACGTCATCAATACACATTAAAGTTAGAAAACAAAAAGTGGATGTTTCACAATAACAATAAACAATTTGAAGTATTTACAGTGAATCGTTCATTATTTAAAATCTTAAACATACTATCCAACTTACAATCGACTTATATTCTGAAGTCAGATAGCGATGAGATATTGAGCCGTGATATCAAGAAAATCGCAGACATTCAATTAGGATTTACTGATCAGAGCAAACAGACAATCTCAGTCTTCACCTTTGATGAAGAAAACTGTGCAATAAGCATTAATGATTCATCACGTTATTATATACTCAACTATGATTTTATCAATCGATTTACGAAATCACCGGAAAATTTTAAAGATTATTCCGATCAAACCTATTAAAAGGAGAAAAAATGCAAGCATCAGAAAAATACAAAGAACTCAGCGCAACATACATTGAGCAATTATGTAAAATACCCAGTCCAACAGGATATACTCAAGAAGTATGTCAATATCTGATCAACAAATTAGCTGAAATAGGTTTTACAGCATCTCAAAGCCGTAAAGGATCAGTTTTATGTGATATTGGAGGATCTGGGGATGCTTTAGTCTTGGCTGCTCATGTAGATACATTAGGAGCAATGGTAAGATCAATCAAAGGCAATGGATGTATCAGATTCACCAAAATTGGTGGTTATCCAGAAAATAATATTGAAAATGAGACATGTACCATTCATACTCGCCAAGGGAAGAAGTATAAAGGAACTTTTTATTTAACAAGTCCTTCCGTGCATGTCTATGATAATGTAGGAAGTGCAACGCGTAATGACACAAATGTAGAGGTCATACTTGATGAAGAAGTCCAAAGCAAAGCAGATGTCGAAGCATTAGGAATCCGAGTCGGTGATTTTATTTCAATTGATGCGCGCACTTTAATCACAGACAGCGGTTTTATCAAAAGCAGACATTTGGATGACAAAGCGAGTGCAGGTTTGATGTTGGGCTTAGCTCAATGGATTAAGGATGAGCAGATCGTCCTCAATCGTAAAGTTTATTTATTATTTACGACCTATGAAGAAGTGGGTCATGGAGGTGCATCAGGTCTTCCAGAAGATACCGTAGAAATGATCTCTGTTGATATGGGTGCATTGGGAGATGATTTATCCTGTGATGAATACAAAGTGTCAATTTGTGCCAAAGATTCAGGCGGGCCTTATGATTATGAAGTCACTACACGATTGATTGAATTAGCTGAAAAATTTAATATTTCTCATGCTGTTGATATCTATCCACGCTATGGATCAGATGTTGAAGCAAGTTTATCTGCAGGATACGATATAAAACATGGGCTCATCGGTCCTGGAGTCTTTGCATCTCATGGATATGAACGCACTCATAAAAAAGCGGTCTATGCAACATTGCAATTGCTTGGAGAATACATTAGTAACAATGAATGACTATACTTTTAACTGGGATGATTTTTCAGAGCTGTATGATTGGGAATTCAACATCATGTGTAAAGAACAAAAACATGATGTTGCATTCTATTTAAAGCAAATCGAAAAATATGGTAATCCCGTTCTTGAGATTGGATGCGGAAGTGGCAGGATTACAGAAGAGTTACTCAAAAATGGTCATAGTGTAACTGCAGTTGACAATGCTCCATCATTTTTACAAAAACTCAAAGAGAAAGTTAGTGATAGAGATCAGATAGAAATTATATGTCAAGATATGAGGCTACTTGAACTGAGCAGAAAATATCGATGCATGATTATCAGCTATTCAACTTTTCAATATTTACATCAATTTGAAGATCAAGTAAACTTATTAAAAGAGTTACACAAGAGCTTAGAAGATGAAGGAGCGATATTTATTGATATTTCACCCTATACTGCTTTAGGAAATTCTATGCCTGATTTCTTTCCATTTTATCATGAATATCACGAAGGATTAAATGCAGATGTAACGATGTTTACATCTTATGAGATTGACCATAAAAATCGATTACAGTTTTGGAGAGACAAATACATTATCAGTTACAGAGATCGTCAAAAACAGAAAAATGAAATATTTATTCATGAATTAGCATTAAAGCGCATAGACATTAACGAGATGAAAATCTTGGCGGAGAATTGTGGCTTAATTGTTGATCATATTTATGGTTCATTTCAGGAGGATGAAGTCACAGAGGAATCGTCCAACTGGGTATTTGTTTTGAGAAAAAGCAAATGAAGTGTTGTATAGATATCGGAAGCAATTCAGTTAAGTATCTGATCTACGATAAGCATAGTAATAAAACGATCAGTCAAGGGAATATTCATAATCGATTAATCAGTTACAACGAGAATCATGAGATCATTATTCCAGAAGAATCCATTCAAAAAAACATTCAAATCATTCAGCAATTAATAGATTCCTATCCTCTTCTTGAGGAGCAAAACATCATAATCATCGGTACAATGGCGCTCAGAGAAGCTAAAAATGCAAATTTATTCTCCGATCAAGTATTCAAATCTTTTGGAATAAAAATAAACATATTAAGCCCAACAGAAGAAGCCCGTTATAATTTTCTTAGCGTAATCAGTGATTTTCAAGTTGATAACCAAAGGATAATGCTATTCAATATTGGTGGAGGGAGTGTAGAATTTACATTTTCTTTAGGAGAAACTATCCTTCATCAGGAGAGCATCGATATCGGGGCAGTAGTACTCAATGAGCTATATTTTGATCCATTTACAGAGAATTCTATTATTGAATGTGTGCAATTTATCAAAGACAAAACCCGTCATTTAACAAATTTTCAATTTGATATTTTGATGGGTAATGGCGGTGCATTTAGTAGTATCAATCAACTTTTACTAAAAATAGATCAATATTCATATCCCCTATTGCATCAGCAGGAGATAAGATTAAAGGAAATCGAAGAAATTTATCAGAAAATTATTATTAATGATCCTGATATGCAAAACGCAATACTCCGTTATGTGAATCGATCACATCAAGACATTATATTGCAAGGCATTATAATTATTTTTACTGTGATGCAATCCTTTTCAAAAACAAGTATCAGATGTAGTGAAAAATCTCTTTGTCATTATTTTGCAGAAAGGTAATATTATTTAGTATTTCCAGATGATTAATTGGAACTATAATTGCAAATAATGGCATTAAATCTATAAAATAGTGGCAAAGGGGATCTTATGAAGAGACTATTAGTTGTAATGACCATTCTGCTCGGGTTAAGTTTGAATGGCCTTTTTGCAGAGAATTTTAACTTAAGTAAAAGTGCATTTAAAGTGAATACTTTTAATGCGAATCAAACTGAAATCCAGTTTGAGTTACCTGATTACACAATTAAAAATGTCCAGTTATTAAGTCAAAATTTTTCAAAGATAGACATTGGAACGACAGAGATGTTAACAAAGGAAGGATTGCCAGAATTACCCATTTTTACAATCAGTATTGCAATCCCAAAAGAAAGTAATGCGCAATTGCTATCTCAGCAAGTGATTAAACAGGATCATTTGTCGGACATTGTATTGTATCCATCTCAGGGAGATGAAGATGCTCGTAAAGATTTTATCTGGAACAGAAGTTTTTACAGAGACAATCAAAATTATCCACAAGAAAATGTGAAAGTATCAGAAGTATATTACATGCGTGATTTTGCGGTAGTTAATGTCACTATTTATCCTTTTGTATATAATGCAAAGAGTCAGAGTTTAAAAATCAATAAGAAAATTAATCTTGTGATTGACCATCAATCCAGAGGTAATTCAGATTATCAAATCACCCCAAGATTATCACGTGCTTTTGAGCCAATGTACAAAGCGACAATTGCAAATTATGAACAAATCAGATCAGACTATCCTATATATCAAAAGCCATCAATGTTGATTTTATATCCAACAAATACTCAAACAATCTATCAATCAGAATTGAATAAATTAGTAAACTGGAAGAAACAAAAAGGTTTTGAAGTTACCGTGCTTGAAATAACCAGTGGGAACAGCAATACAACAAGTATCAAAGCCATGATACAAAATGCTTATGATACTTGGAGCAATAAACCAGAATACATTGTTTTGATTGGCGATGCAAGTGCTGGAGCAGGCTACACAATTCCGACCTATGATATTGCATACGGTCAGTTTTCTTCATACGGTGGTGCTGGAGACTATCAATACACATTTTTAGAAGGTAATGATTATTATGGAGATGCAATCATCGGCAGAATATCTATAGGAAGTAATAATGATTTTGCTACCATGGTTGCAAAGATTCAGCAATATGAACGTGCAGCCAATATCGAAGGGACAGAATGGTTTAACAGAAATTTACTTGTAGGCGATACCTCACCTTCAGGATATTCATGCGTCATTATGAATAAATATGTGAAGAATCTAAAGAGCAGATACGATTCAAATCATCAATTTCAAGAGATATATGGTGCTGATCCATCTGCATCAGAGATGCAAAACTATTTAACAAATGGTGCATTAACATTCAATTATCGAGGTTGGATCGGTATGAGTAACTGGAGTGATACAAATGTTAATGCATTAACTAATATTAGAAAGTTAACCAATGCAGTTTTTCTAACATGTAGTACAGGTGGTTTTGCAGGATCTTCAATGATTGAGTCGATCACCCGAGCAGGAAGTGCAGCAGAACCAAAAGGTGCTATCACATCAGTTGGATTGTCCACATCAGGAACTCATACAGCTTACAATAACTGCTTAATGGGTGGCATCTTCCATGCGATGTATTCAGAAGATATCACATCAATGGGTGGAGCAATGCTCTTCTCAAAACATTATATTCACAGAGCATATGGTGATTCAGAATTAGAAGCTGCAAGAACATTTGCACAATGGCTAAATCTTATGGGAGATCCATCTGTCAATATTTACAGAACTGTTCCAAAAACATTTGATTTAACTTATCCCACAATGATTCCAATTGGCAGTAACTATGTATCAATTGTTGTGAAAGACGAAAACTCGGAGTTAGTCAAAGATGCTTGGGTATCTTTAACAATGAATAATGAATCTATTGATTTTGGTGTTACAGATGAAAACGGAATTGTGAATCTTCAAATACCCAATCAATTAACAGCTAACTTAACATTAGTTGTATCCAAACAAGATTTTCAATCAAAATTAGTCATAATGCAAGCAGATACAAATGCCAGTGTTGCGATCAGTTCATACAACATCAATGACTTAGTTAATGGGAACAATAACCAACAGATAAATCCTGGTGAAACGATAAAATTCAGTATGAATATCAATAACTATACGAACAATAATGTCAATAATTTATCAGTAGTGATGAGAAGTAACAATCCGTACATTACAATCACTGATTCATTAGCAAGTGTAGCAAGTATCGGATCATCATCATCTGTCAATTTAACTGATGAATTTACATTTAATGTTTCTGACAATTATCCAGCGAATTATCCGTTAGATTTTATGTTTGTCATGTCCACTTCAACAGAGACATGGCGTTCAATGATATTTGAAAATGTAAAATCAGCCGATATTGATGTAGTTTCAATGACGGTATTAAATACATCAGGAATCGTTGAACTTGGAATAAACACACCCATCAAATTTATGGTTAAAAATAATGGAAGTATTCCTTTACTCAATTTAAATGCCAAATTAGTTTCCAAGAGTCTATTCATCCAAGTTGTTGATTCATTAAGTGTATATGGATCGATTAATAATGGAATGAGTTTAGATAACAGCTCTGATCCATTTATCATTCAAGCATCAACAGGTATTTATCCTGGAGTAAAATTAAAAGCAGAATTAGTATTCTACAATTCAAACGGGTATGAAGAAAGCGAAGAAGTAGAGATTCAAGTAGGCCAGATTTCAACCACAGATCCTGTTCCTCCAGATCAATATGGATATATTATCTATGATGATACAGATGTTAGTTATAGTGATGCACCTGTTTATGATTGGATAGAAATATCTACTAATGGAACAGCATTAGATTTAAATGATACAGGCGAGAATAATGATAAAGTAACGACAATAAGTTTACCATTTACATTTAAAATGTACGGTCAGAGTTATACTCAATTATCAGTTTCATCTAATGGATGGGTAAGCCCAGGATATACAGAACAAGCCAATTTCAGAAATTTACCATTACCAGGTCCATTAGCGCCAAGACCAATGATTGCCCCCTATTGGAATGATTTAAAGAAATCAGGTGCAAACAGCGGTGTCTATTCATATTATGATTCTGAAGAGCATTATTTTGTTGTACAGTGGAATCAGATGGTGACATTAAGTGATAATCAAGCAGTGACATTCCAGGTCATATTATATGATCCAGTTATCTATGGCACACCACTTGGGGACAGCCCATTTAAGTTCCAATACAAAGTATTCCATCCTGGATCACAAGGGACAGTTACAGCTCCTAATAATTTCATAACATGTGGTATTCAAGATCACACAGCATTAAGAGGGATCACCTATTGCTACAATAACCAGTACGCGCCTGGTGCAACGACACTTGCAAGCAACAGAGCTTTATATTTTACACATCCATTCTTCTTAAATGAAGCGCCTTATATGATCGCAAATGCACCGGTAATTCATGATCAAAATGGTAATGATATCATAGAAGCGGGTGAATATATCAATATAGGATTACCATTAACAAATGTTGGTTTAACGACAGCTAACAATCTTCAAGTTCAGTTAACAACAAACAGTCCTTATATCAGCATCATCAATGGATCATCGGATTACAATAACATTAATCCATCAGGCAATGGAACAAACATCAATTATTTAAAATTACAAACATTAGCCAATTGTCCAAACAATCACACGATAACAATTACAGCAAATATTACATCGGATGAAGGTGCTTGGGTCAGAGAATTCAGTTTTACCGTATATAAACCAAATTTAACCTACAGATCTTATTTAATCAATGATGGGTCTGGAAATGCCAACGGCATTTTGGAAGCGGGAGAGAGTGCAAAACTGATCATCAATTTCAGTAATACTACAAATTTAAATATAAACAATGTTCAAGCCGTGATTAGCGCTGTTCATCCTGATTTAACCATTACTCAAAACAGTACAATAATACCTGTTATTCAAGCAACTACGAATTATCAGACAGTTTTTGAATTTGAGTTATCAGAGACAATTACCGGAGAGACTTCGATCCCTGTGCATGTGAGCGTAAGTAGTGACAATGCCCCTGATTTATCATTTGATATTCAATTAGGTGTCAATCAGAGTGGTGCATTATTACAGGAAAGCTTTGAGAATTGGTTACCAACAGGCTGGATTATTCAATATTTTTCAAGCCATTGGAATCAATCTCAGACTAATCAAGCAGGCGGAATAGCTCCAGAAGTTAAGTTTACTGGTGCCCCAGCATTCAATAATATCACCTATTTCATCAGCCGTTCAATGGATACAACAGACATCGCTAGCGTTATCCTTAGTTTTAAACACCAAGTCAACATCAATCAACCTGGTGCAATTATAGGCGTTGCTACCCGTGCATTATATAGTCCATGGCATACTGTTTGGTCTCAAGAATTAACTCAGTCCATCAATCAAGAAACCAAAAATATTCCAATAAACAATGAAGATTTAGGCAAACCAAATTTCCAGATATGTTTCTTTGTAGATGGTCCAGCAGGAAACATTGATGAATGGTATATTGATGATGTATCAATACAAACCGCAATAGGCAATACAGCAATCGTAAAAGGTCAAATCACAATAGACAAAGAAGATTATGATTTGCGTCAGATAGCAATTAAAGCAAATGAATATGCAACAGTACCAAATCCAGAAGGTCATTATGAGTTATACTTAATACCAGGCACTTACACCAGTATTAGTTCAATTACACCATTTACAACAGGAAATGTTTATCAGAATGTTGTACTTGAGTCAAACCAGTTAATGGAGAATGTCAACTTCACATTGAATTATATGGAGAATCCAACAAATTTAACAGCGAATGTTAATCCAACTACTCATTCTGTTAATTTAAGCTGGGAGTATAATTTACCTTCAACAAGTCCATTTAGTTTAGAACATTTCAAGATTTTCCGACAAATTAATTCAGGATCCTTTGATCTACTTAACACAAGTCTTACGGAAAGCTATTCAGATGTTGTAAATCCAAATTATAAATACAGATACTATATTGTTGCACAGTACGCCAATGGTATCAGTGATTCTTCAAATGTACTATATGTTGACCCTAATGTTTTATCCAATCCAGAAAATCCAAATATTCCATTAAAGTTCAATCTATCCCAAAATTATCCAAATCCATTTAATCCATCAACCAGTATTTCATTTAGCATTCCAAATGATTCACAAGTTAAGTTATCTGTATACAATATTAAAGGTCAGTTAGTGAAGCAGTTAAAGAATGAAAGAATGATAAAAGGTCATCACACCGTACAATGGAATGGTATAAATGATCAGGGAAATTCAGTTGGATCAGGTATATACTTTATCAGACTCAACACAGAAACAAATCATAGTGTTAAGAAAGCACTGTTATTAAAATAGTCTCCCAATCTCATTAATAAAATAAAAGGGTCACAGAATGTGACCCTTTTTCAATTGAACGAGTATCAAAAATTATAAATATTTAACATTATGCTCTCCGTTTCGCCTCGGTTCACGGTCGGTTCAGCGACTAATGTTATATCAATCATTTCAAGTAATCAATTATACGACAAAAAAAAATTGTTTATTGAACATGTAGATGGTGGTAATCAATAAAGTCTTTGTATAACTTTTCATCATTCATTAAATCATTATGATTACCTTGAGCAATAATTTTTCCAGAATCTAACAGAAGTACTTTATCAACGTATCTCAGAGATGACAAACGATGAGAGACAACAAAAGCTGTGAGATTCCCAAAGAGATCTGATATTTCATGCCAAAGTTGTTCTTCTTTAGTCGCATCCAAGCTTGCCGTGATATCGTCAAGAACAAGAATCTGAGGTTTTTTCATAAGAGCTCTCGCAATGGCAATTCTTTGTTTTTGTCCACCAGACAGAGTCAAACCTTTTTGACCGATTCTTGTCATGTCTTTTTCAACAAATTGATCGATTTCATCTTTAATTTGAACAACATCAATAATTTTATGATATAAATCCATATCAGGTTCATTAATTCCAAAGAGAATATTTTCTTTAATTGTACCTGAGAAAAGTGATGGTTCTTGAGGTACAAAACCGATAAAGTTCCTCACTTTTTCGATATCAAGAGAATCTAAAGAAGTGTTGTTTAATTTGATATCACCTTCAATAGGTTTGTATAAACCTGATAGTAAGCCTAAAATCGTAGATTTCCCGGCACCCGCAGGTCCTAAAATGAGTAATTTCTCACCTTTATTCAACACAAAATTGATTGAGTTAATCACAGGATTTTTTCTATTTTCATATATGAATGAGACATTTTCAAAGTTAATAGATTCAACAGTTTCAATATCAGTATGTTTACTGTGAATTTTAGATTGTACAGGAAAAGAATTTATTTCTTCAAGACGATCAATACAAACAAAAGCCTGTTTTCCAGAAACAAAGAGTTGTGGAAGATCTAAGATTGGATAGATCAGCATTGACAGATATGTATAAAAGGCATAAAAAGTACCTACAGAAATCTCTTGTTTGACCACCAAATATCCACCAAACATAATAATGCCAATCATGGCAAAATAGTCAATATATTCGTAAATCAAATGAAGTAATGTATTTACTTTAACCACTTTCATCTCAGTTTTAAATCTATTTTCAAGTGCATTTTTGAAGAATCTTTTGTACTTTTCTTCACAAACAAATGATTTAATAATTCTAATTCCAGAGAAAGTCATCTCCAGTTGATTATTGATTTCAGAAATTGCTTCCTGATTTTTTTGGAAATTTTTATATAGACGATCAGAAGTAAGGTAAAACATAATAATCATCAGAGGGAGTGGAGTAATAGCAAGAAGAGTGAGTTTCCAGTTCATAAAAAACATCATAACCAGGCAAAAGACAATTTTAATAAAAGAATCAAATGCTCTGAAGATACCGCTACATAAAAACCAGCCAATCTTAGGAAAATCCTGAATATCATTAGTTAATCGAGTGACTAAATCACCTGTTCTGAAATGAAGAAAGAAGTTATAATCTTTTTCAAGTATCAATTTAAAATATCTTTTTCTAAGCACAAATTCAAAAATCAAATTCATTGTAGCTCTTAAAGCAGGATAAAAAGCACTTAGGAGCTTAACAAAACCAATTGCTACAAGAACCCAGCAAATACTGTAAATTTTCATCATTGCCTGGTTATAATTCATTTTATCAGCAATGATTTTTTGAAGAGAATCGATAAGATGTTTAAAAACAAATGGATAAGCGACAGCGACAGAGGTGCTTAATAATGTCATAAAAATGAGTAAAGCGATAAAGGCTTTATGAGATTTCCACTCATTGAGAATCCAAAGTATATGTTTATTTTTCATTAAATCGCTCCAAACTTAATCTTTTCTCATTAATTGTAGTTCTACTAATTTTCTATATTCGGGACAAGATTTCATTAACTGTTCATGATTACCTTGAGCAATGATATGACCATTATCAAAGACAAGGATATTATCACAAGAGAGAACAGAAGACAATCTATGAGCAACAATCAATGCTGTTTTACCTTTAAGAACTTCATCCATTGATTTTTGAATCAGTGATTCAGCTTTTGCGTCGATTGAAGCTGTTGCTTCATCCATAATAATAATTTCAGGATTGAAAGCTAAAGCTCTTGCAAAACTTAAGAGTTGTTTTTCGCCCATGGAAAGGTTATTGCCTTTTTCTTTGATCTCAAAATTTAAATCATTTTCCAATCGATTGAATAAATCATCTGCATGAACTAAATTGATTGCTTCTAAAACCTGTTGTTGAGAAATATCCTGATTATAGATCCTAATATTTTCAATTAAAGAGCCAGGGAAAAGAATAATATCCTGTAAAACCAGGCCTGTTTTTTTTCTCCAGTTTTTTAAGTCAATTTTTTCAATATCAATACCATCAACAGTGATTTGTCCTTTATCAATCTGGTAGAATCGACAGAGCAGGCTGACCGTTGTTGACTTTCCACTTCCAGAAGCGCCAACTAAAGCTACTTTTTGACCTTTTTTAATAGAGAAATTTACTCCATTAAGTACCCATTCATCTTCTTTATACTTAAACCAAACATCTTTAAATTCAATGATCTGATTGAAACTGATATCAGAAATATCCTGATTTGACTCTTCAGGAGTTAGCTCAAGCAATTGCATCATTCTTTTAAGAGAAACGAAAGCCCGTTGAATTTGATTAATATTTTCGGTAATCTGCATCAGAGGCCAGAAAAGTCTCACTGAATATTGAATAAAAATAACCAAAGTACCGATGGTCGCTATCTGATTAATTACTTTTGGGGCTGTCAGCAATATAATTGTAATGATAAATACTGTTTCGATTAAAAAGTCAAAAACACCCCATAATCCATATTCAATAAAGGATGCTTTGGTATCCACTTTTTGTTTTTCTTTGCTCTTTATATTCATTTGATGATCGGCTTTCTTTTGCTGGTTAAAAAGCTGTACAACACTCATACCTTGAATATACTCAGTTAAATAAGCGGTGATATCTGCATTTAAAACTCTTGATTGTTTATAATAACGTGTTAAATATCTAATAATGAAAATAGCACTTACAACAACGACAATAATAGGGATCATTAAAATGCTTGTAATTTTAGCATCTTTTGAGAAAAGAATAATCATCATTCCAACAAAAAATAATAAATTTCCAAAAATCATAATCGAAAACTGAGAAAATAAATCTTTAACCCTTTCACCATCACTCTCAATTCTTGAAATCAATTCTCCAGTAGGCATTTTATCAAACCATGACATGGGTAGTTCTGTTAAATGATTGAATACATCATATTTAATTTTTGTAATCACTTTAATTCCAACACGTGATAAAATCATAATCTGGAAAAAAGACAAGAGTCCACTTGTAATCACAATACCTGCAAAAAATAATGCCCATTTAAACATATCCGGGATATCGTTATTGGGTACAGACTTATCAATAATATGAGCCAGAACGATAGGGTCAAGTAATCTAGCGGCACTTGTTAGAATCATTGCGATAAAACCTGCCAGAAATGACCATTTTTGTTCAAGAACTAAAGGGATAATTTTCTTTTTTATCATAGGATAATCTTTAAATAGCATTGTAAAACCTTTTTTATAACTTATTTTTTAATAATATTTTCAAGGCATTATATGTCAAGTTGATTTTGATGATAATGTTAGAATTAAATTATAATATCATTTATTTAGATTCATGACAATATTTAAAAACAAGAGCTAAATAGTTTAAATTCAAGTAATAAAATCAAGAAAGATTGAGTTATTTTTCTCCAAATATTTTTTCCCAGATTTCCATTTCTAAACCAATAGTATTTTGACAATCAGTACATAAAGGTAATGAATCACCAATAAATTTCATTTGATCCTGCGATATTAAGATATTACAGTTAAGACACTGAATGTTATCAGAAGAGTTTTTATGAATTGTATTCATGAGATCTTGAAAAATAGCTTTTTTATCGTTTGGATTATCAAGATGATCAATTGTATCGTGTAAAAAGCTTGAATACTTTTCTGAGCTATATAATTTGCTATAAAATCTAAATGCCAATTTAACTAGAAAGTCAATTTTTACTTTTTCAATGACTTTTTCAGGGTTTTCAATTTTAAGAATACCTGCATTGATGATAAGTTCATCAATGTATTCTTTAAGAATCGTGAGATGAATATTTTCAAGCGCCATTATCTAATAAGAGCTGTCATCTGTTCTGCAATAAAATCTGCGACATCAGGTTGATTATAGAAGCCTGAAGCGATTTTTTGTTTAACGGAGTCAATTTTATTATAATCAATATCTTGTTTAACTTTATCAAATTCATTTATTTTTTCGACAAATTCATCTGCTTTCATTCTTTTTTGGATATTTGATCTCATTTCTTCTTCTGGAAAAATAAGTTCAGATAAATCTAAATGATCCTCTTGTAAATCATCTTCCTGGAAGGCATTTGTTTTGATATCTCCAAAAGAATCCTGATGAATTTCATCCATTTCATGAAGTTTTTGAAGTGCATTTCTTAGAATAACTTCCGTTTCCTGTAATTTTTTTGCATCGTCTGAAAAAACGATTGATTCAGAAGATTTATTTGCATCCTTTGCATCAACAGTACCTAAATTTTGTACTTGATTCTTCTTCCCTGAAGCAGCCTCTTTCAATCGATCATTCAGGATTTGATGATTAGTGATGTGAGTATTAATCTTATCTACTGTCATTTCATCCTCCTGAGGGCTACTTTAACTAATATAAATTTATTTGTCAAGAACATTATACGATTTTCCCAATCGAATGTTGAACCTGATCTTTGTTTTTAATTTCCTGAGCTTCCGAATACTCTGGATTACTGATAATTTCTTCAAAAGCTGATTTTAAACTACTTAATATCGAAATGGCTTTATCAAGCATTTCTGGTTTGCATTGAACATTTGCCTGAGAGAGATAGCGATTAAGAAAAATATAAATCGATCTAAGGTTTTTAGAGATATCTTTTCCTTTATCCATATCAAGCGAATAGTTAAGTTCGTCAATAATATTTTGAGCTTTGATGATAAATTTTCCTTTATTTACAAAGTCATTCTTCTCCATGGATAATTTGGCTTTATTCAAAAAAGTAACAGCTCCAGAGAATAACATCACTACAATTTTCCCTCTGTTGCTTGTGTTAACTTCTACCTGCCTATACGCTTGGTAGCGATTATCCATAAATTCCTCCCATCTTTATTGAAAATTTTAATTAGTTGTTATTACTTGGCAAGCTTGCGATCTGCGATTGCAATCGAGACATTTGACTATTTAAAGTTTGCATATTTGTTTCTAATCTTGCAAATCTTTCTTCAAGCCTACTTTTCACTTGAGCTAATCTCATATTTTCACGATCTATTCTTTTATCAATATTCTTTATTATACTTTCGTAGTTATTTATTAAAACTTTAGTAGTTCCTTCATTTTCGTCAAAAAGAATATCCATTTCGTTTTCAAAAGTTCTTGCTTTACCTTCTTTGATATTCAAGGTGGTGGTTTGAGTACTAGTACCACCATTTGCTACTGAGATCATTACACCTCGAGCATCACCTCCAAAAATGGTAAAATACGATTTATCCGCAGAGATTTTGATGTCATTATTTCCATCAGAGGTAAACCAAGTATCCGATCCCACTTTTCGATATTTTACATAAGTTAATTCATCGTTGTTAAAATCAGCAGAGATTTCATAATTACCCGCTTTTGTAGTGCTTAATCCTGAATTGTAAATAAAAGTAGCATTATCAACAGATCCAACACTGTCAGCGGAAAAGAGATTAATGATATCATCTGGAGATTCATTTAATTTTTGAATAAAAAGTTCACGATCAAACTCCATAGTATTGTCACTAGCTGTTGATAAGCCCACTTGAGTCAATAAGCTAAAATCATCATTTACAGCATCAAAGCCATTAGCTCTTTGACCTACATATGTTTTCAATTTTGATTTAACGATATTAACAGCATAATTTCCTACTAATACGCCAGCTTCATCAATTACAGCTTCAGAATTTTCATTCAAAACAACTTTAGTTATATCATCAATATATGAGATCGCTTCATTATAGGCATCTACAAATGCCTGGACTTTGTCTGCCATAGCTTCTGAATCATTATTAACTGTAAAAAGAGTAGTTCCAGATGTTTTTAAAGTAATAGAAGAGTTTGGAATTAAATCTGAGATCAGATTTGAGCTTTTTTGAATCCATGAATCAGAATCAGAAGGATAATCATCAATCTTTATCATAGCATTTGTTGCATCGCGGGTCGTTTCAAACTGAGAGGCTGTCATATAAGTTAGATTAGTAGAGTTGTTAATAATTATCTGATTATCAGCCCCTGAATTTTTCCCAGTTAGCACTAAATGGAATGATTGAGCTGTGCCCAATCCATCATTAACAATTGATGCGATCACACCTGAATTGTTTGAATCCTCATTAATCATTTTTACTAATCCTTCAAGGGTTGTATTTGCTGGGATTTGTAAAGGTTGGACTGAATTACCAGCATAAGAATACGAAAAAACTCCATCAGTAGAGTTAACTGCGGCTTTAGCAGAGCTAAGTCCCTGATGAGTCACTCGAGAAGTTTGAGCGAGTCCAGTATCCTGAGCTTTCTGAATATCTGGGTGGGATAAATCAATCGCAAATTCATCATTTTTTGTTAATGATCCTGCTCCAATATTTATTTTAAAACCTTGAGTAATATCTATTTCACCTGTTCCTGTTACAGTGACAGTTGATGATTTATTTGTTGATAGATCAGTCCATTGAATTCTAATGTTACCAGAGCCAACAGTGCCCGAATCCAATATTTTAAACTGAAGTCTTTTATTTACATTACCATTGTATGTCCCAGAAGGATCAATAATAGAAAAGGATGACCCTTTAATCGTCTCGAAATCAGAATCATAAGAAGTGCTCATGAAATTAAGGTTTGTATCATCATTTGTAAAGATAATTTTCCCATCAGTTCCAGCGTTAGCAGAAGTAATCTGCAATCTTAAAGGATTAACTGAAGTATTATCATTTATATATGATACTGTTGCGTTAGAACCTGCTGAATTCAATTCTGACTGAATTGCCAATCTTAACTGATCCAATGTCATTCCAGAAGAGACATCAACTTCAATATTGTTTCCTTGACCATCATTAAAATTTAGAGTTCCGTCAGTATCAGCGATAACAGTCGTCGAATCTGCCACTCCCCGAGAAGCGGTTTTATGCTTTACTTCAGAAGCTACATCAAGTTTGTAAGAGCCAAGAGGAGCAGTACTGTCAACAGCGATATTTGCGACAGTATTATTGCTGTTTGAGGCAATTCGATTTACAAAACTATTACGAATTCTCAAGCTATTATTTGCTGTTCTAATCGCTGCAACTTTATTATTTAATTCTGTTAAAGTGTCAATTTTAGTTTGCCAGGTCGTTTTCCAAGATTCAAGCTTTTTTGCCTGATATTTTTCAGCTTCAACAAGTTTTGAAGTTATTTCATCAAAATCTATCCCTGTAGCAAGTCCAGTAATTTTAACTTCTCCAGACATATCTCCTCCACTTTCATAGAGATAAAATATCTCAATATGATATCGAATTTTTTTCTCAATACATTAGGAAAAAATGCTTAATGAGAAAATTTTTCACACTTTATAATCTAACCACAAAAAGAAGTGCAATTCATGTGCCATCGAATTATGAAAGAAATATAATATAAGAGTATTTTATTGACTTGACAATTATCAAAAAAACAATATTTTGTAATAAAGATTCAAAAATTAGGAGAAATCATGTTGAATAATAAAGCGATCATTTTAATTGAAGATGATCAAGTGGATATCATGGCTTTTAAAAGATGTCTCAAAGAAATTGAAATTGATAATTCATTATTTACTTTTAAAAATGGGTATGAGTTTATTGATTTTATAGAGCAAAATAAACAGATCCCCATCGGAATAATATTTATCGATTTAAATACTCCCAAACTAAACGGCATTGAATTTTTAAGACACGCCATCCAGAGTGAGGGGATGAAAGTCTTGCCAATGATAATTATTTCAACATCACGAGAAGAAAACGATGTAAGAAACTCTTATATCAATGGAGCGCGTGGATACATTGACAAAGCGGTTGATGGAGAGAGTTATCGGAAATCCATTGAGCTATGTTTCAAATATTGGGATACACAAATCTTGCCTGAATAAGGAGCGATAATGACAAATTACAAAATTCTTTTAGTCGAAGACGACATGATCGATAGAATTTCATTACAAAGATATTTAAAATCGTATGAGGATCAATATGATTATTATTATGCAAGTTCATTCAAAGAAGCAAATGATATCATTTCAAGCACAGTTCTCGACTTAATTGTTACTGATTATCATTTAGGAGACGGGAATGCATTAGAGTTAATTTCACTTTGTAAAGAAACGCCAGTAATAATTATAACAGGAGCTAATGATGTTGAGTTAGCAGTAACTTGCATGAAATCAGGAGCTTTTGATTTTTTAATTAAAGATAGTGAGCGTTCCTACTTAAAAATGATTCCGATAGCATGTGAGTCTGCAATAAAGCGAAAAGAACAAGAAAAACTCCTATTAAAAATGATTCAAGCTGTCGAGCAAAGTCCAAGTTTAATATTAATCACCGATAAGGATGGCATCATTGAGTATGCCAATCCCAAGCTCACAGAAACAACGGGGTATTCATTGGATGAGTTAAAGGGGAGCAAACCCAGTATTTTTCATTCAGGTCATCAAGATACAGACTTTTATGGAAACTTATGGGACAAGTTAAGTAAAGGTGAGAAATGGAATGGTGAGTTTTATAATAAAAATAAAGATGGTAGTTTTTACTGGGAATTTTCATCAATAGCACCGCTCATGAACCATTCAGGTGATATAACTCATTATGTAAAAGTTGGAGAGAATGTCACTGAGAAAAAGAAAGCAGAAGCTGAAAAGCTATACACAGAGAAGTTGAAGAGTGTTTTAGAACTTGCGGGTACTGTTTCTCACGAAATAAATCAACCATTACAGGTAATCTTAGGGCATAGTGAACTTCTCATTGAAAAAGGGAATCATGAACCTGGGTTAAAAAAGAGTATTCAGACAATAATATCAAACATTAATCGAATAGTAGATATCACAGCAAAAATTCGTTCAATAACAGAATACAAAACAAAAAGGTATTTAGACACTACAGATATTATCGATATCGATTAATCATTTCTTCTTTAATGTATAATTATAGAAAGAATAAGACATCATCACAGATAAAGCTGAAACAGACAGAGAAGTTAGTGCAGCGCCAATCATCTTGTAATTTGAAATTAAAATATAATCTAACACTATATTTAAAATTCCTGTCACAATAACAACAATCAAATTGTAATTCACCTTTTTTAAAGCATTTAATGTATTCCCTAAAGGTGAGCGGAATGAACCAATAATGATGTAAGAAATCATCAAAATTCTAAAAGCAGGGACAGCATCAATAAACCTCGATCCAAAAACAATCTTAATAATTAATTCAGCAAAAACAATACAGAATAGACTTATCAGTGAATTCACAATCAGTAATATTTTCATCAACTGATTTACTTTTAACTTGATTTTTTCTTTATCATGAGCAAGTTGAACAATATAGGGATAAACATAGATAATTATTGTCATTGGAAGAAAATTCATCGCAAACGGGATAATTGTTGCAATTTTATAAGAAGCGACCATTAATTCATCTTTTAACAGGTAACCAATAAAGAAAACATCCAAAAGAAACAACAAAGAAGAAAAGATATTAGAAAGCATAGAAATCAAGGAAAAAGACATAAACTCTTTTATTTCTGATTTCAATAAATTTGGGGCATTGAAGAATAGTTTTAACGTATGTTTAAGAAAAAATCCACCAAAGATAATACTGATCAGAACAGCAGAATATCTTCCCAAAGCGACACCCGGTAAACCCCAGTAATATGCACCTATGATAGAAAATATTAAGAAAGTGGCTGAGTTAACTGTTGTTAGATAAGCGAATTTTTGATTCTCAAACGATGACCTAAAATACATTTGAATCGAATCAAAGATAATACTAAAAACAGGAAATAGGAACAGATATGATAATACAGTTAAACTACCTTTAATAGGTAAGGATCCAAAATAAGCAAACACCATAATCGCAATAGCGATTAAGGAATTTGTTAGAACACCCAGAATCAGAGTAAACTTAAAGTATGACATTTTTTTGTTTTGATCATTCGTTGCACTTGAAAACTGTAAAAAGCCAACAACACAACCTAAGCCCTGAATCAGAAGAAAAAACTGCAAGATATTTTCTGCATAAGACCAGACGCCATACAATTGTTTACTTAGAATTCTGACAAGTAAAATACTTGCTGCAAATTGTATGACTTTATTTATAAAAGCAGATCCAAATATATGATAAAATCCCTTATTCCAAAGTCGATTAAATTCTGTTTTTATGTGATCTATCTGATGATTAAGCATATTTTTCCTTTACTTCAACATTAACATTTTTTTGATTCCGGAATAAGTAGAAGATCTCATTTTATAAAAATAAACCCCTGAACATAATTGTCTATTATTGTCATCAGTACCATCCCATTTCAATGAATGAAAACCTACATTCATCTTTTGATTTAACAGCTGTTTGACCTTTTGACCTTTTACATTGAAAATTTCAATAGAGATCCAATCAGACTCTTTTAATGAAAAGCGTATAAATGTATCAGGATTAAAAGGGTTTGGATAGTTATTGATCAATTGTGTATTGAAGACATGAAGTCCATCAGAGGACAAAGTATTAACACTAACATTCCAAACGACATCTCTTAGGGTCAATCCATCACTAACAATCACTTTTACTACAAAAAATCCTTGTTCTGTGAAAATAGTATTTAATGAAGGAGAAGAATTATTTTGATTAATATCATTAATCATCCAAGTATAGCTGAGAGAATCATTATCAGCATCAAAGGCATTTACAGTAAAAGAATAATTAGTTAAAGTGTATAAAGATTGGTTCAAATCAGAAGGAAAATAACTCACAATCTCTAAAGAATCATTAACAGGGAGTACATTTACGATTAAACTGTCAGTTGTAATTAATCTTGAATCCATATCATTCACAGAAACAAAAATTGTGGATTGGCCAAAGTAATTTTGTTCGGGGTGTATTTGAATGATATAGTTGTCTATAGTATAATTCAGAAACGGTGATTCTGATATTGAAATTGAAAGAATTTGACTATCAATATCATAAATATACGGACTAAGATCAAGAATGTAAACTCTATCTTCTTCAAATGTAATTGATTCCGGAAGTAAATTCACTGGAGCATCATTAACAGGAGCAACAATAATCTGAACACTATCTGTTACAGATAATCTATTGGCGGCTTCTGTAACAGTAAGAGTAAGATAAGTGATACCATTCCAATTGCTGTGCGATAAGAGATGACAAGTAAGTCCAGATACCGTTGCGGTTAAATTTGGAGAATCGTTGATAATCATTGAGAAATTATTATTATCTACATCATGAATGTAAGGATGCACATCAAAAATGAAAGGTGTATCTTCTTGTATTGTTATCGATTCTGGCAAATTTAAATTTGGTGCATCGTTGACAGGAGTGACTATTACCAATAATTGAGTGCTCACAGAAGCAAGGCTATCATCAGTGGCAGAAATTGACAATGTATGTTGACCAGACCAGTTATTCAAAGCTTGAACTTGTAGTAAATTATTACTAAAGGTGACGTTTAAATTATCATTTAAGCTCGATGAAAAAGTTAAATGATCTCCATAAGGTAGATCATAATCACTAAAAATATTACTTAGATTAATGGTATTCGAGAGAGAATCTTCCTGAAAAGTTAGCGGAGAGAAAGTCTGA
>CAZNKI010000033.1:7622-39592 GCA_964573665.1 uncultured Candidatus Cloacimonadota bacterium | reverse complement strand
TTCCTACGATTTACGGATTTTTATAAGGCGCATTTTGACGTAGTTTCAATGCTCGGGTTTGAATTTGTACAATTCGCATTTTCTATCTTCTTTAAAGCACCATCGGTGCGATATATGACTAACAATGGGTGTGAGCCCATTGAAAAGAATAAAAATAAAAATGAGCGCTGTAGGTGCGACACCAATTCATTTTCGCAAGTGTGTAGCACGCGGTACTATTCACAACCAAGTTGGTTGCGGAACAACAAGCTGCAAGCAAGGATGCATGCAGAACGATAAATTATCGTAGGCGAGGACGCCTATGCTCCCATTTGTATGGTTTTAGACGCGATAAATCGGCGTCTCTAAATACAGTCAGAGCACTAGCAAGAACTGACCACCCCGTCCGCCAAGGCGTCCACCCCTCCACAGAGGTTAAATAATGGTGAATTATGGATTATAAATTATGAATGGATCTGGAAATAAACAAATATTAACTTGAGTCGGTCGTAAATAAATGATGTATTGGATGGATTTGAGTTGGTCGTGGATTGTACATTTTCGGCCTTACGGCACTTCGTTTCGTAAAGCCCTACAAGTGATGATAAGATTAATTTGTATGATTGTAGATTATCGTAATTAATGATCGTTTTTCATTAAGTCCTGCGGGAACACTATCTGCAAACAGGGATGTTTGATGTACGAGAAAGATGATGTCGCAAACGTGATATCTTGGGCAGGCGTAAAACCTGCCCCTACAAAATGGGAATTTCGCAACCAGGTTGGTCGCGTTACAACAAGCTACAAGCAAGGATGCTTGCAGAACGGGACTATTAGTAAGCTGGTAGCTCGCGGTATGAAGTTGCTCGTAGGGGTAGGTTTTACGCCTACCCAATAAATTCACAACCAAGTTGGTTGCGGAACAACAAGCTGCAAGCAAGGATGCATGCAGAACGATAAATTATCGTAGGCGAGGACGCCTATGCTCCCATTTGTATGGTTTTAGACGCGATAAATCGGCGTCTCTACTAGAGGATATTTACGCAAAAGATCACGAGAGAAAAAATCTACAAAAAAAGGGCAAGCGCTTGCCTGCCCTTTATCAACATAATTAATTATTTACCTTGCATGATGGCATCAATATCAGTTTGGTAATCTGTAGTTTTTTGTAGATTGAAGATATCAACGATTGTTTTAGCTACATTAGGGGATAGGAATGCAGGAAGAGTTGGTCCAAGATGGATATTCTTAACACCTAAGTGAAGTAAAGCAAGTAGTACAGCAACCGCTTTTTGTTCATACCAGCCCAGATCGAAAGAAAGAGGCAGATCATTGAGGCTTTCAAGTCCAAAGGCTTCCTGAAGTTTGAGCGCTATCACAGCTAAAGAATAGGAATCATTACATTGACCCGCATCAAGAACTCGAGGAATTCCTTCAATATCTCCAAGATTTAACTTAATGTAACGGTATTTTGCACAACCAGCTGTTAAGATAATGGTATCTTTTGGCAAGTTTTCAGCTACCTGAGTGAAGTATTCTCTTTCTTTATGACGTCCGTCACAACCACCCATAACAACAAATCTTTTAATCTTACCCGCTTTGATCAGTTCAATCACTTTACCAGCGACAGACATTACAGTATGATGAGCGAACCCGCCAGTAATTGTACCTGTTTCTAATTCAGTTGGAGGAGGGCAAGTTTTTGCAAGTTCTATAATTTTTGAAAAGTCTTTTGCTTTTCCGTTAACACGATCTGGGATATGTTCACTTCCTGGATAACCAGCCATGCCTGTAGTAAACATTTTTTTTACATAGTCTTTCTGAGAAGGGACGATACAATTGGTAGTCATTAAGATCGGTCCATTGAAAGCTTCAAAATCTTCTTTCTGATGCCACCATGAGCCACCATAATTGCCCACAAAATGTTTGTATTTTTTGAAAGCTGGATAATAATTTGCAGGAAGCATTTCACTATGAGTGTAAACATCTACGCCAGTTCCTTCTGTTTGTTTCAGGAGATCTTCCATATCATGGAGATCATGACCGGAGATGAGAATACCAGGATTGTTTCTCACACCGAGATTTACCTGAGTAGGTTCTGGATTACCATAAGTTTCAGTATTTGCTTTATCCAAAAGCGCCATGACTTTAACTGCATATTCACCTGTTTTTAAAACTAAAGCAATGAGTTCATCCGCTGTTTTTGAATCATCATTGGTCGCAGCAAGCGCTTCAATGAGGAACTGATAGATACTTTCATCTTCATAACCCAACATCGCTGCATGATCACCATAAGCAGACACACCTTTAAGTCCGAAATTGATTAATTCTCTCAAAGAACGAACATCTTCATTTTCTGTTCTTAGTATTCCCACTTTAGCAGCCTGAACTGCATAATCATCTTTTGATTGTGGTTTCCAGTTGTATTCAGCTGGAGCATTCACTTTATTAAGATCAATCATGCTCTTAACATTTTCACGCATTTCAATGGTTTTATCAATAAATTGATAGAACTTATCAGTGTCGAAATTTGCATTGGTAATGGTTGTAAAATGCGATTGCATGAGGAACAATCCATTCTTTTTGAGATCGACTTGTTTTCCCTGTTTTTGTGCTTCTAAAATCCAATAAGCCAGTGATCTTAAACTTGAAACCAAAAGATCCTGAAGATTTGACAACTGATCTGTTTTTCCACACATACCCTGTGCGAAACTGCACGCTTTGTTCATTGCTGTTTCTTGACATTGGTAACAATACATACTCATTTTTTTCTCCTTTTTTTAAATTAAATTTCCATCTGTAGAGATCGTATAAACTTTCACAAAAATAAATTTTTGTGCTTTTTCTAATGCTTTTTGAACGATGACTTCAACACCGCCACAACAAGGCACTTCCATACGAAGAATAGTAATTGATTTTATCTCCTGATCTTTAAAAATCAGAGCTAATTTTTCGATATATTGATCTGCAACGTGATCGAGTTTTGGGCAAAGTATTATTGTTTGTTTATTTTTCATAAAACGTTGATGAACTGATGGATGAGCAAAAGCAGTACAATCAGCGGCAATCAACAAATCTGCATTTTTAAGATTACCTGCATAAGGATTGATTAATTGTAATTGAATTGGCCAGTTTCTTAAAGCTGAATCTGTTTCCTTAGGTGTATGATGTTTTTCCTGTCCTTTTTCATGACAGTTGCAGGGAATATTCACAGTTAAGTAATCAGGTACTGGCATATTTTTTTCTTTAAGTATTTCAATTGCCTGATTCAAATATTCAGTCTGAACATGTTCGTAGAGGTGTTTCAGATGAGCTTTTATCACATCTTCCCCACCTTCAATAATTCTATCCATGACAATTTTTTCATCATACGCATCTGCTTCTCTGTTTTCAATAGTTATTGCACCAACAGGGCATTCTGAGATACAAGCGCCTAAACCATCGCAGAACAGGTCATTAATTAAATGTGCTTTACCATTAATCATTTGCAATGCACCTTCATGACAACCAGTAACACATTGACCACAACCATTACATTTTTCCTGATCAATCGTAATGATATCTCTTTTCATTTTTCCTCCAATTTATTGATTAGTATTTTTTCTAATTGTTTGCATAATAACTCACCTCTTTCAACAAGATCAAAACTATGTTGATTTAAAAACCATTGATTGATTAAAAGTCGTGTGGGACCAATCAGTATAAGAAAAAGTGTTTCATTATCCAAATCATTCCTAATCAATCCTTGTTCTTTGGCGAGATTAATATTTTCAAACAGGGATTTCTGATGTTTTCTCATCATTTGAGTCATTTTCAGGGCATTTTCCTGATCATTTTGAAAGATATTTTCGTTGAACATAATATATGCCAGATTAGCTTCTATTGAAAAAAGGACAAATCGTGAATGAACAAAAATACTCACTTTTTCTAATGGATTTAAACCTTCATGATACATACTTTCTAATAAACTCATTGATTGAAATTCCAAATAATCAATAATATTACTCATGATCTCAGTTTTACTGCTAAAATGTCTATAGATCGCAGCTTCAGAGATTGAGAGTAATGCAGCTAAGTTTTTAGTAGTAAATTCTTGAATGCCTTTTTCAGCGATCAGGTTAATTGCCTGAGTGATGATTTCACCTTGTCTTTTTGACCATTCCATTTGATCTCCTTCTTGTAAGTGAGTGCTTACTAACATAACTTACAAAGAAAAAACTCAAAAGCAAATAATTATTTCATTTTTTTTTAATCTTTTTTCAATGCTTGAATATAATTTAAATTAAAGTGCTTGTCAAATATAATTTTATGTATTTCTTAAAAATATAATTCTTTTTGTTTCTTAGTACTAAAAGCATCGAAAGTAGGTGATAAATCTTTATGAGGTTTCGACAAAGAAAGTTCATTCGGATTAACAGCACTTCGTTTCTTAAAACTCTATAGAGCATGATTAGATGATCACTATAGAATGATTGAAATGCCAGTCCTTAGCTTTACAGAAGGTGAAATTATCTTAGAGGAGGACATCTACACTCCCAGGGATCACAGCCTGGTAGCTTGCGTTAATTAATTCTGCAAGCAAGGATGCATGCAGAACAATAGATATCCATTATTGAAGATTTTAAAAGGCGTAAAACCAACCCCTACTGATGATTATGAATTAAAAATGGCGATACGTTCACCCATTTTTACAAGTGTTTCAATTTTATGATGTGTATTGTCCAATAAATCCTGATCAAAATGAATCATATTTTCTTTGAACAAAAGGACAACCGTTGATCCACCAAATTTAAAATAGCCTTTTTCATCTGATTTCTCAACGTGTGTATCGGGCTGAAAAGACTGAATAATCGAACCTACAAAGGTAGCTCCAACTTCAATCATTAGATAATCCCGATCTTGCTCATTTTTTACATAAGTAATCATCCGTTTATTTTGACAGAATAAATCAGGTTTACATTTAAGCGCTAAAGGTGAAACTGAATAATAATCTCCATCAATAAGCTTTGGAGATTCAGCAGTTCCATGATAAGGGAAATGATAACGGTGATAATCGACAGGAGCAAGGCGAATAATTGCCATAGACGCATTTTTAAACATCGAATAAAGTCTTGAGTCTCCAATAAAGCTTTCTAAGCTAAAAACATGATTTTTGACATAAAATTTCATTGAATCATGTGCTTTAGGAAAGACAAGAATTCTTCCGTCTGCTGGAGAGATTAACACATTTGGATTTGTATCAATCATTCTGGCATCTGACTTTAAAGATCTGGTAAAAAAGTCATTAAATGAAGTGAACTCATTAATATTTTTTTGAGCTTCAACAAGATTAATTTGATGAGATTGCACAAAAAATTTGATTAAATACTTTGAGAAACTCATATCCATCAGTCTTCCTTGAAGACATTGAATGACTCTCTTTTTCATGAAAAGATGGAGAAGAAGTTTTCCCAGAAAGTTTTGATAGAGAAAGCAAATTTGTTTTCTTCCTGGAGTATCTTCAGTTACGATCTTTTTTGAATTTCTGATCATCAAAGAAATGCTTTGTGGAGTGCTTTGTTTAAATTCTAATCGTAAAGGATTAAATCTAATTTTCATCATAAAATTAAGACTGGCGGGAAAACCCGCCAGTAATTTAAAGATATTATTCGGTTGGGAACCAGTTAATTAAGAAGTTAATGTGGAACGAAGACAGAATTGTTCCCAAAGTCATAAATACAAGAATCAGAAGTTTTGTATAATCCTGTGCTTTAAGAGTACCAAGAAGTAAAGGTTCTCTTGCTAAATAAGCAGAAGCAGCATATAATTCTTCACCAATCAGAGTATAATCACAGGTTGTAATGAAGAAAGGTATTTGCGTTAAAGCATCAGTACCAGAAATTTGTACAGCACCTGTGGCATTACCTGTTTCAGTCATCAAAAGTGCTTCAGCATAGAACATTCCCATATAGAAGTTTGTCGCTGTTTTTTCACGCACCATCACACCATTCACACCAGCAACATAAGCAAACTGACCTTCAGCGACGAAGAAGATATTACCTGGATCAAATGTATCTGGACGACCTGCTTCGTAATGTGCTTCTTTAACAATTTGTTGAGCGATAGGGAGAACGATATAATCACAAACAGGGACAAGAATACGAGTATCATATTCAGCTGTTTTCTTAGTGATATGACCAAGAATAGAAAGTGCGGCCAATGTTGCGACGTCACCAATACTTGAGAGTCCAGGAACGAAGAGAATTGGGCGTCCCATTTCAGTAGCACGACCGATGGCATTATCAATTTCTTCAAGTCCGGCAATTGGTCTAACATATAGATCTTCCCCACGCTGACATTTTCTAATATAATAGAATACGAGGAATCCAAAAATTAGAGAAGCCAGTAACATCGGGAAGTTTTTACTATTATACCAATCTGAAGTTGGGAAAAAGTATGGATCTTTTGATGCTTCATTGATATAAACTTCAGTCATATCAAACTGAGCATTGCCATCAGTTTTTAAAAGGTAATACTTAAATGTTCTTTTAATGGTCTCACGATATTTTTTTAAGAAAGAGATTCTCTTGTTCCCTTTTAGAGCGTTTGCCTGTTTTAGAGTCTCATTTTGTTCCTGCATATCGAGAATACTTTGGTAATAATCAATTTCTGTTTGTAATGCAGGATCATTTTTCTTTTTCAACTCATCAATTTTATCTTTGGTTGTTTTTATCATTTCTTCGAGGAACAAATTACTTTGTAAAGTTGTTTTGAGTTTTTCATCATAACCCAAATCAATTGTTGCATCGAATAATAGCAATTTTTTATTTGCGTCAAAGCTACTGATTCCTTTGAAGATATGTAATTCATAAGGTACACTGTCATCATAGCTGTTCATCAAAGGACTTAAACGTTTTGCAATACGGAAGTTCTGATCAGATTTTGACTTCTTTAAAATCAAATATCTGTAATCCATTAATGATTCTTCATTAAGCATCAGTTTATCAGCCTGAAGTTGTTTTAAATCATTATTGTAAACGACAAAATGAGTCAGATATGGTTCTTCAGAAATAGATTTATCACTTGTAAAAATAGAGAATTTTACTTTGAACGGGCTTGTTGCACTAACTTCTTTAGGAATATTGAAATGAATAATATTATCAAAATAGTGTTCAGTCACTTCACCTAAAGGTTTATCATTGAGGTCAAAGAAAGAGAACTTAACTTTTTTAACTTTTACTAATTCATTTTTTAGAACATCATAATTAATCACTAATTTCTTATTACTTGATTTTGAAGTATTGATTTGCGTGATATATACAATCGGACGGCCGATCATCAATTCAACAATATCTCCTTTATCATAAGGTTTATCTCGAATGGTCAATTTCGGTAAAATTGGCAACATTGAACTGTTAATGATCTTTAAGTCAGCCATTTCCTGAATAGATTCCATACCATAATAGTCTTTGCAAACAACATAAAATACATAATCATTGATTTGTTCTGGATTAAAAGGAACTTTTATCCCAAATTTATCATTGATAATTTCATTATTTGTCACTTTGAGTCTTGCGAAATTCTCAGTAGGATATGGGTATGCAGTAGGAATACTGTGAATAAGAAAAGCAGGATTTGGTATAGGGTTTGGTTGAACCATATTTTTTAAGTTTAGTGTTTCTGACTTAATAAAGAGTTCAAAGTTCTTCTGATATTCTTTATATTGTGCAAACTGTATCAATTTACTTTTTGGTAACATATAAATATCAAAAGAAGCGATATCATCCACAAACAAAGGTGCTTCGAATTCAAATTGAAGGTCATTTCTATCTTTAACATATTTTACAAATAATTCATTTGCGAGTGCAGGAGCATTATCATACGCAACACCCGAGACGATCGGAGCATAAGGATGATAAGTACGTTTTTCATCAACAGCAATAATTGTATAATAGTATTTTTCACCAGGAAGAACATTAGCATAAATACCGTCGAATGATTCTGGTTTTAAACCCGCAAGAAGTTTCTTATCCTGTTTGAGCATTTTGCTTTTAAAGAAAAATTCATTTTTAGGAATAACTGCTAAAGTAGAGAATTTATCGAGCATTGGACCAATGATTTTTACATCACGAGGCAAAGCACGATAAATTGGGCTATCCTTTAACTGACCTTTTTCTTTTCTGATTTTTCCTGGAGATTCAATATCGATAAAGGGTCTGAAATCTTTATCAAAGAATTGCATTTCATCCCCGACCACACCTACAGTGGGATCAACATCAATTTTTCCTAAATAGAATAAACTATCTTTAGAAATCCCACGATACACACGATATTCTATAATTCGGCTGGACTTTGGCAATGGTTTCCATTTAAGAAGAAGTCCAGATCCATCATCATATTCAACATCATAAACTTTTAAATTAGTTACTATATTTTTTGGATTAGCCCAAATCAGGAGGTTAATACAAAGTAATAGTGCAATAATTATTATTTTTCGCATTTATTGCCTACCTTTCTAAACAGAAAGAAGGCAGGATAAACCTGCCCCAATCTTATTTAATAATATGAAGTACATCAGCTACAAGGAACTGAATTCGACCGATTAAGAGTGAAATACGAGCCATAACGGTATATCCGAAAGAAGCGCCGAAGCCGATCATCATATACCAGATACCAATTTTCACTACTTTACCGTAAGTACCTGTATGTGCTTTTGAAAAGTAGAAATAAAGAAGAATTGTTACAGTTCCAATAAAAACAAGTAAAGTATTAATATTTTCAATTGGAATCATCGCACCGTGCATCTGAACAAGAACACTTGCGTGCATAGAAAGTGGAACACCCATACCTACAATACCCATTCCGAAAGCAATTGGGAATCTTGAAAGCCAATTGAGTTTACGATTGAATGTAAAGATATAGAGAATACCTATGAAAGCAGGGATTAATAGGATGAATTTATGTTGCAAGAACAATGGTCGATATACATAAGGGATAAAAGCCTGTTCCCAAGTCAAAGGGATAGCATAGCCAGCAGTAACACCTACGAATAAATATTCAGCGAATTTGTAGAAGGGATTGTCTTTGTACAAGAAGGAGAAGATACATAAAGTGAGAAAAGCAGCTACCCAATTACTAATGATTTCAAACATATTTCCTCCTCTTAACCTTGTTGTTTTTGTTTGTATTTAGTGATAAAATAACCAATGTTACCAATAAGAATGAAAACAATAATCATAATATGGGCAACAGATTGAGCGTTCATACCGATACGAGCCTGTTTAAATTTGTACTGAATGTTATTATCGGTAATTGCATTATCATACTTTGGATCTTTGAGTAATTCACGAGAGAACTCTCTTTTTTTAGGATCAGGATTTGCAGCAAAAACATCGACGAGTTTTTCATATTCTGCCGCACCTTTAAGACCTGCTAACATACCTGTAATCTGACCTGTTTGGAGGTATGGATATTCGTCAGCAGCCATCACAGCAGTAACACCCACACCAACATTGGCACCGTATTTTGAACGGGCATAGGTAATCCACATACCACCGGCTGAGGAGCCAGAGAAATCCATAATGAGGTTCATTTCATTATAATTCTTAATATTTTTCATAATAGGCAAGCTTGAAACTTTTCGACCTTCAGCATCGATATCCACTGCTTCAGCAATATCTTCACCCATACCCAAAACAATAGGGAGTGCTAAAGCGCCAATTTTATAACCAAAATTGACATAATGTTCACCTGATTTAATATCAGGGAATTCTTCTTTTACTGTATTAATTGCATAATCCATAATCGGAGCAGCAGAAGGAATAAAAGTCATAGTGAATACTTTGATCTTTCTTTCAAAACAATGTCTGAGAATCGCTACTTCCATTGGAAATAATTCAGGCATAGTTGATGCATCATGCGTAAAGACCATTAAAACAGCCTTATCTTTTTCGATTGGTTTTTCATTTGCTGTAGGGGCATAGGAATCAATCAGACGGTACAATTTTTCCGTAGGTTCAGTCGTATATGTTTTTGAGTTAAAAGGGAAAATTAAAGGTAAAATAATCGCAATCGCAACAACAAGGAAGATCCAGCGGCGATCAAGTTTCTGTAAACGTTCAAATATATTCATTTCATACTCCTTTCTATTCACCGCCACCAAGGTATGTTCTTTCAATACCAAGGAGAATTCTGAGTGAAGTTGCCACCATACCTAAACCAACGCCAAGCGCGATACCGCGTTTAGATGCAAGGTTTGGTACATTTAAAATCCATTGAGTGATATCGTTAATTCCTTCGCCAAAGAGGCTTACTCCAATAGGCACTTGTCCAAGCATCACAATAATCGCAGCCACAAGTAGTACCGTAGCTTCAGCTGAACGAGCGCGGAATGCTTTATATGATGCAGAAGCAATGTAGAAAGCCAAGAGAGAGAACATGGTAGCGCCCATAGGCATTTGTACATTTTTAAACAACCACATGTAAGGTGTACCTTCCTGAGTACCCCAGGCAAATCCTGCATAAGCAGTGAAGAACATCGCAAAAAGAGTAACAATTGAATAAGGCCAGTTTGGAACTTTATGTTGAATTCTTGCAGTATGAGTCATTGTAATACTCATAATACCAAGAATGACACCGAATGGTGACATAGCTTTCATCCATTCCATATACCAGTCATAAAAATCCTGAGAAATTTTATGTGGGATAAAGACATATCCTACGAAGAGAAAGCCAAGTATGATGACAATCGCAAGTGGTAAAGTGCGTTTCATCTATCCTCCTATTTATTTGGGAATAATTTTATAATTGTAGTAATTTGGAAACTTGATAAGAGTGTTCCAAGAACCATGAACAACAGAATAAAGAATTTTGCAAAATCCTGAGCTTTAAGTGTTCCAAGCATCAAAGGTTGACGCGCAAGATAAGCTGAAGCAGCATATAATTCTTCACCGATCAAAGTATAGTCACAAGTGGTAATAAAGAAAGGAATTTGAGTAACAGCGTCAGTACCAGCGATTTGAATCGCACCAGTAGTGTTACCCGTTTCGGTCATAATTAATGATTCAGCGTAGAACATACCCATATAGAAGTTGGTGGCTGTTTTTTCACGAAGCATCACACCATTCACACCTGCCACATAAGCAAATTGTTGATCAGAAACAAAAAATACATTATTTTTTTCAAAGCTATCTGGACGACCTGCTTCATAATGCGCTTCACGAACAATTTCCTGAGCAATTGGAATTACAATATAGTCACGACATGGAACTAAGATACGAGTATCATATTCTGCAGCTTTCTTTGCAATTCTTCCAAGAATTGATAATCCGGCAAGTGTTGCAACATCGCCAATACCAGAGAGACCAGGGCAGAAAAGAATTGGACGACCCATTTCAGTTGCACGGCCAATCGCATTATCAATTTCATCAATACCTGCAATAGGGCGAATATACAGATCTTTACCTTTACGTGCTAAAGTCACATAGATAAAGACAAGTAAACCAAATAATAAAGAAGCAAATAAGGTTGCAGTTTTATCAGTATTAAACCAATTTGGAATTGGGAAAACATAGGTTCTTTCACCGTTTTCCATATTAAGAGAATCTTCGATAATATAAGCCTTACCGTTACTCATAATCATGAAATAATTAAACAATCGTTTATCCACTTCACGTAAAGCTGCAATCATCTTCATACGTTTTTTATCATTGTTTTCTTTATTAATATCTTTCAAAATCTCACTAGATTCTAAGGCAGCCAAATCATTTTTGTATTTAGTTAAATATGTTGCATACATCGCTTTTTCATCGGGATTTACAGATTTATTGATCAGTGAATCGATTTGTGCGATATTTTTCTTAATTTTATCTGCTTGTTTGTTCTTTTCAACGCTGTAAATAGAAGTATTAATGGTAGATTTCCCTTTTCTATCCCAAGCAACATCAATATTTGTATCTACTAAAAATACGTTATTTTTAAGATCAAATTTAGAAACGCCTTTAAAAATTGAAGCTTCATAATTCACTTTATCATCAGCTTCTCTTTCGATTCCAGATACTCTCTTGATAACTCTGAATAACTCTGTTGAAACTGGTGCTTTCATTAACAAGAATGAAAAGTCCTCAAGAGTGTTATTCGCAACGCTTACTTTACCTGGACGCATTGTCAGGATAATTGGATCATAGATTAATTTTTGTTCTAAGACGTATTCATTGTCCAATTTTCCATTATATTTGAAATACATTTTGATGTGGAGTTCTTTTTGATCCTTCAAAGTATTGTTTAATTTTAATTTAAAAATTTTATCCTGATAGAATTCATTTTTCTTAGAAATCAATTGATTATTTGCGTCATAAATTTCAAAGTAAATATGATTAACTTTATAATATTTATTCGTGACGAAATCATAACTTAACTGAATTTTTCTATCATTTATAATTTGTACTGAATTAATATAAGCTACTGGTTTTCCCCAAGACAGTGTATTATAATCGCCTTTATCGTTGATCTTATCAGATATCTGTAATCTTGGAATCACAGGCAACATTGAGCGAGTAATCACTTCGGCACCGAAAGGTTCAGATTTTGATTCAAAAGCAGAATAATCGGAAAATGATACAATAAATTTACAATTTTCAACAGGTACCTTATTAAAATCAAAAAGTACTTCACCTGTTTTACTCATCACTTTATTGTCTGTAAGCTTTAAAACTGCATAATCTGGAGCTGTATAAGGTTGAGGAGTTTTTATATCATAAATTTTAATTGGAGCAGCTAATCCATTTGGAATAACATAAATCGAATAATTGTTTAAATCATCATAGAAAACAGGATGTCCCCATTCAAAATTAAGTGTGCCAGTATCTTTAACATAAGTTGCATAAACATCAACAGGAGTAGAAGGGGCATTATCAATAGCTTTGCCTTTTGCAATTTTTTCTGCTGGATAAAAGTTTCTTTTTTCATCTACAGCAACGACAGAATAATAATATTCTTTTTCAGGAATGAGTTTTTTAACCAGAGTAATTTGATTAGATTTCAAACCTGCATAAATAGTTTTTTCATTTTTTTCATTAAGTTCAATTTTCTTAGTTTTGTAATAGAACTCATCTTTTGGGATAACACCTAAGATACTGTATTGTGATAACATTGGACCGACAATACTCATATCTTTAGGGATTTTCTGATAGAATGGGAGTTTTGGACTTAAATGTTTTTCTTTTTTAAGCTTTCCTGGTGAGCGCAGATCAAGAAATTCATTCCAGTCTTTATCATAAAAACTCATAGTAGGTGAGCTTACGCCTGTTTTAACATTTACAGGAATTTCACCGATAAAGAACAAAGTGTCTTTAGTTGTGCCGCGGTATACGCGATAACTAATGATGCGACTTTCTTTGGGTAGAGGTTCCCATTGAATCTGTAACCCGCTGCCTTCATCATGAGGGATATCCAGAACTTTTATGCTTTTAACTGTTTTTGAAACAGAATCAGCGTAAAGTATGTTCGTAGATAAACCTAATGAAAGAATAATCGCAACGATGAAACCGATTTTGAACAGTTTCAAATACTTCATATTCATTCTCCTTCTTAGATTATTT
The DNA here is from genome assembly GCA_964573665.1 of uncultured Candidatus Cloacimonadota bacterium. GTDB lineage: Bacteria > Cloacimonadota > Cloacimonadia > Cloacimonadales > WRIO01 > JAGOCT01. Next base: position 26,036 of record CAZNKI010000033.1, on the reverse strand, counting down.
TTTAAAATTGATTCTTTATACGTTTATATAGTTCTTTTGCACCTGAGAAATCTTCATCAAAAAGGAAGATTTTTTCTAATTGTTCGAGTGCTTGTGCAAATTTCTTTTGTTCAAAATATATGCCTGACAGCGTAAAGAGAATATCTAATTTTGCTGGATGGCATTCTAAATAAGCTTTTAAAGCATTTTCAGCTATTGAGAATGACTTTGTATGCCATGCACATTTAACCAGTCCATTGATGGCATCAAGATCTTCTTCATTGTCTTCAAGGACAAGTGAAAAATACTTTTCAGCAGTTTTAAAATCATAAGAGAATTGTTTAATGATTCCAAGTCCAACTAATGAGACCCGATTTTTGGCATCGTAAGATAAGACTTTTTCGAAATCAGAGGCTGATTTCTCTAAATCATTATTCATCATATAAAATGCTGCTCGAGCAAGTAAAGCATCAATGCAATGAGGATCTATGAGCAAAGCCTTTTCAATATATTTTTCAGCTTCAGTGCTCTGATCCGTCTTAATCATCAGTTTTGCCTTGAGTGCCAGATATTTAGCTTTCCAAGTGAAATCTTCGATTTGGTCAATATCAAAATGACAGATATCATTTAATGCTTTTTCAATGTGTTTTTGTTCTTCAAGACTTCGTGCAGAAAACCATCTGGCTTTATAATTCTGAGGGATCATATCTGCATAAATATCAATAGAATCCCATTGTTTGCGTTTATAATAAAAATCGATTAAATCAATAATTCTGCTTTCATCAAAAGGATCTTCAGCCAAACGTTTTTTTAATACTTCTTCATCATGATCGACAGACAAATGATGCGTTTCATTTATGGGGCTTTCATCAAATGTTTGCACTTTTTTAAAAGGAGAAGAGGTAAAAGGATAAATCATTGTATCAAATGCAAGTGCAATTTGCTTTTGATGATCATTTACTTTTGCTAAAACTGATTTCCACTGAGCTTCTGTAGTCTGATACTGATTTTGAAGTTCTAAATATTGTTTATGAAGCGCAAATGACAATGATTCACAATAAGGGATCTCCAGGCTTTGACCAGCAAAAGAATAGGTGAGCTGAATCGCCATTGTTTTTGTGCTGAATTCTTCATTAAGGACGACTCTAAGCTTTGCCTGTTGATAGTTGATTTCATTGTTCAGAATTAAAGGTGCAATCATAGCAAGATCAGGATTTAAATGAAAATGAGTTTCTAAAAAGACTGGCATTTGCGGAGACATTTCATAAGCGGTATCGTGAACCAGAATAAAATCTTCAGTAATGGAATTTTTATTTTGTAAGATTTCATTTAATTCTGAAAAAATACTCACATTGAAACGATCAGAAAAACGAGCAGTGATTGAGTTTGTATTGTCTTGATTATGATTAATAAGGCATATATGTAGATTTCTTTTTTTCTTGCTTTGCAACAAATCAAGAGCTGCATCAATAACTTGTTTAGTGGATTGATTTTTTACACTAATGAATAAATCAGCAATTTTCTTTTGTTCTTCAGAAAGCTGTGGATTCGTTAAAGCCCGAAATAACAATTCGGGGAGTTTATCAGTATTTGAGCATCTGAGTCCTATGTCTCTGAATCGATACTCGATATCGTTTTCATTATAGTTTGGGTAGTCTTTTTGTCTTGGGCTGTCAAACAGTATGACGGGTTTATAGGTTGATAAGAACTCATAAACGACAGAAGACACATCAGAGATCATTACATCAGAAACAACAATACATTCACTAATATCATAATCTTCGCAGAGATAAATATTTTCTGAGTTTTCTGTGATTTGACGAAAAGCTGATCTGATATGATCTGGTGTCACTCCATGAAGTTTAACGATTATGTTTAAATAATCTGGTATATATTTTCTGATTGAATGTGTTAGATAGGGAATTATACTAAATTCATCATTGAATGTGGGTGCTAAAAGAACAGTTTTGTTATTCACATTCAAGTTCATTTTGTTCAATAATGATAGTCTGTCCAAAGACTGATCAAACACTTTATCGAGTTTTGGCATCCCAGTGACTATAATTGGGATGTTTACATTTTTTAATAGTTGTCTTTTATGAATTTCGCCTGGTACACACAACAAATCAGCCGCATTTTCGCGACTTGAGATAGGTTGATCTGAATAATACCAACCTTTTGAAATGGTACCATGACCAATATTTACGATCAAGCCAAGTCCTTCAACAAATTGATAGGAGAAATCAGCCATAAAGGTAATATCAGGATGATAAGTTATTGGATCATCGATGATATTAAGGGGAAAATCAAGCGAAGTATTAAAATATGTCAATTGTTGTTGATTTGGCTGATAATAACAATAAAGGGCAAAATCCCCCAGTTGATGATTATGAATGTATTGAATTAGAGGTTTAAGCAAAACAAAGTGAAATTCTCTTTCAATGAAAAACAAGAATTTGACTATTTTATTCATAATATCTCCTATTTTAATGCATTAGAATTGATGAGAAAAGAATCAGTCAATAAAAAAATACTAATAGTTTTAAGAAAAGCTATCTTTTTGATTTTTAATGAGTTAAGATTACTCATTAAAAGATGTAACATTTGCTTATTTTCTTCTTTTGAATACATATTTTCCTTGAACTGAATTTTTTAGGTTAATTTTATCAATTTTTTGATCTTGATCAAAGCTTACAAACAATTCTGATCCGCTTGCGAGATTACTCATTGGGAGTTGTTTTTTCTTCTGTTCCTGAAAGATATAGGATTTTACATTATCATTTGCGACAAAGTGATGAATTTTATCATTTTGCCAGAATACGTTCACGACATCACTGCTAATCCAATTGAGTTTTTCTTTTCCCTTTTCTTCGGCAAAGAATATTTTACAAGAATCTTGAAGCGTAGCGCTTTCAATTTTGTTATTTACTAACATAAAACTCATATTTTCTGCCTGTGCATCACCAAAATCGCTTCTTAATCTTGGTTTCCCAACAAGAATCACTTTACCCTGCTCAATGTAATAAACAAGAAAATCAGAGTAAGACGTCATGTCTTTACTTTTGGTTTGAACATCAAATGATGCGATTAATTTATTTGTATCTTTGAACATTTCAATCTTTTCAGCTTTAATACTCAAAGAGTCATCCTGATTTTTTTGCCATACTAAAGGTTCGCGAATCATGTAGCCATAACCTGTATTTGTATTATAAGTTGCATAACCGCTTCTTGCATAGACGTTTTGTTTTTGTTCGTACATGAGTACATTTTGTGAAGCATACATATCACCTTTATTCCGATAATATTCTATCTGATTCGCAGTTAATTCACGATATGTTTTATCACTGTGATCTTCGCGGACTTTCACTTTTCCTACAGCTCTGATATATTCGTCATTTCGATAATAGTAGGCATTGTCTGCATAAAAGGTTAAAGTATCTTCTTTGATTCTCACATTTCCTTTAAGAACAACGCTCTTTTGTTGTTCATAAATTTCAGCATAATCTGCTTTAAACTGAGTTTTACCATAATAAAACATCACGTTTCCTTCAAGATTAGTGACATATTCATCCATAAACTTGTTCATTCGTAGTTGATCAGCATTTATCAGCCGATATTGCCGATTTTCTGTTTTTTTTACTTGAGGGAAAAGCAGAACAGGAATGATCAGGAGACAACTAATCAAAAATTTCTTCACTGGAGTTTCCTTGTCCGCTGACCTTTTGAAGATTCACATAATCAAAGTTCACATTGGTTTTCAGACCTGAACCCTGAATAATGTTATCTCCTCTTTTGAGGTAAACATAATTAGGCGCTTCGATTTCATCAGTAAAACGGTTAAATTTCAGTAATTCAGTTCGAAGATAACCTTTTGGAGATTTAATTTCAACATTGCCTATACCGACAATAATGTTAGATATTTCATCGATTTCAGCCCGATCGCAAGTAATGATTGTTCTCTGAGAAGTGTTAGATTCTAAAGATTCGAAGCGAACTTTAAATCCTGTCCATTGATGTTTTTCAGGAAAACGATCGACTTTATCAGCAATAATCTTCCAATCCGTTTTCTCTTCATTGTATGATACAGCATAGACAGAATCAATCACTTCCGAAGCTTTTCTCTCTGCCTGATTGTTGCTTACAGAGATATTGGAAGAAAGGTCGCAGGCATTAATTAAGAAAAGACTGATCATCATCAAGATGATGTAGAAAAGCTTCAATACATTTTTCATAAATTCCCTGTTTTGTAAGGATATAGTTTATTAAATCACGGACACATGCTTCTCCTCCATTTTTAGAAGAAACCCAATCTACACGAGTTTTGATATCTTCGACAGCATTTGCAGGAGCTGTTTTGAAGTAAGCCTTATTCATTGCTGGCCAGTCGTTCCAGTCATCACCCATATAAGCGACGTTTTCCCATGATAAGTTTAAATCTGTTAAAATATCTTCAATACATTTTCTTTTATTTCTAATGAGTTGTTTTAAAATAGTAATATTTAAATCCTGACATCGTTTTTCCAGAATCTTAGATTTTCTGCCTGTAACAACAGCAATCTTAATATCAGAGAATGAAAGAATCTTAGCTCCCAGTCCATCTTGTGAGTGGAAATTTTTGGATTCGATCTGATCATCGTTATAGACAATTTTTCCATCTGTCAGTACTCCATCGCAATCGAGTACAATTAGTTTAATCTTATTGTAATCTATCATAGATATCTATTACCTCATCTTACCAAAATCTACTTTGACAGACTTCTGTCAAGAGACAAATCAGAATTATTTAAGATATTATACCAAGAAATGGAGAATTTTTTAACGGAGATATCTATCAATGATCAGAACTTCATCAATAAAAGCGTTAAATGCATTCTGGTTAAGGTGTTCATCAAACTTGATGATGATATCGCATTGCCTTCTATCCTGTAGAAAACTGAAAATATGAAAAAAAAAAGAAGCAGGCGAACCTGCTTCATCAGATATGGTTGAATAAATACTTTAGATAATTTTTTATTTCGTAGACGGGGACGTCCACAATCCCAGAGGATGGTGCAAGCAAGGATGCTCGCACAACGATAGCAAGCTGGTTGCTAGCTTTACAGAAATTTATCTGATTGCTTGTTGAATTCTCACACATCGATCCAGGAGTTCAGGGATTTTTGACAGAGGCAACTGAGTATTTGCATCTGATAATGCTTCTACAGGATTTGGGTGTGCTTCTATGAAGAGTCCATCGACCATACCCGTAGCAATAGCAGCTTGAGCGAGCATTGGAGCAAATTCAGGAGTACCGCCTGTTGTTTGAGTCAAAGAAGGTCTTTGCATACTATGGGTCACATCATAAATCACGGGGAATTTAAGTGTTTTCATCATACCAAAACTTCTGAAATCCACGATCAGGTTATGATAGCCAAAGCTTGTACCTCTTTCAGTAAGCATCACTTTGTAGTTATCATTCACTGTCACTTTTTCAGCTTGTTGCCACATATCTTCAGGAGCAAGGAATTGACCTTTTTTAATATTGATAATTTTGCCTGTCTTTGCTGCAGCAGAAATCAGCCATGTTTGTCTGCTTAAAAAAGCAGGAATTTGAATCACATCAGCGACTTGAGCGACTTCATCAACTTCATTTGTCTCGTGTACATCTGTAAGGATTGGCAGATCGTATGTTTCTTTGATCTTTTGAAGTAATTTAAGACCTTTGTTCATACCTGGTCCAGAAAAAGAATGATAGTTTGTTCTGTTTGATTTTTCGTAGGAGGATTTAAAAATGAGTGTGATATTTCTTTTTTCAGTTTCCTTTTTAAGGAATTCAGCCGTATTCATCATCATTTTTTCGTCTTCAATGACGCAAGGACCAGAGATCAGGAAAAATTGATCCTGATTTAAAATCTTTTCATAAAGTTCGTCAGGATTTAACATAGCAACTCCCTTAATATGTTTTCTTAAATCCAATAGTAAAAAGGCAATAAAGATGTCCAGCAATTTGTTAATTTTTTAACAGAAGAACTATTTTTTCTTTACTCTCTTTTTCAAGCCTTGAATTTCTGATTCGAGTCTTTCAATTTCAGATTCGATTTCAGAATCAGATTGTTTGAGGACTTGATTGATTTTAGATTGGGAGTAGCCATAGAGTTCACTATCGTAGATATCAGGTCCAATGATATATACTTCGTCTGGATTTGCTTTTAAGTTATTCAATTTTTTATTTGTCAGATCCAGTGCAATCTTTACATGCTTACTTTTTCTAATAATGTTTAAGACTATGGGTTGATTTCTCAAACCTTGAGCAAGCTGTTTGGTCAATTGATCTTCATTATTCACGGGATGATTATTCACATGAGTGATAATATCTCCTACTTTAAGATCATTTTTTAAGGCGATGGAATGATCACGAATATCGATGATTAAAACACCATTTCTTACTTTAAAATAATCATAGAGTTGCTCATTCATTGCCTGTACATCTATCCCAATAAAGAGCCATGGATTCTGAATATAGTTATACAGATAAAGGTCTTTGATCAGATTGTCTCTATTTTGTGTATTAATAGAATAAACCTGAGTTTTTTGATGATGTTTGACAGTAAAAAGAATACGGTCATTGGCTTTATAATGTTGAAGTGCTTTTTGGAAGTCTGATTCATTGTTTATCAGATGGTTATCAATTTTTATAATTACTTGATTTTTCTTTAAGCCTGCTTTTTGAGCGGGTGAGTTTGCCATCACAGAGTCTATACGAACACCGCCATTAAGTTTAAGTTTAGCCTGTGTCGCTTTATCCATATCGCTGATGTAAATGCCGATGTAGAGAGATTGGGCAGTTAAAAACGAGCAAAATGATAGCAATAGAAGAAATATAATAGTTCTATTCATAAAGTAATTATTAATAGAGGATTCTTGGTTGTACTTTTTTCTTAACTTCTGAGATATAGATTATCGTACGGTTTGTATCATCGGTAAGTTTGTGAAGGATGTAAGATTTATCATTTTCAATCATAGATAAAGGTGAGTCCTGGAAGTTGATAGAAACAGGTTTAATTTGATCAGAGAGATTTGAGAAATCATTATTATCATCTGAGTTGAATAAGAGGTAATCAATATTGTCTTTATGATTAAAAGCGAGTTGATTGAGTCTATAGGCTGTTTGAGGTTTAAAGATCAGCATACCGATCATTACGGTCATTAGCGTCATTACTGAGACAGAAATAATCGGAAACAATTGAGAATGTTTTTGATCAAAGAATTGATTCTTCAATTCATATTTCAATCTCACAGAAAAAGGACCCGTTTGAAAGTCAGGTTTGTTAATTCTACATAGAAATTTGTTTAAGCGCGTCATGATAGACCTCCTCTGGGATAAGGGTTTCAAGTTTTTTTAAAGCGCGGTGCAAGTTAACTCTAAGTGTACTTTCATTTTTCCCTGTCAATTGTGAAATATCATAGAAAGATTTTCTTTCAAAGAATCGTAGTGTAATGAGATCCTGATCTTTCACAGGGAGTTGTTTGAGATAAGTATGAATGAATTCAAAAGATTTTTCATTGTGAGCGTTGTAATTATCAATATGTCTATCTTCATTTTCAATATTGTATGACTTTTTAATTTTATCGTGTCTTTTTTCTTTTTTTGAGTAGTTGCAAATTTCGTTAAAAGCGATTCGATAGAGCCAAGCTGAGAAGGGAATCTTTCTCCATTTGAACAGTGCCAGGTTTTTCATAGCTTTGTAGAAAACGACAGAAACGATATCTTCGGCGATTTCTCTGTTGTACACACGATACATGACATAATTAAAAATAGTAGGCATATACTTCTCATAGATATAATCAAAAGCTTTGAAATCAGTCTTAGCTTGTAAGATTATCTCTTTTTCATCTTTCTCATTCATTTTCATCATATTCACATCCTCAAATTCTATAGAACTATATACATAACCCTTGGAGATAATTATGTTACAAAAAAAGGCAGATAAAAATCTGCCTTTTTAATCATAAGGATATTAGATATCCATAATTTCTTTTTCTTTGTTTTTAGCAAGATCGTCAATTTTTTCGATCCATTTATCGGTGAGTTTTTGAATATCATCGAGGATCTTTTTTTCCTGATCTTCGGTAATCTCGCTATTTTTTTTAGATTTTTTTACAGCTTCGTTGAAATCTCTACGTACATTTCTTGCAGCCACTTTTGAATCTTCAGCTTGTTTTTTGATACCTTTTACGATATCTTTTCTTTTCTCTTCAGTAAGCGGAGGGAAAGGTAAACGAATGACATTTCCATCATTTTCAGGCGTCATTCCAAGATTCGCAGCAAGGATCGCTTTTTCAATTTCAGAAAGTGTCGTTTTATCCCAAGGTTGCAGAATAATCATACGAGGTTCAGGGATATTGATATTTCCGAGCTGTTTTACAGGTGTAGGAGTGCCATAATAGTTGACTTTGATATCATCAAGAATGGAAGCACTGGCTCTGCCTGTACGTGTTTTAGAGTATAAATGCGCTAAAGATTCAAAGGTCTTTAGCATTTTTTCATCAGCCTGTTTTACGATATCTTCCATTATATTCTCCTTAGCAATGGACAAAGGTTCCATTATCTTTTTTTATAAGAGATTCTTTAATATTATTTTTTTTACCGATATTGAATACTTTAATTTGGACATTGTAATCACGAGCAAGCGAAAAAGCAGTCATATCCATAATATTCAGTTGTTTTTCCAGCGCTTCACTATAGGTAAGATCAGGAATAAACTGAGCATCGGGATATTTTTTAGGATCAGCAGTATAAACACCGTCAACTTTTGTACCTTTGAGTACCAAATCGCAGTTTAATTCAATCGCACGTAAGACAGCCGCTGTATCAGTGGTGAAGAAAGGATTTCCAGTTCCACCAGCAAAGAAGCAGATTTTACGATTGTTGAGTGATTCATTAGCGCTTTGGTAGGTATAAAGGCGTGCCATTTTCTGGCATTCAAAAGCTGAGAATACTTCAACGGCATCACTCTTTGTTTGCAGAACATTAGCCATTACAATTGCATTTTGCAATGTAGCAAGCATGCCTACATTATCAGCAGATGCACGATGAACTTCTGGGTGTTCTCCACCTCTAAAGAAGTTTCCACCGCCAATTACAATTCCAATTTGATAACCCATATCTTTAATTTCCAGAATTTCATTACAAATTTGGTCCAGAATGAGATTATCAAAACCAAACCCAGATTGACCTGATAGATATTCACCACTGATTTTTAGAATAATTCTATGTATCTTTTCGGGTTGATAGGTATTCATCATTATTCACCAAGAGAGAATCTTACAAAACGAGCGATTTGAATGTTTTCACCAGTTTTGGTAATTGTTTCATTGATGATATCTTGAACAGTTTTTTTATCATCTTTGATATATTCTTGAGAGAGTAAGCAATTTTCTTTGAAGAATTTAGTTAACTGACCATCAACGATTTTGTCGACGAATTTTTCATCTTTACCATCATTGATCGCTTTGTTACGATAAACTTCTTTTTCATTTTCAACAACTTTTGGATCGAGATCTTCAGATCTTAAAGCTAAAGGGTTGTTTGCAACGATTTGCATACAGATGTTTTTGCATAATTCTTCAAAATCATCAGTACGAGCAACGAAATCTGTTTCGCAGTTAATTTCAACAATACAACCGATTCTGTTGTTTGAATGAATATAAGAATAGATACGACCTTCTTTAGTTTCTCTATCAGATTTAGAAGCAGCTTTAGCGATGCCTTTTTCTCTTAACCAATTGATAGCTTCTTCGATATTTCCATTTTTTTCAACGAGTGCTTTTTTGCATTCCATCATTCCTGCACCGGTTTTTTCACGTAATTCTTTAACTAATGAAGCGGTAATTTCCATTTTATAACTCCTTATAGATTAAAATTTTAAAAAAAAAGAGAGACCTTCGTCTCTCTTTCAAAACGATATATTAATTAGAAGAATCTTCTTTATCTTCAGGATTTTCTAAGTTATCAATAATGTTTAATAAATCGATATCTTCATCAGCGTTGTTATCGGTGTCAACTGTTTCAGCAGCAGCTTGAACGGGAGCAGCGCCTTCTTCAGCGATTTGACGACCTTCTTTAACAGCATTAGCTAATGTAAGAGCGATTAATTCAACAGCGCGAATAGCATCATCATTTGAAGGGATGACGTAATCGACAACATCAGGATCACAGTTTGTATCAACCATACCGATAATAGGGATGTTTAATTTACGAGCTTCGTGCACAGCAATTGCTTCTTTAACGGTATCAACGATAAAAACAGCGCCTGGTTTTCTTTCTAATTTACGAATTCCACCTAAAGCCTGAACGATTTTTGCGTGTTCTCTTTTCATTTTGATTTGTTCAAGTTTGGTATAATTGCTGAAATTAGCAGGATTATTCATTAAATCTTCGATGAATTCCATTTTTTCAACAGATTTGCGGATGGTTTGCATGTTAGTAAGCATACCGCCGTACCAGCGATAGCTAACATAACTTACATCAGCTTCCTGAGCAGCTTTTTCAATAGCTTCCTGCGCTTGTTTTTTTGTACCAACGAATAAAATTTGTTCGCCTTTACGAGCGACATCTTTTAAGAACTGATATGCTTCGTTGATAGAATCAACGGTTTGTTTTAAATCAATGATATGAATACCATTTCTTTTAATGAAAATATATTTTTTCATTTTAGGGTTCCACTTATGGGTTTGATGACCAAAGTGAACGCCAGCTTCGAGTAGTTGTTTCATAGAAACTACAGTCATTTTTACTCCTTTACGGTTATATAGCCGGGTGGATCTAAGCGATTCAGTTTTCAAGCAACGAAAACACCGCCTCGCAACTCCTCTCCCGTCGTAATAATAATTTTAGCGTTTAGAGAATTGGAATCTCTTTCTTGCTTTTGGACGACCAGGTTTTTTTCTTTCAACCATTCTTGAGTCGCGTGTTAATAATCCTTTTGCTTTTAAGACAGGGCGTAATGTTTCATCGTATTTAATAAGTGCGCGAGAGATACCATGTCTGATGGCACCTGCCTGGCTAGATAAGCCACCGCCACGAACGTTTACTTTAAGGTCAAATTTGTCACTTAAAGTCACTAATTCGAAAGGTTGTTCAACAACCATTTCCAAGATTTCACGAGCAAGATATTTTTTCATTGGAACAGCATTAATCATTCTTTTACCTGTTCCAGGAGTGATTCTTACGCGTGCAACTGCTGTTTTTCTTCTTCCGACTGCATCAAAATATTGCATTCAATAGCCTCCAATTAAGGTAAAATAACAGGTTTTTGAGCGGTATGAGGATGATCAGTACCGGCATAAACTTTTAATTTTTTGATCATTTGTCTTCCTAAAGCATTTTTAGGGAGCATTCCTTTTACAGAGTGGATAATGATTTCTTCAGGCTTATTAGCAACCATTCTTTTGTAAGAGGTTTCTTTAAGACCACTAGGATAACCACTATAGTTTTGGTAAACTTTTTGTAGTGCTTTACTTCCGGTTAAGTTCACTTTTTCAGCATTAACGATCACGATGAAATCACCAGTATCGATGTTTGGGCTAAAATAAGGTTTATTTTTACCGCGAAGAATAGAAGCTACTTTAGTTGATAAACGACCTAATGTTTGGTTTTCAGCATCGATAATATACCAATTTTGCTGAATTTCACCAGGTCTAGGTGTGAATGTCTTCATTCGAACTCCTTTCTATTTTTTCTTATCTAATCAAAATATTTTTATATAGTCTTTTGTGTCAAGAATAAAGATCAATTATTACTGACTTAAAAAACTGTGCCTGTTTAAAATGAGATAAAAGAAAATGTATTATCCTCAAACTAAAAAGTTTTAGGAAGGACAGAATCTATGAGCAACCTGGTAGGTTGTGTTACAAATAGTAAATAAGGGCAGGAAGCCCCTGCCCTTTGATTTATAGACCTATTTCATCATCAACATCTTACGAGTCATATTAAATTCAGAACTTTCTATGCGATACAGATAAACGCCAGAGCTAACCTGTGACCCATGATCATCTTTACCATCCCATTTTACAGTATGAAGACCAGCAGGATAATCATTTTCAGTAAGTATTCTTACTAATTGACCTTTGGCATTGTAGATGTTTAACTGCACCCTTGTTTCTTTTTTTAATGAGAACCTGATCATCGTTGTAGGGTTAAATGGGTTTGGATAGTTTTGAGATAACTCATTTTTAAATATCAACGACGGCGTATTACTTAATGGGCGTGCATATACAATCCAGCTTCTTTCACAAGTGTCCTCTCCGTCCGAAATAAGCGCTTTTACAGTATAATCTCCTTCTGTATCAAAGAGATGAGTAAATGCAGTAGAGTCACTTCCTACAATAGCATTATTGATAGACCATGTGTATTGTAATACAGGACTTTCTACATCACTTGCAATTACAGTAAACGTCTGTGGAATATGAGTGTAAATATGGATGCTTACACTGTCTGGACTCACGCTTTGAATAACAGGAGTATCATTGATAGAATGAACAATAATCAACATACTATCAGTAACACTAGCACGAGTTTGCATATCATTGACCGTTACAAATAGATATTCCTGACCGAACCAGTTATTTGCAGGGGCAATACTAATATTTTGGTTTTGTACGATATAGTTAAAATGAGAAGATTGATTTGTAGTGATAACAAAGCTTTGATTATCAACATCGCTAATGTATGGACTAACATCGAAATTGAAAAGAGTATCTTCATTAAAACTGATGGAATCTGGTAATACAAGGATTGGTGCATCATTGATTGGATTTACTGTAATCAATACCGAGGCATTTACCGTTTCACGACTAATAGTTGATTTTAATCTTTTTCTTTGATCTTGTGATGCATTAGCAAAGACTACTGTTCCTTGATCACTCAGACTAAAGGTTAAGTTTTCACTTCCATTCCAATTGAGAGCTGGAACGATAGTCACCATAAATCCTTGAACCTGTACATTCAGATGTTCTGTATTTTGACTTGATAAGCTTAACTGATTCATTGGTGTATCTATATCAGAAATAAATGGTGTGAAATCAACTTGCAATATTGTATCTTCATCAAAGGAGAAGATTTGAGGTAATGCAAGAACAGGTGCATCATTGACAGGACTTACTGTAACCACTACATCCGTACTCACAAATGCAGAACTATCATCAGTAGCAGTAAAGGTGAGTGTATAAATACCATACCAATTAGCATTAGGAGTGATAGTCACAAGTCCACTGTTGATTGTAGTAGTAATCCCTTCGTGTTGAGAAACACTATAAGCTAAATGATCACCATAAGGTAAATCAACATCTGAGAATATTGTATTAAGATTCAAAGTATTAAAGATAGTGTCTTCATCAAAAGTAATTGGTGTGATAGTTTGAACAATATGTGGTGTATCGTTCATTGGATAAACAGTAAACTCAATAGTTTGAGAATTATTAAGTCGTGTATTACCTTTTCTTAATACGCCATCATCAACAGTAAAGGTAAGTGTTTCCATTCCAGACCAATTAGCTTCTGGTGTAAAAGTAATAATATGGTTTTGAATATTCACATTGATATGAGCTGAACTAATACCACTTATTATCAGTTCACTTATATCATTATCAATATCACTGATATATGCAGATGCATCAATGATTAATGGCTGGTCTTCACAAATAAATAAGTTCCCCATAGCTATTGCAGGCGCATCATTCACATTATTCACTGTTAAAACAACATCCGTGCTAATAGTAGCTAAACTATCATCAGTAGCCACAAAAGTGAGTGTATGTGTACCATGCCAATTTGTATTTGGAGTAATCGTCACTTGACCATTGTTGATAACAGTGTTTATGCCTTCATGCTGTGAAACGGAATAAGATAAATGATCTCCATAAGGTAAATCAACATCAGAGAAAATAGTATTAAGATTTAAAGTATTAAAGACAGTGTCTTCATCAAAAGTAATTGGTGTGATAGTTTGAACAATATGTGGTGCATCATTCATCGGAGCAAAAGTAACAGAAACTATACCGTTATCGCTTGCTCTTCCGTTAGTCAAGCTACCTGCTTGTCTATTTCTATTCTCAAGGAGCTTGCTTGCGTTACGAACAACTCCGTCATTGACGGTAAAGCTTAGTGTTTCCGTACCTGACCAGTTCAGCGCAGGCGTCAGAGTCACCTGATGACCATCAATACTGACAAAGATATGGTCACTGTTGTCAGCAAACAGAACCAGTTCAGATAAAGCATTATCTATATCAGAGATAAAACCTGAGAAGTCTAGGACCATGGCAATATCTTCATGGCAGCTAAAGTCTGTTGGTAAAGCAATCATTGGTGCGTCGTTGACAGGAGTTACTATCAATGTAACCAAATCTGAAGATGTTGGGCTACCATGATTATCATCAACAGTAAAAGTTATAGTTTCTGTTCCTGTCCAATTGGCTAATGTCCCAAAGGTGATTGACATTCCTGCAATACTAACAGTGATGTTCTGATTTCCCGAAACAGACACAGATAATGAATCATTCTCAGGATCACTGGTATAAAGTGAGAAATCTACTACCAAATGACTATCTTCTTCAAGAGTGAATGAATCAGGCAAGACAATAGATGGTCTACTAACAATTACTGGAATATAACAAACTTTTCCTGGGTCAATTGTCGATTGAATACGCAATATATCTCCTTCTGCTGCTGCCAAAATATTTTGTTGAGGGTTGTAAACTGTATTTGACAAGTATATAGTACCTCTAAAGATTCCTGTATTTACACCTGTTTCCCATAAGAATGGTTGCAATGGGAATCCTGTAGTCATGTTTATCACACTAACCTCAGTAATATCCTGAGAAAATGCATTTCCATCCTCTCCAATAACGCAGATATTTATACTGTTCTCTAGAAATACTCCGTCATTAACTGGAGTCATACTATTTGCTGTACTTGTGATTAACACATTATCTACAACTGCCATCTGGCTGGGAGTAAAAGGCGATGGAGCGGTACGTATGGGTTGATAAGTTAATACTCCTAGGGATGATTCATAGTTATTATGATATAGGGTTGGATTTATATTGCCTTGGTCACTTCTGGTTCCCCAAAAGTTGTATAGATAGCTTTTATTCGCTGGAGAAGTATATCTGATATTTTTTAATTGTGAATTAATGTCTAGGTTTCTATAGAAGTTGTTATCTCTTATTTCGTGAGCGGTTCCCCATAATGCAAAAGGAGCATTATTATTTGTTATCAGATTTTTTGTAACAATACAAGTACTTTGATTCTCAATATATATTGCTGAGGCATTACTGATGGCAGTGTTATTGGTGAGAGTATTACGGTCAATACTGACATTTCCGCTATATGCCCAAATTGCTCCCTTTCCTTCTGGTATGGCATTTAGCTGATTAAAAGATATAGTATTGTAGTTAAAAGTCACATTCCCTGCAAAACATTTCAGAATAGAAA
This sequence comes from uncultured Candidatus Cloacimonadota bacterium, assembly GCA_964573665.1. GTDB lineage: Bacteria > Cloacimonadota > Cloacimonadia > Cloacimonadales > WRIO01 > JAGOCT01. Next base: position 10,585 of record CAZNKI010000033.1, on the reverse strand, counting down.
GTCCAGTATCTAGCAATGCATTATTGTAAGTAATAAAGTTATTTGTTAAGGTATAACTAGCTGTTGCATTTTGAAGTTCAATGAGGTTATCTCGGAAAGTATTCTGTTTTAACAGATTGTTATCCATAGAGGCTGTATTGCTGACATTGAATGTGAGTCCATTGTTATCATAATAAAAATATAGATTGTTAACTTGATTTGACACAACATTGTTGCTATCAAAATCTAGAGTTTCAGCATTCAGTTTAAATAAATTCATAGCACAGATATTATTTATCATATTGTTTGAATTTAATACGGCATCGGTAAGCAAACAAAATTCCATCATCTGTCTATTCGAAGAATGGAAACTTGTTGTTGTATTGTAACTTATATCATTATCGATAAACGATAACGATTCAGCAGATAATAGGATCAACCGATGGAGACTGGCATTGTTTTGAAAATTATTATTGATGAAGTAGGCAGGCAATAAAGTATTAACAGTAATAGTGTTTTCTCCTCTATTGTTTATAAAATCACAATCAGTAAAAGATCGACCTCCGAAAATTGCATAGTTTAAATTACCACTTATTATGCAATTTGACAAAAAGGCAAGTGTATTGCAGCTTACCCCATAATCTCCATTATTCGATACAGTACAATTGGTGAAATTTAATCCACCATTAATACCATGATCATTGTTTCCTGATATTGTGGTATTAAATAACTCAGCTTCTGTGTTACAATTAACTCCATAGGATCCATTATTCGATACAGTACAATTTGAAAACTGAATACCACCACTTACACCATAGCCTTGATTACCAGAAATAATACTATTTAAAAATGTAGCATTGTCGCTACATGTGACTCCTGAACCTGTATTGTAATTTATCTCGCAATCTATAAATGTCAAACCACCTATGATTCCTTGTCCATTATTGTTTAAGATCATTACATTATCTAATAATGCGTTTGTTTCACAAGTTATCCCATATCCTCCATTGTTTGTTACAATACAATCTGTGAACAATGAACCACCTGTAATTCCATTACCTCGATTATTGACAACCTGATTGTTGATTATGGTTGCCTGGCTATTACAGCTCAGAGCATTATAAAATCCACTGATCACATTGTTTGAAAAATATACTCCACCAATAATGCCAGTATCTATCCCAGTAGTGCTTCCAGAAAAGCTATTGTTGAAGAAATAAGAACCTTCACCACAGTTTATTGCTCTATCAGTATTGTTAATTCTACTATTAGAAATATAGAAATTAGTATTGGGACTATTCAAAAATATCCCATTAATATTTTTTGCAATAACATAATTTAATCTGTTTCCTGATAAGTATGAGGTGTCATTTACCTCTAAATTATCACTCATATCATAGATAATGTTTATTCCATTCCAATAAGTATTATCATTATATCCCATCATTAATATGGAATCTGCAACTGCCCCGTTACAGTATAAGTTTCCCCTTAGAGTCAGCCCAACATTGCTGGCAAATCTTAATTCAACACCTGCTTCAATAGTTAAATTTTTATAGATATCCGTACCTGGATTTACACTGAACCAGTAGGGTGAATTTTCTTTTCTCAGTGTTCGGTCATCTTGGATTAGACCATTTATCATAGGAAATGTTTGTGCTGTTTGTGGAACTGTGGTCAGCATCCAATATGCCTGACCACCCATATCTGCCAGAATTTCTGTATTGTCTTCAAAACAAGCTTTCACTTTCCAAAAATATGTAGTATTTACTCTCAAGTCTTTGGGCGGATATAAATATGTGTTTTGCGTTTGATAAATCGTTGTGGTTGCCTGAGGGAAAGAAGGATTGGTTGATAAATATACTTTATAATGAAAAGGAATCATATCACGAGTATTTATTGAACTCCATTCAAACTTAGGAAACACATCAAGATCAGTTGTAAAAGTTGAAGGTGCAATCAGCTGAAAACTACTTAAATGTCCAGTTGTTGTGACATAGTTTGGTTTTATGATCGTGTAAGAATCTTGACCATCATTTACTGTAAGTGATACAGCAAATACTCCAATAGTCGTATATTGATGAGAAGGATTTTGAAGTGTGGATGTTTCTCCATCACCAAAATCCCAGAACCAAGAAGCTTGATTTTCATTTCCTGATAAACCATGAAAATTTACAGTTAAAGGTGCAAATCCTTTTGTTGTATTAGCATAAATATCTTTGACTCCTCTCAGTCTTGGGTACATATTATATTCAGGAATTGTAAACCATATCTCATTAAAATCCCAAGCTGCATTAGTAAAAGTTGGCAAAAATTGCATATGTGCAATATCCAAGCCGATAGGTGGTTGCGAGGAACCCCACCATATACCTTGTGAAGAAGTTGCTTCAGATGTTTCAGTACAGAAGAAATTTCCTGTCATTTCAAAGTTACTCATTGGATGTAATCCGCCTAGAAATCCTCTATCAGTCCAGATGAATCCGTTCTGACTTTGGATTGCTTTTCCAAGACTATAAGAATTGAATATTTTCGAATCAGAATTATAACCACAAAATCCACCAAAAGTGGTATTATCACCATTAATCCGTATTACATCTCCACAAGAATAGCTATTCTGAATCATGCTGTTATTTGCGTGTAATCCAATAAATCCACCTACATTTTCAATACCATTGACTTGTACACTTGAATAACTAGATTGAATTGTGCTATTGATAATATATCCTAAGCATCCTCCAACATTTGACTCACCCACTACATTTCCTACTGCATAGCAATCTTGAATCATCCCTGCTGACATACTCCCAGTCAGACCACCAACGGAGTTTGTACCTGTTACATTTCCTACTGCATAGCAATCTTGAATCATTCCTGCTGACATACTTCCAGTCAGAACACCTACGGAGTTTGTACCTGTTACATTTCCTGTTGCATAGCAATCTTGAATCATTCCTGCTGACATACTTCCAGTCAGAACACCTACG